>CAZONU010000009.1:13255-29517 GCA_964581145.1 uncultured Planctomycetia bacterium
ACGCTTACTACTACAAGACCAAACTGCGACCGGTCAAGGTTACCGGCGCGGAGTGGGTCCGCATGGGCTGCAGCCAGGTATTCATGGCCAATTGCACCTGCGACTCCACTCGATTCGACGTGGACGAGTTCGGCAGGGTCTGGTATCCTGACCAGGGCCGCTTTCGGATCGGTGTGCTCGACACCAACGGCAACGCGTTGACTCACTTCGGCGGCTACGGAAATGCGGACAGTCGCGGACCGGACAGCAAGGACAAGTCCCTGGCGAAGCCCGATATCGCCTTCGCCTGGCTGACCGGGGTGGGAGTAACCGACAAATACGTCTACACCGGCGACAGCCTGAACCGGCGCATGCTCAAGCTCAAGATGACCTACGCCGCCGAGGAGAGCTGCGCCATCCAGTAGCCAGGTTTCAGTTCCGGACTCCCGGGGCGTCCTTGACTGGGCGCCCGCTTCGCTTCAGTCAACTTATCACGCTGTATTCCAATGCGTTACGACAGAGATTCGAAAATCAGAAACTCAGCGAACAAAGCCACTTTCGCGGTGTATAGGAGGACAACAGGAGGCCAGCATGGTAGCCACCACTCCGACATATGCCAGGCCTGGGAACGGCCGCGTCAGCGCTGAGCTCTTCGCCGAGCTTCGCAAGGAGATCGTCGCAGGACGCTTCGCGCCCGGGCAGTACCTCCCCACCGTGCGCGAGCTGAGCGGTTCGCACGGCCTGGCCCGCAAGACGGTCAACGGCGTGCTCAAGAAACTGGAGGCCGAGGGGCTGGTGGCTGCCGAGCCGCGCAAGGGCTACCGCGTGCTGGCCCGCGCCGCGGACCCCGACCAGGGCTGTCCCCTGGCCTACATGGCCGACCTCACCGGGTCTCCCGACCAGTGGAGGCCGCTGCACCAGGAGCTGCTCTCGGCGTTCCAGGGAGCGGCAGGGGGAAGAGGGTGGTCGCTGCTGGGCATCGGCTCCGCCGGGCGGGACAAAAGGGCGGTCATGCAGCAGCTGCTCGACGCGCGCGCCTGCGGCCTGGCTATCGATGCCGTCAACATCGACGTCATGAAAGCCATCCGCGAGGCCGGCCTCCCCGCCGTGGCGGTCGACGCCTGGGAGGAGGACTTCCCCATCGACTCGGTAGTGCAGGACTCGCACCGCGGCGGCGTCCTGGCGGCGACCCACCTCGCCGAAAGGGGCCACGAGCGCATCGCCTGGTTCGGACCCACGAAGTGGAGCGCGCACAGCCGGGCCCGCCTCGCCGGCACTCTGGTCGGCCTACTTGAAAGCGACCGCGAGATCCGCCCCGAGCTGATATTTCCCGCCACCCGGGACAACTCCGGATCGCAAGCTCGCGCACTGCTCTCGGACCCCGACCGCCCGACGGGCATCGTCTCGTTGTACCTCGAAAACGCCCTGCAGCTCGCCAAGACCGCCCGCGAGCTGGGCCTGGCCGTCGGCAGGGACTTCGAGCTCGTCGGCTGGTGCACGGAAGGGCAGTACCAGCGCGACTGGCTGCCGGCCTTCGGCGGCGGCCCGGTCCCGCCGGCGGTGGTCTGGAGTCCCCGGCGGATGGCCGAGTTGGCCGTCGACCGGCTGGACGCCCGCCGCAGGAACCCGCACCTGGCGCCCGTGAAGATCAGCGTACCGGTCGAGCTGCGTTTGCCCGAGAAGCGCTAGGAGAGAGCCATGAGAACCCTTATCGCCTTCTTTGTACTTGCCCTCGCCTGCTCGCTTGCCGTTGGAGGAGAGAAGGGAAACGCCAACGGCAAGAAGTGGCGCTGGACGCCGCCCTACAAGGACGACCCGGCGGTCATCGCCAAGCTGAAAACCCTGGGCGAGAACACTGCGGCCTGGATCGGCCCGGTGAAAGTCGAGGGCCTGCCCGAGGCCTACAGGAAGAGCGGCCGGATGGGGAAGGGGCCCTTCACCCGCGGCTACTGCCTGAAGATGCCCTACGCCCCGGACAGGAAGACGGCCTTCTACTGCGGCCAGGACCACAACCTGCCGCACTACAACGACGCCTGGGAGTACCACCTGGGTTCGAACACCTGGCACTGCCTGACGCCGCCGGACGGGGGCAACACCATCAACGCCTGGCGCAGTTGGCCTGGCGCGCTCAAGAAGGAGAAAGACCCTGCCAGGCGCAAGGAGATCGAGGCCAGGATCACCAAGTGGATGAAGGCCAACGTGAAATTCGAGAAGGGCTACCTCCAGACCAGAGTGAACGACGGCCCGGTCTTCGCCTGGCACACCTGGGACGGGCTGACCTACGACCCGCGCACCGGCAAGATGTACTGGGCGGTGCTGGATGACCAGAAGACCCAGGAGCACTACCTCAGGGCCTGGTGCAAGTACACGGGCAGGGACTTCGAGGTCGAGCGCAAGAAACTCAAGCCCGGCATCGGCATGTGGGCCTTCGACCCCGGCACGCGCAAGTGGGCGCGCTGGCTGGGCGGGAAGCCCCACCCGCGGATGCGCGGGATGGGCTGCACGCTGCAGTACATCCCGGACGTGAAGAAAATCATCTACTACAACGCCGCCTTCAACATAGCCGGCGGCGAGCTCTCCATGTGGTCCTACGACGCGGTCGCCGACAAGTGGGCGCAGATGAACCCCACCAGCGCCAAGGGCGCCAAGGGCCTGTGGAACATGCTGACCAAGACCAAGGAGATTCCCTACTCCGAGCTGCAGGCCGCCTACAGCGCCAAGCACAAGACCATGGTGACCGTCCACGGCAAGAACGTCTACCGGTACGACATCAGGAAGAACCAGTGGTCCAGGGGCAACCAGGGCAAGGAGCATCCCAGTATCGCCGCGCACGACAACCACACGGTGTTCGACTACGACAGCGCCAATGACCTCTTCCTGCTGCTGCAGCCCCGGAAGAAGCCGGTGACCTTCTGGGCCTATTCGTTAACCAAGGACGAGTGGACCGAGCTCAAGCCGGAGGGCGCGGGCCCGCCCGCCGGGCTCTTGAAGGGCTACTACGATCCCGGGCACAACGTCTTCCTGGCCACTGACCGCGGCAAGGTCTGGGTCTATCGTTACAGGAAGGCGGCGGCGAAGAGCCCGGTCGCCAAGCCGAAGCCCGCGGCGCCGAAGAAAGCCGCTGCCGCCGCACCCGCGCCCGCCCGAAAGGCTCCGGCGCGCACCCCCAAGCAGGTCTGCACCGGCTGGTTCAGCGCGGCGCGCAATTACAGGCGCGTGGGCATGCTCGCCGACGCCCGCCGCTGCCTCAAGAACATCATCAGCACGTACCCCAAGTCCGAGTGGGCCCGGCAGGCCCGCTCGGAGCTCGGGAAACTTTAAGGGGAAAGCAACCATGAAATCCGCAGCCCTGGTCTTTACCTTTGCCCTGGCTTGTCCGCTGGCTTCCGCCGGAGAGGCAGCAACCGGGAAGAAAGCGCCGCCGCCCTACCGAAACGATCCGGCCATACTCAAGATACTCGGGGGCCTGGGGGAGGGCGCCTGCGTCTACCTGCCGCCCATGAAGACCGCGGGGAAGGGCATGGAGAAGGTGCACGGCTTCAAGAAGCGCGGCCCCAAGGTCCGCGACTACGGCAACAAGCTGGCCTACGCGCCCGACCGCCAGACGGCCATGTACTGCGGCGCCAACCACGGCTCGCCCAGCCGGCTCAACGACGCCTCCGAGTACCACCTGGGCTCCAACACCTGGCACCTGATCTGCCCGCCGGGGACCGACGCCAGGAGGCTGCGCGGCTTCCAGAACGCCGCTAAGAAGCTCAAGAAAGCCATAGCCGCGGGCAAGGACGTCGAGAAGAACAAGGCCGAACTGGCCAAAGTTCACCAGCGCATGAAGGCCTGGTTCGCGGGGGTCGAGGTCAAGGACGGCTACTTACAAGACAAAGCCAACGGCGGCCCGGTGCAGCCCTGGCATACCTGGGACGGGATCGCCTACGACCGCCAGGCCCGCTGCCTGGCCTGGGCGGTGCTGGACACCGATGTCTACAAGGACCCCGAGAAGGGGGTGCAAAAGAGCAAGACCCGGCAGTACGCCAAGCTCACCGGCCAAGACCCGGAGAAACTGGTCGCCGGGCTCAAGCCGTCGAGCAGCCTGTACCTCTACGATCCGGCCAAGGGCCGCTGGCGCCGCCAGATGGGCGAGGGCCCCTTCCCCTTCATGCGCGGGATGGGCGGTTCGCTGCTTTACGTGCCGGACATGAAGAGGACGGTCTGGTACTGCGCCGCGCAGAACGTGACCCCCAACGACTTCGCCATGTGGGCCTATGACGCGAAGAGCAACAAGTGGACGAACCTCAAGCCCAACGGCGGCCGGGCCATCCGCACGCTGGTCTTCACGGACAAGGTCGCGCCCACCGGCGAGCTGCAGATGGCCTACAGCCCCAGGCACAAGAAGATCGTGGCGGTTAGCAAGGCCGGCACCTGGATTTACGATATCACCGCCAACAAGTGGTCCAAGGGCTGCGAGGACAAGGAGAACAAGGCCCACGACGCGGTGACCGTCTTTGCTTACGACTCCAACGCCGACGTCTTCCTGCTGCTCAATGCCCCGGACCGCTGGGGCTCCAAGCGCGTCCTGCGCGCCTACAGCCTCGCCAAGAACAAGTGGGAGACGATCACCCCCAAAGGCAAGATGTTCGAACGCAGGAAGTACTGCGGCAACGCCGGCTACTACGACCCGCTTCACAACGTGTTCGTGGTCTACGGATCGACGGACAGGATCTGGGCCTACCGGCACAAGAAGGCGAAGACCAAGAGCTCCGCCGCGAAGCCGAAGCCCGCTTCACCGAAGAAAGCCGCCGCCGCTCCGACACCCGCCCCCGCGCGGAAGGCGCCGACGCGCACGCCGAAGCAGGTCTGCACCGGCTGGTTCAGCGCGGCGCGCAACTACAAACGCGTTGGGATGCTGGCCGACGCGCGCCGCTGCCTCAGGAACATCATCAGCACGTACCCCAAGTCCGAATGGGCTGAGCGGGCTCGCAATCAACTGAGGAAGCTCTAGTAGGCCACAAAATAGCGGCGGCCGCCCAGAGGCGGCCGCCGCTATTGCATGTTCAGGTATATGGAATCGGGCTAATTGGGTTGCGAACCGGGGCGCTTTGAAACCTCCAGCGTCATCCTATATGCCGGGCCGCGCCAGCCCGCCAGGTTAACGCTGCGCGCCTCGATGCGGCAGGAGCCCTTGTGCAGGCGCCAGGGATACTCGATGCCCTCCACCCTTTGCGCTGCTCCGCCGTCCACGCTGACTTCGTAATGACTGAAGAAGGGACTGCACGGCGTCGAGAACTGCACGCGGCAGTACTCCGGCATCTTGTGCGGCGGGAGCACGTCCATCTTCGCCGCCTCAAGGTCGGGATAGGCGTCCGCAACGTCTTCCGTGACGAAGAGTGTTCCGTCCGAGTATCCCTTGCGCTCGAAGGTGTTCGGGGGCTTGCCCTGGTGCCAGCGCTGCTCCTTGCGAGCCTCGTCGACGAGCAGCACCGCGGGGCTCTTCGAGCCCCGGCCGTCTCGCCGGAATACATCGCTGCGACACTCGATCAGGTGCCAGAAGAGCGCACAGGACTCGTGCTCGCCCGTCTTGCCGGAGCGGGCGCGATCTATCGGACGGTGCTCCGGGCCCACGAAGGCCCGTATGCCCTCCCCCTTGTGAGTCTGCCACCTCCTGCCGACCTCTTCGGCGCTCAAGGGCACCCCGTCGAACTCGTAGTGGTGATCGTAGTTGGGGTCCAGGTGCACCCACTTGCGGAACCTGTTCGTCCACACGTCGACCACTCCGTGATGATTCGAGGGCTCATCGGGCGTGTGCTCGCAGTCCACGGAAAGCTTGCGGGCGACGACACCCATCGAGGTCGCCGCCGCGACGAAGACCATCGAGAAGTGACTGCAGAAGAAGGTTCCCCCCGCGCGGGCAGTGTCGACCAGCGTGAAGGGATCAAGCGTCGTGAAGGGTTCGAGCCCCGGGAACGCCGGGTGTGTGCCGTTGATCATGTTGTTGAAGGTCCAGTGCCGGAGCCGCAGCGCGGCTTCCCAGTCGTCTCCGGCACCGGCAACGACCTCCTCGAGGTTGTACTTCTCGCGAAATGCGACCGCGTAGCGGTTGTCGTAGTCCGACCAGCAGAACGGCATCCGGCTCAGCGCCGGTTCCGGGTTGTCGTACTCCGCGACCTCAATCTTCCACGCATGCCGGCGCTCGATCTCGCTCCAGACACTATCGAACGGACGTGCCTCATCAGAATCTACGCCCACTGTTCCCCCTCATGCCCGAACCGGACTGCTTGACGTTCAAAGTTCAACGCACAAGCGACGCGCGACTTGTCCTACTTCTTCGCCCCGTTCCCATTCTTTGCCGGTTCGGCTGCTTTGGCCGCCCCCGCCAGCGGTTTGCCGGTCGAGGGCTTATGCTTGTAGAGGTGCACCTTCTTGCGGTCGGCCCAGAAGGTGACGCCGTACTCGGGGATGAATGCGGTTACCGTACCGTCGTAATGGTAGAACGGCCACTTGGTCTTGGTGAAATCGTCGATCAACCGGTACTCGTTCTTTTCGGCGTCGAACTCCACGAACTTCCTGCCGGGGACCATAAACAGGTAGCGGCCCGAGAGAGGATCCACCGTTATGGTGCTGGAACGGACGGTGAACTTCGGAAGGTCTATGGGGAAGTCCTTCATCCTCTTGACCTTGCCGTCCTTGTTCAGCACCACGACAGTCTTGATGTCGTTCCCGCCGGCGAGCAGCAGTTCCTTGCGGAAAGGGTTGTGCCGGGCCAGGCTGTGGTAGCCGTGCACCGGGATCCGGCCGAGGCTCTTCCAGGCCTTGTCCTTCATGCTGTACCAGTAGAAGGTTCCGCCCTTGGGCTTTCGCCCCACGCTGAAGAGCCCGTCCATGGCCGAGAAGTATTCCCAGCACATCGACTTGCTGCCGGCGGGCTTGTTGCTCGGCTCCAGGCGGAACCACGTGTCCTTGACGATGTCGTAGCCGCACGTTCCGGTGAAGAGGCGGCTGCGCTCCGGGTCGAGGCTGTTGCCGGAGTACTGATGGCCGTATTTCTGCCTGAGCACGGGCGCGTTCTTCTTGCCCTCGAAGGGGATGTCCCTCCACGCGTTCTTCTCTTCGGAGTAGGCGATCAGCTTGCGCGTCTGGCGCACGCCGAAGAAGAGGAACTGGCCGGTGCGGCTGTCCCAGTGGCCGTCGTCGGACCAGGTCCCGATGTGCAATCCCTTCGAAGGCTTCGGCGCCGACCAGATGCCTCCGGGCATCTTGTGCGGCAGTTCGGCCCACTGCCCCGGCTTCATGGAGGCGGCCAGCTTGGAGAGCACCGTCTTGCCCCGCCGGGCCTCGACCGCCTTCTTGACCTCTTCGCCGCCGGGGAGGTAGGGCTCTTCACGGCCGCGTGCGGCAAACGTCAGGGAAAGCGTAGCGATTAGCGCCAGACTGGTCGCACGCATGTTTCGTCTCCTTACTCGCCCTTCTTGGCAGGCTCGGCCTTTGCTGGTGCCGCCGACACCATCGGCTTGCCGGTCGAGAGCTTGTGCTTGTAGAGGTGCACCTTCTTGTCGGCCCACATGGTCACGCCGTACTCCGGGATGAAGGCCACCATCGGCGCGGAGTGCCTGCCGAAGGGGTACGGCGTCTTCTTGAAGTCGTCAGCGAGACGGTACTCGTTTTTCTCGCTGTCGAACTCGATGAGCTGCTTCTCGCGGGTACCCATGATCAGGTAGCGTCCAGAGACGGGGTCAACGGTGATGATGTCGTGATTGACGTTCAAGTCCACTGGACAGTCCTTCATCCGCTTGGTTTTCCCCTTTGCGTCGAGGATCACCACGACGTGCCCGCAGTCGTTCCCCCCGGCGAACATGACCTCCTTGCGAATGGGGTTGTGCCGCGCCATGCTGTGGTAGCCGTGCACCGGTATTTTGCCGAGGTCCGACCAGATTTTCTTGTCATTGCTGTAGAAACGAAGGTGTCCTCCGTGACGCGTGAGGCTGAGAAGCCCGTCCATCGCGGTGAAGAACTCGAGGGTCATAGTCTGCGGTCTGCCTATCTTGCATGGCGGCAGCTTGCTCCAGGAGTCCTTCACAATGTCGTAGCACCAGCCGTAGGTGTAGTAAAGGCTCCTCTTGGGATCGAGGCTGTTGCATGAGTACTGGTGGCCAAACTGCTGCAACAGTTCCGGCGCGTTCTTCTTGCCCTCGAAGGGGATGTTGCGCCACTCGTTCTTTTCCTCGGAGTAGGCCACCAGCTTGCGCGCCTGGCGCACCCCGAAGTACACGAACTGACCGGTGCGGCTGTCCCAATGAGCGTCGTCCGACCAGGTTCCGATGTGCAGTCCCTTCTTGGCTGGCGCGGACCACAGCCCCTTGGGCATCTTGGTCTTGAGTTCCGCCCAAGTGCCCGGCTTCATGCTGGCGGCGAGCTTCGAGAGCGCGGTTTTCCCGCGGCGGGCCTTCACCGCCTTCTCCACCTCCTCGCCGCCGGGCAGGTACGGGGCCTCGCCGCCGGAGGCGAACACCATCAGGAACAGACCCACGAGAAGCGTGAAATTCAGCGTGCGCATCGCTTGTCCCCCCTACTTCCCTTTCTTCGCCGCCTTGGGCTTGACCGGAGCCACCGAACCCTTCAGCGGCTTGCCGGCAGCGGGCTTGTGCTTCCAGAGGTACACGCCCTTGGGCTCGGCCCACATGACCACGCCGTACTCCGGGATGAAGGCGCAGACCGGCATGGCGTAGCGGCTGTAGGGCCACTTGGCGGTGAAAGCCTCGACCGGCCGGTATTCATTCTCATCGCTGTCGAACTCGTAAAGCTTCTTGGGCTGGCCCTTGTTTCCGCCGAGCATCAGATACTTCCCCGTGGCGGGGTCGATCGTGATCTTGTCTGAAGAGACGCTCAGGTTCACCGGGAAGTCCTTGAGCCGCTCGATCTTGCCGTTCTTGGTAATCCGGGCCACCACTTTCGGGCCCTGATTCCCCCCGCCCATCAGAATCTCTTTCCGGTACGGATTGTGCCGGATAAGACTGTGATAGCCGTCCACCGGGCTGGCGCCGATGGCCTCCCATTTCTGCCGCGCGTTGCTGAAGATCCAGGTCCGCTTGCCGAGAGCCACCAGGCCATCCATCGCGCCGAAGTATTCGATCGCCTGCCCCCTGAAACTGCTCTTGGCAGGCATCGGCGGCAGCTTGGTCCACTTCTCCTTGACCACGTCGAAATAGGAAATCCCACCTTTCAGGTCCAGGCCGCCCTTCTTGCTCTTGAAGCCGTTATAGCGGTGGTAGAAGCGGCTCCGCTTATGATCGAAGCCGTTGCTGCTGTAGATGTGGCCGAATCTCGTCTGGAAGCACGGGTTATCGCTCTTCTTGTCGAGGGGGATCACCCGCCACTCGTTCTTCTCCTCGGAGTAGGCGATGAACTGGCGGGTCTGGCGCAGGCCCATGTACAGGAACTGCCCGGTCCGGCTGTCCCAGTGGGCGTCGTCGGTCCAGCCGGCGATGTGCAGGCCCCGACTGGGCGGCGGGGACACCCAGAGCCTCTTGGGCATCTTGGTCTTCAGT
This sequence comes from uncultured Planctomycetia bacterium, assembly GCA_964581145.1. Taxonomy (GTDB): domain Bacteria; phylum Planctomycetota; class SZUA-567; order JAKLDR01; family JAKLDR01; genus CAZONU01. The sequence goes on from CAZONU010000009.1 coordinate 22,771, forward strand.
TTCGCCCAGGTGCCCGGCTTCATGCTCGCGGCCAGTTTGGAAAGCGCGGTCCTGCCGCGGCGGGCCTCGACCGCCTTCTTGACCTCCTCGCCTCCGGGGAGATAGCCCTCTCCTGCCCCGGCTACCGCTGTCAGGCAGATGGCTGTAAGAACTGCAAAGCTGATTATACGCATGACGAACCTCCCCTTACTTGCTCTTCTTGGCCGCGCCCGACGGTACTGCAGACACTACAGGGTACTTCCCGTTTGGGTCGTGCTTGTAGAGATGCACTGTGCCATTGGCAAACATGACTACGTTGTACTCGGGGATGAAGGCGCATACCGTGTAAGGCCGCCCATAGTAGGACCAGGGAAACTCCGCCGCCGCCTTCTTCACGGAGCGCCACTCGTTCTTCTCGCTGTCAAACTCATAGGCATAGACTCCCTTGTCGCCTTTGGACTTGCCGAACTTGAAGAGCAGATAACGGCCGGTCTGGGGGTCTATCGTGAGCTTGTCGCCGCGTACGCTGAGACGCACGGGAGGATCCTTCAGCTTCTCGATCTTGCCGTCCTTTGTGATTCGGGCGATCGTGTTGGGGTTGTTATTACCGCCGCCCATGAGGATCTCTTGCCGATAGGGATTGTGACGCATCAGGCTGTGATAGCCGTCTACCGGGCTGGCTCCCATCTCTTCCCATTGTTTCTTCTTGCTGCCGAAGAACTTGGGCTTCTTTTGGAGCACGATCAGACCATCCATGGCATTGAAATATTCCAGGGTCATGGCACCCGGTCCAGCAGGCAGCTTGGTCCACTTCTCAGTGATTGCATCGAAGAAGGAGATGCCGCCTTTGAGCTTGATGTTCTCTTCTTTGCTGCTGAAATCTCGATAATAGTGGTAGAAGCGGCTTCGTTCGGGATCAAACCCATTCGTGCCGTAGATATGACCGTATTTGGTTCTGAAGACAGGGTTGTCGCTCTTAGGATCTAGTTCAATAGATCGCCACTCGTTCTTCTCTTCAGAGTAGGCAATGAAGCGCCTTGTCTGGCGCAGTCCCATGTAGAAGAATTGCCCTGTTCGGCTGTCCCAATGCGCATCGCTCGTCCAACCGGCAATGTGCAGTCCGCCCGAGCCGCCCTTGTTGCGACCGCCTTTCCACTTGGGTGAAGACCAGAGACCCTTGGGCACCTTTGTCTTCAGTTCCGCCCAGGTGCCGGGCTTCATCGAAGCGGCCAACTTCGACAGCGCGGTTTTCCCGCGCCGGGCCGCCACCGCCTTCTTCACTTCATCGCCGCCGGGCAGGTACGGCGGCTCGCCGGGCTGAGCAGCAGACGCCAGAAGGAAGGACGCCAGAACAGTGAGAGTCAAGGCGCGCATCACACGACCTCCTACTTGTACTGCTCCGGCGTGTCTTTGAGTTTGGTCACCTTGCCCTTCGCGTCAACCTTGCAGACCGTCTGGTGGGCCTTGCCGGCGATCAGCAGCATCTCTTTGTGGAAGTGGTTGTACCGGGCCAGAGCGGTGTAGGGGCTTAGCGGCACCTTGGCCAGCTTCTTCCAGGTCTTGGCCTTTTCGTCGTAGGTCTCGACGTAATTCCCGACGCTCTTGTTCTTGCTGGAGGCGTGATACATGAAGCCCAAGCCAGGAAAGAACTCGCCGGTCATGCCCCCGCCGCCCTTGAACCGCGTCCACTTCTTCTCGGCGAGGCTGTAGCGGTAGGTGTACCCGCCAAACGTGTGATAGAAGACCCCGGCCTCGATGTCGTGACCATTGCGGCTGTATACGTGCCCAAAGCGGGTCCTGCGCGTATCCTTGAACGGCCCCTTGCCGGGCTCTCCCTTGGACGTGTCCCATCCGAACGGACCGGGGATCACCCGCCACTCGTTCTTCTCCTCGGAGTAGGCGATGAACTTGAGCTGCTTGCGGAAGCCCATGTACAGGAACTGCCCCGTCCGCGAGTCCCAATGTCCGTCGTCGGTCCAGCCGGCGATGTGATGCCCGTAGATCTTGCCCGAAGCTCTCTTGCCGACCATGACGCCCATTAGGCCTTTGGGGCGCTTGCACTCCAGCTCGGCCCAGGTGCCGGGCTTCATGCTGGCGGCCAGCTTGGAGAGCTCGGTCTTGCCGCGGCGGGCCTCGACCGCCTTCCTTATGTCCTCGCTCAGAAAGGACCCCGGCTTCTCCCCGGCCAAGGCCGCGGTGGCAGCGAACGTGCAGATAATCGCGACATTCAGAGTGCGCATCATCTATCCCTTCCTACCGCCCCTTGCTCCCAAAGCACCTCAGCTTGCCGTCCTGGCAGGAGACATACAGCCGGCTTCTCGCGGCGGCCAGACCATCGAAAACGGGCGGCGAAGGCATCTCTATTCTGCTGAGCTCCTTGCCGCCATTCGCAGAAAGGCAGAGCAGCATGGACTTCTTCGGCGGCCATGCATCTTCGGGGCCGGCCAGGAAGATCTTGTCCCCGGCCAGCAACAACCCTCGTGGTCGGAGCGGCAGGGGGACATTCACACGATCCTTCTTCCCAATAGACATCACAAAGAGCTTGTAGTCGCCTTTGCCCGGACGGGAAGGGGTCCTCTTGTGCCCTCCCTCGGTGGAGTGGAATCCGACAACTCTGTTGCCGTCAATGGCGAGCATCTGCCCGCTGATGCCTCGGTATCCCCACTTCGTCCTGTTCGAATATGTGTCATCGATGAAGGGACTGCTCCGGGCGGGAACGAGGACAGGTTCCTTTCCGCTGAAGCGCGGGAAAGAACCATCATCAGGGTTAATTTTGACCCGGTATCCCATGAAGATGCTCTTTTCGCCCTTCACCATCAGGTCGCGATAATGGGGGGTCTTGAGCTTCGACTTCCAATGCACCTTTCCGCTCACCGGATCCAGGCAATATAGAACAATGCCCTTGTCGAGTTTGGTGTGCCGGCCGGCGCCGAAATAGAGCTTGTCGTTGTAGACCAGTAAGCTGCCGAGCACCGGCCATGCTGACGCCGGCTGGCCGTAGGCAATGATGCGTCTGCGCCCCGGTGCCGCGCGGAATCGCCAGACCAGCTTGCCGTCTCCTGCGTTCAAACAGTAAACCCATCCGTCGTCGCAGCCGAAGAGAACCAGACCCTTGTGATACGAGGGCGGCTGACCTACCCGCCCGCCGGTGTCAAACGACCACAGCCGTTTCCCGTCGGACGCGTCAAGCGCATGCACCTGGTGCTGCTTGATATCGGAGACGAACACTTTGCCGGCTGCAATTGTCGGCGCACTGATCCTGCTATCGAACTTGACTGTCCAGCGCTCCCTCACAGAGGCGGGCAGATCGCTCTTCGTGCTGCCCCGGCGCTCAGGATCGCCGCGATAGATCGGCCAGTCGCCGGGATCGGCCGGTGTGCCCGAGGTCTTCCCCGGGCCTCTCTCCAATCGCCCGGATTCGTCGGCGGCGGTCCCACCCTGAACCGACGCCCCCAGCCCCATGATGCCCTTGAGCTGGGGGAAGCACTGACAGTCCGTGGGAAACGTGTAGACCATTCCGTTTGCAGGGATTGCCCCGAAGCCGCAGGCAGCGCGTACGGAGCGGGGCGAAAACGTCTTGCCCGTCTTCACATCAGTGAAATCCATGCGCCCGGTGATCAAGTATCGTTCGGTGGCCTTTCCCGGCGCGCACTTGTCCACGAAGCTCACGGGGATGCTCTTCTTCAACCGACCGGTGGCCGGGTCCACGCCACGCCACGCTTCGCCCTTGCGTCCTCCCAGCGAGTGGAGCGTATGGTGGGCCCAGACCAGTCCTCCGGAGAAGAAGATGTTTTTCGGCGACCCGCGGCTCGACCTCTTGTAGCTGTGAGACCACCTCTCCGAACCATTCTCAGCGGAAAACCCTTTCAGCTGGCTTCCTCCGGAAGAGACCACTGTCTTGCCAATGGGTCCGAAGACGTATGTGTGTTCGCCGAACCATCTGTTCCTTTGTTTCCAGACTTCTTTGCCGTCAGCTCTGTTGAGACACAAGAGCGTCTTTGCCCGGGTGTCATGCACGTAGACTCGCTTCGCGTCGGCCAACATGCGCTTTTCACGGGTGCCCACGGCAACCGACCACTTCTCCGCCCCTGTTTCTTCATCCACGAGATGGACTCTGTTCCGGGAGAGAATCAGAAGCTGCTGACCCAGGTGTATGACCGACTCGGGACTGCTGCCTGTATAGGTCTTCAGTTCCTTACCAGTAGCCGCTTCCATCTTAACCAGCGGCCCGCCCGTCTTGAGCGGCGCATAGAAAAACTCGCCGCGCGCCACAATGGCACGGCCGGGATAGGTCAGTCTCTCGTGCTTGATGCCCGACGCCACTGGTTTCTTCCAGAGAACCACGCCGCTGAAAGCATCTCGAGCCACCAGCGTCGCCCGGTTGGGGACAGCCAGAAAGAGAGGCCCGTAGTCGTACACGTAGAAGAATCTGCCCCCGGCCGACACGCAGCCCGCCGGACGACTGGCGTGCCCGCGTGAGCGCAGCGGGCCGTCGATCCAGCGGATGTGGTCGAAGGGGCGGACCATCTGGTCCTTGCTGGTTGCCGTACGCGCCGAGTTGTAACGCCAGTGGGTCCATTCGTCCATTTCCCGTGGCCAGGGTTTTTGGGCGAATGTCCAGCCAATGGCGGTCCTTATGCTGCTGAATCCTGCCTTCGCCAGTTTGTCTTTGTCGATCTGACCCTTGAAACACGCGACAGCACGCGGGGCAAGAACCCGTGCAATGTCACTCAGGCTTAGCCCCATCGTCTTAAGCTTCTCGAAATCTTCGATGACCAGCAGGTTCACGATACTGTCCGCGTAGGGAAGGGAGCTGAGTGTCACCCTGTCCAGGGAGACCCGACCGTAGAGATTCTTCGAACGTACATGGCCCCGTGCATTCTTGAGGGCGGGCGCGAATGCCAATCCGTGGACCAGGAACTTTCCATTTGCACCGAGCGCCGCGGTCAACGTGCCGTCCGTAACCCCCAGATGCACGCAAAAGCCGCCCTTCACCCCGGACGCCTTGACGACACTCTCTGCCTGCCGGCCGGTCTCGACTCCCGGAGCCGCACGCGAACCACTCAGCCATGACACAGAGACCATCAATAGAACAGTGGGTAAACGTCTCATCAGAATGCTGCCTCTTCCGTCCTGCTCACGACTCGGCTCCTCTGTGGGTTACAGGTCAATGTTCTACTTGACCTCGCAGGTTTCTTCGGCGGCAAACACCTTGTCGACGCGTACTACACGGTGGTTGAGGGCGTCGCCCACGTAGATGTACTTGTCGCTGGCTCCCGCGAAGATCGGCCAGCCAAGCGGAATCTCCGGCTTGGGCTCGGCGCTCTTCGGCCCCTGGGCGTCCCAGTTGCCGTAGCCGCCGAAGGAGAGTATCTGATTGTCGCTGTTATCGACTACCGCGACCTTGTAGGTGAACGCGTTCGGGACATACAGCTGCCCGTAGTCGTCGACGTCAAAGCGCGCTTTGGTGCAGTGGCAGACCGAGCCGCCCGCCCCCCATGGGCCCGAGATGGGGCCGCAAGGCGTACTGTAGCTCTGGAGTACGCCGGACACCGGCTGGATGTCATACTTGCCCTTCACTTTGACTTCACCGCCCTCCGGGCCGAACTTGTGAATCGTGCCGGTGGCCTTCAGGTAGGAGGGTTCCTTCTCGAAACCCTTGGGCGGAACGTGCCCCTTGGGCCGGCCGATTTGAAGTACGTACACATTGCCCCGCCTGTCAACACGCACGCTGCCACTGAGGTCCTGCATGCCGGTGACAAGTGCCGGGGTGCCCGGGGCGGGCAGCGGCTTGCGACAGAACTCGACCGTCTTGCGCTCCAGTTCAATGAGCTTGCCATTGGCATCAAAGATCTGAATGCATGCGGCGTTGACACCGTGACTTATGTAAATCCGGCCGCGACTGTCCACGTCCATGCCCGGCACGGAGTACCCGTGGCCGGAGCGGCCGCGAAGTGCCCAGAAGCCCTTGGTGAAGGCGGCCACGGCGGGCAGCGGTGCGGGCTTGAGATCCCGGGTATAGCGATTCACCTTCTTGTCGATCCCCCAAACGTAGACCAGTCCTCCCGGGCCGATGGCCACGTCGCGGCCCTTGAATGGAAGGAGCTTTCCCTCGCCGGTATCGCCGTTGTAGCGCCAGATCCGGCCCAGGGTCTCAGTCACGTAGATCAACTCGTTCTCAACGTCCACGTCGCCGTAGTTCACATAGTTGATGGCGTTCTTGTCGGGGTTGATGAGACTCGTCTCGGCGACGACCAGTTTGTCCCCGCGATCCTCAACGCGCATCAACTTACTCTTGCCGCCGGCCCACAGCACCGGAATGTCGCCGGACTCATCCAGCGCCAGTGACTGGCCGAGTTTCCCCTTCAGTGTCAGCCTGACGGCCACCTTGGCATCCGGGCCCCGGCCGGTGACCTTGAGCAGTTCCTGGCTGCCCTTCGACTTTGGGGAGTTCGAGATCACGTAGAAGTCGCCCGTCCTGGAGTTGACCAGCAACCTGTCGGGCCACGGAACCTTGGTGGCCCCCATCTTCTTGCCCTCTGGACTGAGCTGCACCACCTCCTGGTTGACGAGGTCGCAGACGAAGATGTTGCCCTTGGCATCCACATCGATGCCCGACGCGGCGCTCCTCTCGTTAAAGGCGTCAGGTCGCCAGTACTTGGTCTTTTCCCAATCGGGCAGTACCAGGTCGTAGAACTTCTCAGGATTCGTCCCCGACTTGCTCAGGTCCTGGCGGTAAACCCGCCCCTGCGGGAAGCTGGGATCGGG
>CAZONU010000009.1:29527-30378 GCA_964581145.1 uncultured Planctomycetia bacterium
GGTAAGGTACAATCGCCACGTTCGCATAGTAGGCGTACTTGCCATCCGGCGAGAAGGCGATCTGCGGAGTAAGCCACCTCGACCACTTCAGCTTGGAGCTGTCCGTGCGCATGGGTACGGTCTTGATCTCATTGGAGCCATCGACCTTGAAGAACGTAATTGCTGGCGTCTGCTTGCGACTGTTCCTGTTGTCGATGAAGACCACCGAACCATCCACTATCTTGTTGTGAATGCTCGCGCCGAAGAAGAACAATACCGGTTCGATCGATGCGGGGTTGGCAGGAGTCAACAGCCCGTCCCCTGCGTTGATCAGACGAAACCCCCTGGCTCTGGCCGGATCAGTCGATGGCGCATACGGCAGTAGGGTCTTCTGGTACTTGCCGGCCCTGTCAAACTTGCGCAGTTGATACTTGCGCAGCACAGAGAGACACAGGCTTACATAGACGTTCCCGTCCCCATCAACAGCCACGCCACTCCTGCTGCTGCCCCTCTGCGGTATGAGCTCGGCCGTGTACGGGCTGCTGCCGATGATCCGGCCGAACTTCACGGACATCCCTGCCCGGACCCGCACGTTGAAAGGAGCCCCCGTCGCCGGCTTGCCGACGTCATCTTTGCTGTCCCACTCGATACTCTGGGACAACCCGGTCTTGAGCGGCTTGGGGGGCGCGTGCTTGCCGCCGAGCACCCCGGCGGCCAGGTGGCGGATGATCTTGCCCTTGGCATTGAGCACCGCCACCTCCACGTCGGTCGGCGTGGAAACCGTGAAGGAGATCTTGACGGCCTCGCCATCCCTCTTCACCGCCGGCTTCCTCACAAATGCGACTTTGCCTGCCGGCTCGCCGCCCACAGCA
>CAZONU010000010.1:0-28562 GCA_964581145.1 uncultured Planctomycetia bacterium
GGTAGGTGCCCTCCTGCTCGATGGGGTTCTGGGTGGCCAGCACGAAGAAGGGCCGCTCCAGGTCGCGGCGCTCGCCGCCCACCGTCACCTGTCTTTCCTGCATGGCTTCCAGCAGCGCCGCCTGGGTCTTGGGCGGGGTGCGGTTGATCTCGTCGGCCAGCAGCATGTTGGTGAAGATGGGCCCCTCCAGGAAGCGGAAGTGGCGCTCGCCGGTGGCCTTGTCCTCCTGGATGACTTCCGAGCCGGTGATGTCCGAGGGCATCAGGTCGGGGGTGAACTGCACGCGCTTGAACTTGAGCGACAGGCTGGAGGCCAGGGTGCTGACCAGCAGGGTCTTGCCCAGCCCGGGCACGCCCATCAGCAGGCAGTGGCCCCGGCCGAACAGGCCGATCAGGGTCAGGTGGACCACCTTGTCCATGCCCACCACGATCTTGCGGATCTCGCCCATGATCCGGTCGTTGGCCTGCTTGAGGTTCTCGATCTTGGCCAGGTCCGCGTCGTTCCAGGGCTCGGGGTCCGAGAAGACCCGCAGGACCTCGCCGAGGTCCCCGGAGGCCGGGGGCGGCGCCGCGGCGGCCGGCTTGGGTTTCTTCGCCGCGGCGGGCTCCTCGGCGGGCGCGGCCCCGTCCGACGCCTCGGGCGCGCGGAAGGTCGCCCCGCACTCGCACTTGTACTTCTTGCCGGCCGAACCGTCCTTGAGCTTGTAGAGCTTGCCGCACTCCGAGCACTTCACTTCTATCATGGCTACTCCTCCTTGCCGGACCGCAGCATCTCGCGGGTCCAGTGCGAAACTTCGGGGACGCTCAGCCTCCGGGCCCTGTCGATCAGGGCCTTCAGGATCTGGTCGTGGGTTATGCCCTCGGCCCGCGCGCGGAAGTCCACCAGCACGCGGTGGGCCATCACCGGCCGGACCACGTCGACGATGTCCTGGCGGGTCACGTGGCGGCGGCCGCGGGCCAGGGCCAGGACCTTGGAGGCCAGCAGCAGGCCCTGCGCGGCGCGCGGCGAGGCCCCCAGGCGGATGGCGCCTTCCACGTCGGGGGCGGCCTCCTTCTCGCCCGGGCGGCTGGCCCGGACTATGGCCAGGGCGAAGTCCTTGATCGCCGGCACCACCGGGACCTCCCGGGCGATGCGCTGCAGGCCCAGGATGGTTTCCGGGTCGGTGACCCGCCGGGCCTCGGCCCGGCGCACGCCGGTGGTCAGCCCCACCATGCGCTTCTCCTCGTCGGAGGCCGGGTAGCCCTGCTCGATCATCATCAGGAAGCGGTCCACCTGGGCCTCGCCGAGGTTGAAGACCCCCTCGGTGTCCAGGGTGTTCTGGGTGGCCACCAGGAAGAAGGGCTTGGGCAGGAAGTAGGTCTGCCCGCTGACGCTGACCTGGCGCTCCTGCATGACCTCCAGCAGGGCGTTCTGGGTGCGGGTCGGGCTGCGGTTGATCTCGTCGGCCAGTAACAGGTTGGCGAAGACCGGGCCCTTGAAGAAGCGGAAGTGGCGCTCGCCGGTGGCCTGGCTGCTCTCCAGGACCTCGGCGCCGATGATGTCGGAGGGCAGCAGGTCGGGGGTGAACTGGATGCGGCGGTACTGGAGCCCCAGGACCTGGGCCAGGGTCTTGACCAGCAGGGTGCGGCCCAGCCCGGGCATGCCCTTGAGCAGCACGTGCCCGCCGGCGAATATGGCCGCCAGCAGGTGCTCCACGGCGCGGTCCTGGCCGACCACCACCCTGGCCAGCTCCTCGCGGACGTTCCGGAAGGTCTCCCGGAACTTCTCGATGCTGACGGTTCTGGGCTCGGTCACGTGCAGCGCTCTCCTTTCGGCTACTTCTTGCCCTTCTTCGGGGGCTGGGGCGTCGGGGGGCGCTTCTTCCTGCTCCCGTTCGTCTTCGAGCCCCGCCAGCCGATGCTCTCGAACCTGGCGAGCACGTGCTTGGACGGCGGGCTGGCCCGCCACTGGGAGTAGTCCAGCTTCTTGCCGACGAAGTGCCGGTCGAAGAGCTGCCGCGAGGGCCTGAACCAGACTTCGGTGCCGCCCGACCACCACATGTGCTTGGAGCCGGCCGGGAAGAAGACCGGCAGGGTGCGGTTGGCGTGGTAGCCGCGCACGTGCTTGACCACGTCGTCGCCGCCCAGCTGCCAGCGGGCCAGATCCAGCATGATCTCCTCGTTTTTGAGGAAGAGCCCGCCCCAGGTGTCCAGGCTCTTGTCCGAGAAGTTGATGAGGTCCACCTCCTTGGCGCCGGCGCGGTGGTCGCGCACCCCCAGCCCGGAGGTGACCGGCGCGTAGGACTCCAGCGTGAGCCGCACGTGGAAGCCCTTGAGCATGTCCCGGAAGACCGGGCCCAGCTCGCGGTGCACCTGGAGCTGGCGCGGGGCGGGCCCTTTGGGGGGCTTCTCGCCCTTCTTGGGGCGGGGCTCGCCCTGGGGGCGCTTGGGGTACCTGAAGCCGATCGAGAAGGTCCCCGCCCTGGCGCCGGCATAAGGCCGGCTCTTGTAGACCGGCTTCATCCAGAAGGACACGTGGTTGTTGGCGGGGAAGTCCGGGTAGGCCGGCCAGGGGGAGACGTACTTGAAGCCGTTGAGATCCTTGACCTTGAAGACCGCCACCGACTCCTGCGCGGCGCCGGCGGCCTCGCGCAGCTTGTGGCTGGTCAGGGTGATTCCCGTGCCCATCCGCTTCATGCGCCCCAGGGCCGCCGCCCGGCTCAGCCGCTCCAGGAGCTTGGGCTTGTCCGCCCCGGCCAGGTCCAGGAGCCGCCGCGAGAAGCGCAGCCGCTCGGTCACCGTGGCGGTGCCGTCCTCGTGGACCTTGATGCGGGTCTCCAGCTGCATGCAGCCGGCGCACGCCAGCCAGGCGAGCGCGGGCAGCAGCAGCCAGCTGATTACAGGTCGGTCCTTGCCGCCGCTCATTTCTTCTCGCCCTTCGCGCCGCGCTTCGGCGCGGGTTTCGGCCGGGGGTCGGGCTTCTTCTTGGTCTTGCGCGGCCGCCACCCGATCTTCGCGAAGTCGGCCTTCTCGGTCCGGCCCCGCCACCAGGGGCTGGACAGGGTCTTGCCCGCCATGTATTTGTCGAAAAAGGCCCGGGAGGGCCGGAAGCAGATCCTGGTGCCGTGCCCGCCCCGGCGCAGGTACACCGGCAGGGTGCGGTTGCCGGCGAAGCCGGTCACGTGACGGCCGATGTCCACAGAGTCCAGCTCCCAGCGCACCAGGTCGAGCATCAGCTCCTCATTTTCCAGGAACCGGCCGCCCCAGGTGTCCAGGTTCTTGTCCGAGAAGTTGATCAGGTCGACTCCCCTGGCTCCGGCGCGCTTGTCGCGCACGCCCAGCCGGCTGAGCACCGGAGCGTAGGACTCGAAGGTGAAGCGCACCTGGAAGCCCTTGAGCATGTCCCGGAAGACCGGGCCCAGCTCGCGGTACATCTGGAGCTCCAGCGGCGCGGGCTCCTTGCGGGGCTTCTCGCCCTTGCGGGGCTCGGTCAGCTCCCGCACGCTGGGCACGCGCGGGGGGCGCTTGAGGTGCAGGAAGGAGACGGCCATGTCCCCGGGTTTCTCGTTGTAGACGTCGCGGTTCCGGAGGATGGCCTCCACCTTGCACTTGATGACGTGGTTCTCCGGCCAGGTCGAGTAGCCCGGCCAGGGCGAGACGTACTTGAAGTCGTCCAGCTTCTTGAGCTTGAAGACCGTCAGCGACTCCTTGCTGGCGCCCTCGGCGTCGCGCAGCCGGTGGCTGCTCAAGCTGATGCCCGCGCCCATCTTCTTCATGCGCTTCAGCGCGGACTCCTTGCTGAGCAGCTTCAGCAGTTCGCCCTTCCTGTCGCCGGCCAGGTCCAGGAGCCGCCGCGAGAACCGCACCCGCTCGGTGACCGTGGCGGTCATGTCCGGGTTCAGCTTGACGCGGGTCTCCACCTGCATGCAGCCGGCGGCCAGGGGCACCGAGAGCGCGGGGAGCAGGAGCACCCGGGCCAGGGCGGGGAGGCGTCCGCGCGCGCCCCTCATCCCTTGCCGTCCTTCTTCGCGTCGGCAGGCCTGGGTTTCGGCTTCCCCGCCGGCGGCCGGCTGCCCGAAGCGCGCAGCACCCGCGCCGAGCCCCAGTTGGCCACGTCGCCCAGGTCCAGGTCGCCGGCGTCGGTGACCTTGAGCTTGAGCTTGCGCACCCCGGCGACCGGCACGCGGACCTCGCGGGGCTTGCCGTCGGAGCCCCTGACCACCGGGCTCCTGTACAGCTCGCGGCCGTCGCCCAGGACGATGAAGTTCACGCTGCCCCTCCGGCCCATGCGCGTGTCGATGCCCACCGCGGAGCGGAACTCCCCGTAGCGCCCGCCCAGGTCGAAGGTCAGCTCGCTGTCCGCGTGCACCCCGATGCCCCAGGGGTAGCGGTCCCCGGCGATGGAGATGGCGTCGCCCTGGCAGCTGCGGTCCATGCGGTAGGGCTGCGGCGGGGCCAGGACCGTCTTCTCCTTGACCTCCGCGGGGATCAGCTGGGAGAGGTACTGCACCAGCCCCCCGAGGGTCTGCACCAGGGATATCTCGTCGACGCTGATGTCCAGGGTGCTCTTGGGGTCCCAGGCCGGGCTGAGCTGCCACTTGCCCAGGCGGATGGCCTTGAGCTTGCCCTGGACCACGCTGCCGTCCCGGCACCAGACGAAGACCTGCACGTCGCCCGCCCAGCGGGCCTTCTTGTCGCGGCCCGCGTCGGCCAGGCGCACGCCCTTGACGTAGTGGATGGGAAACGGCTTCACCTGCAGGAGCCCGTCGATGTCGAAGCGCAGCTCGGTGCGGCTCAGCTTGCGGATCACTCCCGGGTAGCTGCCCCCCCGGCGGTCGAGGACCAGGTCCTCGTAGGGGCTGCGGCGGCCGCGGTCACTCTCCACCATCTCCTCGGCGCGGCGCCCGGTGTAGCCGGCCAGGGGCAGGGCCACGAAGCCCCTGAAGCGCGAGAGGTCCAGCTCGCGGATGCCGGCAATGGCCGTCTGCACCCGGACCTTGTCGCTCTGGTTGCCCAGGATCTGTCCGCGGAGCCGGCCGCCGTTGATGAAGCGGAACTCCTGGGTGCCGGTCTGCACCAGCAGGGGGTCGCGGCCCAGGAAGCGGATGGAGATGATCTTCTCCAGGGAGATCAGCTGCTCCTTGCCGTCGGGCAGGAGCACGCCGAGCTGCCTGCCCCCGGCGATCCGCTGGACCAGGCCGTAGGTCCGGGTGCTGTCGTGCAGCCAGATCTCCTCGGCGGCGGCGCGGAGCGGCGCGGCCAGGGGCAGCAGGGCCGCGGCCAGGAACAGAGCGTGAAGCGTCGTGCGCGAAGCGTGAAGCGCTTCACGCTTCACGTTTCCCGCTCCACGCCGGTGCCTCCGGCTCACTTCTCGCCCTCCGCCCCTTCGGCGCCTTCGCCCTTCTCGCCCCCCGCCCCGACGAAGGAGGCGTAGTAGTCGGCCAGCAGCTCCTTGTACTTCTCCGGGAACTTCTTGCTGAGGGCCCGGAGCATGATCTCCCGGACCTCCGGGGGCAGCCGCTTGTCGGCCTTGAGCTTCTCGCGGAGGAACTCGGGGGAGCGCCGCTTCTCCCACTCCTCCAGGGTGATCTCCGGGGGCTTCTCGTCCTCGGGCCCCTTCTCGGCCAGCTTGGGCCTGACCCGCTCGCCGAGCAGGTCCTTGAGGGCGGTGAGGGTCTTGTCCAGGAGGCCGGTGGCCCCCTCCAACTGCTCGACCAGCTGCGGGTCCTTGCCGCCGGCGCGGACCTCGGCCGCCCAGGGGGCGGTCTTGAGCTCCAGCAGCGGGCCCACGCCGGCCTCCTTGACCCGGGGGGCGGCCTCCTCGGAGAGCCCGGCCGCCGCCCCGCCCACGTCGGAAAGCAGCTGGGTCACCTTGCCCTGGGAGGCCGCGGCCCGCTCGCGGTTGGCCTTCTCCATGGCGGCGCGCACCGGCTCTTTGGCCGGGTGCTTGCTGAAGCGCTTGAGCTTGCGGAGCACGTCGCGCTGCCGGATCTGCATGTGGTTGAGCCCGTCTATGATCGTCACCGAGCGGTCCAGGTCCTTCTCCCGGAGCAGGAACTTGCGGTTGAAGGCGTCCAGGCCCTTGCGCTTCTTGTTCTCGGCCACCGACTCGGCCACGCTCTGCTTCAGCGGGATGTAGCGGCGGCGCAGGTCGTCCAGCGAGTCCATGGAGTCGGCCTGGAGCTGCTGGGTGCCGCCGCCCCACAGGCGCCGCTCCAAGAGCTTCCGGGACTGGCCCAGCTCGATGCGCACGCCCTTGAGCTGGTCGCCCACCGGTCCCCGGGCGGCCTTGTCCGCCTCCCTGATGGCCAGGTCCAGGACCCCCAGGGCGCCGTCCTGCTTCTCGAGCAGGATGCCCTGCTTCATGCGCACGTAGCGGGGCATCTCCGCCGGGCCGCTGTTGGCGGCCAGGTACTTGGTGCGGGCGTGCGCCGCGTCCTGGGCCTCCCAGGCCGCGTAGATGGCCATGCTCACCGGGTCCGAGCCCACCGGCAGGTTGGCCAGGAGCTGCTCGGGGGTGAGCACCTCCACGTCGTCGATGCTGGCCACCTCGGTGGGCTGCTCGGCGCCCTCCTCCGGCTGGGGCTTGGGGCGCACGTCGATGATCTTGGCGGGGACCATCGCCAGGGTGATCCGGGGCTCGGGGTCCACCTTATGGCCGGCGTGGATCAGCCCGCCCTTGACGATGTTGAGTATCTGCAGGGCGGACTTCTGGTTCTTGATGATCTGGAAGGCTTGGTTGTTTTCGATCTTCTTGGCGGCGACTTTCAGGTTGTCGTTGACCCGGTTGGTGCGCAGCACCTGGTAGGCGGTGCGCAGCGCCGCCAGGATGCTCCTGCGCTTCTGCTGCTCGGCGCGGTAGATCTGGAACTCCAGCTCCTTCTCCAGTTCGCTCTCCACGTCGAAGAGCGTGCGCTGGCGCTTGCCCAGGGTGATCAGCTTGTCCTGGACGTCGTCGGGCAGATCCTCCAGCTCCATGCCCAGCGTCTTGGGGGCCAGCTTCTCGGTCAGCTCCAGGGCCTCGCCCTGCTCCTCGTGGAGCAGCGTGGTGCGGATCAGCGTGGTCTGCAAGTCGCGCCAGTCGAAGAGGCGCTTGACCAGCCGTTCGAGGTGCAGGGTGGCCATCTTCTGGTTGCCCGTGAACCTGGTCAGCACCGAGGCGCGCAGGCCCTTGAGGCGCGCGGGGGCGGCGTCCGCATCGGTCTTGGGGCGCGCCGCGCGCAGGCCCCGGGCTATCGCCGGGTGCTCCTTGCCGGTCACGTGGCGCAGCAGCTCGGCGATGACCCCCAGGCGCCCGGCCATGAATTCCCGGGCCATGTCGTTCTTCTCGTACTGCTCGGTGAGGTCCAGCAGGTAGGTCTCCATGGCCGTCGACGCGCGGATGGCCAGGTCCTGCTTCTCCTTCATCTCCGACCAGACCTGGTCGTCCTCCTTGCCGGTGCCGCTCTTGAGCCAGTGGCGGCCCAGCTCCCAGGCCACGTACTGGTTCTCCCAGGCGATGCGCGCCTCGGCCTCGATGCGCTTGGCCTGCTCGAAGAGGTCGAACTGGAACTGGCTGCGCTTGACCAGCTTGATCTCCAGCGGGGCGGTCTCGGACACGCCGCGGCCGGTGGGATTGACGTCCAGGACCCGCACGACGTAGCGCAGCACGCCGCTCTCGGGCAGCTTCATCTTGCGCAGGTCCCAGGTGAAGCGCACCCCCGGAGGGTTCTTCTTGCCCTTGGGGTCCAGCGGGCCGGTGATCCGGTCGGTGAGCGGGGCCAGCTTGGCCTCGTCCAGCGCGTAGAGGAACTCCACCTTCTTGAGGCCGAAGTCGTCGCTGGCGCGCAGGGCCACCTCCACGGTGGCCTTGGTGGTGGCGGTCAGGTTGCGGCCGGGGGAGAGCAGCTCGACCTCCGGGGGGCTGTCCGGCGTCACCCGGATCTCGTAGCGCTCGGGCCTGGCCTCGCGGAAGCCGTTGGCCTCGTAGAGCTCTATGCTGTAGCTGCCGTCGGCGGTGAGGTACAGGGTCTTGGAGAAGGTCTTCTTGTCGCCGCCGAGCGGCAGCGTTTCGCGCTTTTCTCCCTTCTTTTCCTCCGCCTTGCCCTCCGCCTTGCCCTCCGCCTTGCCCTCCGCCTTGCCCATCTCCTGGAGCTTGAGGATCATCACCGCCCTCTTGAGCTTCATGGAGCTCTCGAAGTTGAGCGTGACCCTGGTGCCCTCCAGGCCCACCAGCTGGCCGCCCGCCACCTTGCGGTCGGGGATGCCCGCGTAGTCCGGGTAGTCGTACTCGGCCAGGATGCTCTTGAGGAAGGGCCGCTCCACGATGCCGATCAGCATCTCGTCGGTCTTGTAGTCGCCGCCGGAAACAAAGAAGCGAATCGGCTCGCGGACCTCCGGGAAGGTGTAGCGGATCGAGCCGTCGTCGCGGACCGCGATCTTCTCCTTTATCCAGTAGCCGCCGCTCTTGCCGCGGTAGGCCAGGGTTACATGTACGGGGACCAGCCCGGTGACCTGGCCCTTGATCGGGAAGGGCTCCAGCTGGGGGATGGTCCAGCCGGCGGCCGGCGGCTCCACGTCGATGGTGGTGCGGTGCGGCCAGCGCCGCGTCGAGAAGGGGTTGAAGAAGCGCACCAGGCCGATGCGCACGTGGTTCCCGCCGGCGAGCTGCAGGGGGACCGCGGCGGCGGCGGCGAGAGCCACGGCCCCGGCGGCGACCTTGAGCCAGAGCAGCGCCCGGCGGCGGTGGAGCGTGCGGCTCCTGCCCGCAGCGGCCACCAGGGGTTCCAGCTCCCCGACGGCGCCCGCGACCATCTCCCGGCCCAGGGGGCTTTCGCTCTCCTGGATGCCCTCGCCCCTGATCAGCTGGTAGAGCTCCAGGAGCATGCCCTGCTCGGCGGGCAGCACGGAGTCGAGGTAGGAGAGCACCTCCCGGTTGCTCCAGCTCCGCCGCAGGGGGGACAGCAGCGTCCACCAGGCCGCCGAGAGCAGCGCGGCCAGGTAGCCGAGCAGGGTCAGGCAGCGCCAGGCGGTCGCGAGGTGCACCCACCAGTCCAGCACCAGCAGGGGCGCCAGGAGCAGCAGGGCCAGGGCCACCAGCCGGCAGACCCCGGCCTGCAGGACCATGGCCCTGAGCCTGGCGCGGAAGGCGCCGCAGAGGCGGTCGAGCTTTCTGGTGTCCATGCTCCCGCTTTCCTCCCTAACGCTCGTAGATGGGCAGGTAGCCCAGCGGCGCCTGCAGGACCATGGCGGCCATCGCCGTGGCGTAGACCACGTTGTCCTTCTGGTCCCAGAACTCGCCGTCCTTGCGCTGCATGGCGGCCAGCACCTTGGCGGTCTTCTTGAACCAGGGCAGCCAGTACTTGTCCCCGCAGGAGTACATGCCCAGGCTGGCGTAGAAGGCCCCGTAGACGAAGTAGCGGCGCTCCTTGAGGTCCTTGATGGTGTAGCGCCGGTACTCGTAGGCGATGCGGTCGCGCGCCGGGCGGATCAGCTTGTGGTCGATTCTACCCTGGTTGCACAGGGCGATCACCCCGGTGCCGCCCAGGCTGGGCGAGGCGTGCAGGCCCCAGTAGCGGTAGCGGAAGGTCCCGTCGGGCAGCGCGCACTGGGTGATGTAGCCGACGCCCTTGTCGATGCTCTGCTGGCGGACGGTGAAGCCGCACTTCTTGGCGGTGCGCAGCACCCAGAGCACGTTGGCGGTCACCGACATGTCGCTGTTGCCCTGGTTGCTGATCTGGTAGCGCCAGCCGCCGTCCTGGCGCTGGCTCTTCTTGAGGGCCTCCACCGCGCCGGTCAGCGCCCGGCGGATCTCGTCGCCCTTCCAGGGCATGTCCCCGGAGGACAGCAGCAGCGCCTGGGTGGAGAGCGCGTGCTCGTACATGGGCCCGTCGGGGTTGGAGCCCTTGCCGGCGATCACCCCGCTGCCCTTCTTGACGTTCTTGAGCAGGAACTCCAGCCCGCGGTTGAGCTGCTTGCCGTACTTGCCGATCCGCGGGCGGCTGCCCTCGGCCATGAAGGCCAGGCAGACCAGGGCGGTCACCCCGGTGTTCGAGGGGTAGTGGGTGTCCGACCAGCCGCCGTCGGCGTCCTGGCTGCGGGCCAGGTAGGCCAGGGCCCGCTTGGTCATCTCCTTGACCTCGGGGGTGACCAGCTCCTTGACCATCTGGCTGCGCTCCGCGGGCCGGGGCAGCACCAGGAAGGCCGGGTCGCGGCCGGGGAAGGTGGCGCCCTTGCGCCGCTCCATCTCGGCGAGCAGCCGGCGGGCCTCGGCGTCCTCTTTGGGGTCCTTCTTGGGGTCTTTCTTGGGGTCTTTCTTGGGGTCTTTCTTGGGGTCTTTCTTGGGGTCTTTCTTCTTCTTGCCGCCCCCGCCCCGCTTCTTCCCGGGCCGGGCGCGCTTCCTCTCGCCTGCCGGCGCCGCCGCCGGCAGGGCGGCCGAAGCCGCGGCCAGGACCAGGAGCACGGCGGCGATCTTTCTCACAGCAACCCCCACAGCTTCCTGAGCGACCACTCGCAGCCGATCAGCAGCGTAAAAAGGATCAGGAACGCGGCGTTGTCCCAGAGCTCGGTCTGGGTCTGCTCGCTGATGATCTGGGGATCGGCGGGTATCGACTCGATCAGGCCTTCCAGGCCCCCCATGTTGCGGTAGTCGAAGTACTGTCCGCCGGTGGCCTCGGCCACGTCCTTCATGGCCTCCAGGTCCGCGCTGGTGTCCTTGGCCTCCAGGGACTGCATCTTGACCTGGAAGGTGTGCTTCACGTCGAAGAGCGGCTTGGCCTCGCTGCTGGCCCCCGGGGCGGCCGCGCGCGAGCGCACCACCATGCTGCCGGTCCGCCGGGCGCGGTAGCCCCCCAGGTAGAGCATCTCCCCGCTGCGGTCCGGCCGCAGCGAGACCATCTGCACTTCCTCCTGAGGGGTGGTCACCGAGGCGTAGAGGCGCTGGCCCTGCAGCTGGGCCATCAGCGCCGGGTCCAGCAGGCGCAGGCGGACCTGGACCTCCTCGCCGGGGGCGTAGCTGCGCCGGTCGGTGGAGAGCGCCACCTGCTGCTGGGTGCCGCGCAGGCGGGTCTCGCCCAGGTAGCGGATCACGTTGGTCCAGAAGCGGTCGTAGTCGTAGCTGGCGTAGGGGTAGCGCCAGCGCCACAGGCTGTTGATCCCCGAGTAGAAGACCGCCCCCTCGTAGTAGCGGTGGATGGCCATCAGCGGGGTCTTGCCGGCGGCGGCGCTGCCGGCCGCCGCCAGCAGCACCACCGAGCGGGGCTTGCTGCGCTTGACCGGGTGGTGCCAGTAGAGCTGGGGGAAGGTCTTCCAGACCTCCTCGTTGGTGGCGTCGTCGCGGTCCAGGCGCATGATCGGGTGCCCGCGGCCCTTGGGGGTGCGCGCCGCCCCGAAGGAGCGGCTGAAGACCTTGAAGTAGTCCGGCAGGCGGTTCTTGTCGATCTCCACCGGGAGCATCTCGCGGACCTTGACCGCGTGCACCTGGATGAGCTTGGCCAGCCCGTGGTTGCGCCCGGCGATGACCATCAGCCCGCCGCCGGTGCGCACCATGTTCTCCATCTCGGCCACTTGTTGAGAGGTGATCTTGTTGGGGTCCACGTCGAAGAGCAGGACCACGTCGTACTTCTTCCACTCCTCCAGCGAGCGGGGCAGGCGCTCGATGCCCAGGTTCCCCTGGTGGATGTAGTCGATGTCCGCGGACTGCAGGAAGCAGCTGAGCCGCACCACCGGGTCGCGCAGCAGCGCGGGCACCAGGTAGAAGTACTCCCGGCTGGGGTCCCCGGCCACCAGCAGCACCTGCAGGGTGCGCTTGACGATCTTGACGTGGACCACGGCCTCGTTGTTCTCGACGTCCACCTCGTCGTCGTAGCGCGGCAGGCTCAGCTTGAACTCGCGCAGGCCCTCCTTGACCGGGATGGTGGCGATCATCACCCGGCTTTCGCCCCGCCGGTTGAAGGTCAGCCTCTTCTCGTTGACCTTCTGCTTCTCCTCGTAGAGGGTCAGCCGGGTGGTCAGCGGCGCGCGGATCTGGTTGGTGATCTTCACCCGGAAGCGCAGCACGTCGCCCAGGCTGGCCTCGGGGTCGACGATGACCTCGTCGATGCGCAGGTCGCGCAGGGGGAACTCGCTGCCGAAGACCACGGTGTGCACCGGCACCCGCCCGTCGGCGGCCAGCGAGGCCGCCGAGCGCAGGTCCAGCCCGCCGGTCTGGCGCCCGTCGGAGAAGAGCACCACCCCGGAGATGCGGTCGCCGGAGAGATCGCGCATGGCGGCCTGCAGGGCGTCGCCGATGTTGGTGTACTCCCCGGTGGGGTCGGGGGCCTTCTCGAAGACCTGCCCCCGGCTGACCACCGGGTCGTCCTCGTCCTCCCGGTGGGGCAGCGCCTTGAGCAGGCGTGAGGTGTCCGAGAAGGTGAAGACCTTGACCCGGTGGGTGCGGGTCAGCTTCTCCTGGAGCTTCTGGAGCGCGGTCCCGGCGGTGTCGTAGCGCCGCCGGCGGTCGCGGGGGGCGCCGCCCACCAGGGGGTTCTCCCGGGCGTCGGGGAAGGCCATGCTGGTGGACTCGTCGACGATCAGGGGGACCACCGGCAGGCGCTCCTCGCTCTTGACCCAGATGGTCGCCAGGCGGGCCAGGGCCAGGGCCACGAAGAGGACGCCCACGGCGATGCGCAGCAGGCGCAGGACGTTCCGCCGCCGCCGGGTCAGCCGCCGGGCCTGGCGGGCCTCCTGGCGGTAGACGTAGACGTAGAAGACCGCCAGGCCCGCGCCCAGGATCAGCAGGACCCACAGCCAGCCGGTATCGACCAGCACCATGGGCTTCATGACTGCGCGCCTCCGCGCCGCCGGCCGAAGCGCGCGGCCAGGAACGACTCAATCGCCAGGATGGCCACCAGCAGCAGCAGCACGTAGGGGGCGAACTCGGTCACCGAGTGGAGCGTCTTCACGAACTCCTCCACGGGCATCTCCGGGCCGATCCAGCGCCAGGAGCCCGAGCCGAAGGCGCCCTTGAAATCCTTCTCGGCCAGCCGGCTGAGGTCGCCCTCGGTGAGCGCGCCCTCCCGGGACCCCTGGTTGATCGCGAAGCGGGTGCGGGGCAGCACCCCGGGCATGGTGTCCGTGAACTCGTAGATGCCCTGCTGGTTGGTGCGGTCGAAGGAGATGTAGTAGGCGTTCTTGCGGCCCTCGCGCTGGCGGGGCTTGAGCCGCTCCTTGCGGCCGTCGGGATAGCGCAGGAGCAGGTGCTGCTGGGAGACGAACACCGCCTGCTCGAACTCCTCGCCGACGTTCAGGTTGACCTTGCGGTCCGGGTTGCCCACCAGGTGGCGCATGAGCTCCTGGACCAGCACCGGGAACTCCACGGTGGCCGGCAGGTAGGTCCACTCCACCCCGGCGGTGGAGTTGGTCAGCAGCACCTGCCCCCGCCCGAAGGGCCTGGAGAGGATGGCGGGCTTCTTGTTGGAGAGGGAGAGTATCACCCGGGCGCCCTCGGCGGGCTCCAGCTCCATGTAGCCCAGGAACTTGGCGTCCTTGTTGCCGCTGCCGGTGAGCTGGCTGAGGGCCTGGTGGCGCGACTCTCCGAAGCGGATGTAGGGGGCCTCCTCCCCGCTCGCGGGCGCGGCCTTGGCGACCAGCTTGCAGGGCAGCAGCCCCTGGCCGTCCTTGTAGAGCAGCTTGTTGTACTGGTAGATGTTGACGCGCTCGCCCAGGAAGAACCAGACCGCGCCGCCGTCGGCGACGTAGCTCTCCAGCTTGGCGACCATGGTCTGGCGCACCGCCCCCGTGCCGGTGACCACCACCGCGGCGTAGCCCTCCAGGTTCTCGTAGTCGATCTGCCCGTGGTGGATGACCTTGGTCGAGAAGCGCGAGACCTTCTCCATTCCCGGGTGGCTCGGCGGGGCGATGGCCCGGGCCAGGAAGGCGCTCTCCCGGGTGAGGTCGTCCTTCGGGCCCGGCTTGCCGTTGGCCCCGGCCGAGGCCTCGAACTCCGCGCTCTCGTCGAGGATCAGCACCGCGGCGCTCTCCGGGACGGTGCAGAGGTAGACCCGGCGGTTGTCCACGCGGTGCTCGTCGCCGCTCAGCACCGCCTCGACCAGGTACTCGCCGGCCCTGGTGAAGCGGTGCTCGAAGCGCAGCGCGGCCGGGCCCTCGCCGGGGCGCAGCTCGCGGGCGCCCTTCTTGACCCCGTCGACCAGGAAGGTCACCGTGGCCTTGGCCCCCTCGGGCTGCCGGCCCCAGGCCTTCACCCGCACGCTGAAGTGCACCGGCATGCCCGTGGACATCAGCGGCTCCTCGGGCTCCAGGCCGGTGAGCATGTAGTTGAACTTGTGCTCCCCGCCGGTGTCCACCAGGAAAGCGTCGTACCCGGCCGAAAGCTCGTTCCACAGCTGGGAGGTCTGGGTGGTCCCGGCGCCCCCGCGCATCCAGGTGTACTTCTGGAAGTCGGAGAAGACGTAGACCTCCGGCTTGCCCTCCTTCTGGGCGGCCAGGTAGTCGCGGGCCAGGGCCAGGGCCTCGGAGAGCGGCGCGGCCCCCGATCCGGCGCGCAGCGACTCCACCCGGGCGGCGGCGGTGTGCACGTCGGCCTCGCGCTCCAGGACCACCTCGGCGCGGTCGCCGAGGTGGATGATGGTGACCACGGCGCCCTCCGGCAGCACCCGGACCATCCCCGCGGCCTTCTTCTGGGCCAGGCCGAAGGCGGTGGTCACCCCCACCTGCTGGTTGGTGCTGGCCGTGCCGTCCAGCACCACCACGATGTGCCGCTCGCGGGCCCCGCCGACCAGCCCGTGCTGCAAGAGCGGCCGGGCGACCGCCAGCACCAGGAGGAAGAGGCCGAGCATGCGCAGCAGCAGCAGAATGAGGTCCTGCCGGCGGATCTTCTCCTGCTCCTTGCTGCGCAGCAGGAAGCGGATGGTGGGCAGGTCGACCTGGCGCTTACGTCGGCGAAAGAGCCATTCTATTATAATAGGCAGGCTGACCGCGATTAACGCGGAGAGCATCCAGGGATTGGCGAAGAACGACGCCATCAGCGAAGGCCCTCATTTCGGACGGTTACCCCCTTATTGTACACCGGTCCAGTGGGAAATGCAGGTCTTTTCGCGGGCCGCGGGGGCGCTTAACCCACTATATTTCCCCGGATTCGGACGGCTGGGGGCCCGGCCCCGCGCTGCACATGTGCATGGGCCTGGAGGACCCCCTCTTGCGCTCTACTTGAGCAGTTTCCTGAGCCTGGCCAGCAGCGCGGAATCGACCTTTCCGCGGAACTCCTCGTGCAGCCTGGCCCACACCTCGCGGGCCTTCCCGTCCTGCCCGTCCGAGGCGTAGGCGATTCCCAGGTAGCACCAGGCGTTTCCGAACTTGGGGGACAGCGCCACGGACTTCTCGTGGGCGGCGACCGCCTGCCTGCAGCGCTTCATTTTCAGGTAGACGTTGCCCAGGGCGATCCAGGCCACGTTGGCGAAGACCTGGTCCGCGGTGCCCCGCTTGTAGATCTCGACCGCGTCGACGAAGCGGCCGGCCTCCTCGCAGCTCGTCCCGCAGGAGACCGCCGCGGCGAAGTCGTTCTTCGCGTAAAACAGCGCGGCGGCCCTCCGGTAGGCCGCGGCGGCCTCGTCGCCACGCCGCCCCTTCTTGTGGAACTCGGCGAGCGCCAGCCAGCCCGCCGCGCTCCGGGGGTTCATGTCCACGGGCTGCGGGGTCACCGGGGGCCGGGCGGCCTTCGGCCCGGGGCCGTTCTCTCTCCCGGGCGAGGCCTTGGGCCTCCCGGGCTTTCTCTCCCTGAGGGCCAGCCAGGTTCCGACCCCCCCGGCGAGCAGCGCCCCGCAGGCCACCAGCAGGACCTTCCCGGTCCGGCCCGCCCCGCGGCCGGCGCCCCCGGCCCTCTGGGACTGGATGAGTTGGGCGCAGGGCGGGCAGAAGAGGTTGTCGCCGATCCGCCGGGCGGCCTCGCGCACGAAGCTCCGGCCGCACTTGGAGCATTCGACTACGTTCGGCACGTCCGGCACGGTGATAGTCTCCCGGGGCCTTCCCTATAGACTCAGCATAGCGCCGCCGCCGGGGGAAGTCAACGCTGGGCCCGGCGGCTTCCGGCCCCCCGGCCCGGCTAGCCCTTGACCTCGGGGGCCTTCGCTTTCGTCTCCTCCGGTTTCTTCGCAGGTTCCTTCTTGGGCGCGGGCTTCCCGGCGGCGGCCAGGATGGCCTCCAGCCTGGCGCGCGCCGCGGCGGGCAGCTTGGGGTCCTTGGCCGCCGCCTGGACCTCCGCGCGGTGCCTCCGGGCGGCGCGCTTCAGGGCGGCCTCGGCCTTCTTGATTACCGTGGCGTCCGCGTCGGAGAGCGCGCCGGCCAGCAGGGGGACCGACTCGCGGGTGCCGATCTTGGAGACGAGAAAGACGGCGTGCAGCCGGACCTCGGCGGACTTGGCCCCCAGGGCGGACTTCAGGCCCTTCAGGGCCGCTGCGGCCGGCCGGACCTTCTCCAGGGCGTTGCCGGCCTTGTAGCGCACGTCGGGGTTCTTGCTGCCCAGCGCGGCGATCAGGTCGTCGACCACCGGCGCGCCCAGGGCGGCCAGGGCCATGGCCGACTGGTAGCGGACGTGGGTGTCCTTGTCCCCGTGGAGCACCTCCAGGAGCGGCTTGCGGGCCGAGGGGTCCTTGCGCCGGGCCAGCGCCTGGCAGGCGGCCAGGCGCTTCTTCTGGTCCGGGCTGGCCAGCTCGGCGATCAGCTCGCTCACCGGGCGGCGCCTGGCTCTGGGGGCCTTCCCGGCCTTCCCGTCCGCGGCGGGCTTCGCGGCCGCGAGGTCGGGGGGGACCAGCGGCGGGGCGGCCTTCTTCTGGGGGGCGTCCGTGTCCCGGCGGCCCACTGCGTGCCCGGCGACGAATCCCGCGCCGGCGGCGGTGAGCACCAGGAGCGCGATGAGCGAGCGGCTTGCCGCGGCCTTCATGATGTTCCTCCTTCCGGGGGCCCCGGTCCCGGGCGCCCCCCTGGTATTAAACAGCCCGGGCCCGGGGGGCGGTCACCGGCGGCGCGCGCCCGCCCGGGAGGGCGTCAACCGCCTGGGGGAAGGGGGAGTGGAGAGGGTCATCGCTTCGCTTTGGCCCCCGCCGTCTCATCAGCGGTGCCGATCTTCGCGAAAGCCTCGTGGGCCGCCCGACTGACATGGGCATCTGGGTCTTTCAGCGCAAACATCAGCGCGGCAAGTGCGCGGTCGTCGCCAAGCCTCCCCAGTGCTACAACTACGCGATAACGAACATCTGCATCACGGTCTCCCGACGCCGCAGCGAGAGCCAGTGTGGCACGCCTGTCCCCGATGGCCCCCAACGCTGCTGCCGACCAGCGGCGCACCTCCTTGCTCTCGTCTCTGAGGCTCCCAATCAGTGGGTCCACCCCGCGCCGATCGCCGATTTCCCCCAGCGCCCATGCTGCTCTGTGGCGCACTTCCTCATCCTCGTCGCCGAGTGCAGCCAGGACAGGCCGGAAACCTTGGGGCGCTCTCAAGAGCCCCAGATATCTCACCGCCTTTTGGCGTATGGCCTTGTCTTCATCCCCGGAAAGAACAACAAGAGTAGGAACGGCCTGGCCTTTGCACGAATAGAGCATCTCCAAGGCGGCCTTCCGATCCGTAGCCACCCACTTGGGCATACGCAGATAGAGGCTAATCTTACGGGCGGCCTCTCGTGATCCGCCCAGTCGATCTATCGTGATAGCGGGTTCCGAAACACCGAAATAGATGTCTGGAGAGGCGGACTTGCTGTTGTTTATGACATAACCGACTGTTGCCTCCTTCTCCGCCTCCGCAAGTTCTCTCTTTACCTGCCACACCGGCACCACCACCGTCCAGCATAGCACCCCTGTGACTACGAGGAGAGTGAGCGCCACGCCCCAATAGATGTAGATGCGCCTGGAACGCTTAACAGGTTCTGGGGAAGGGGCGGGGGCGGTCATTTCCTGGGTTCTCGCGAGAGGGCCACGGCTGTCTGGCGGACGCGCGGATCCTCGTGTTTCCGTGCTCGCTCAATGACTGGGTCTCCCCATGCCCCACAGAAGCAGAGCAGGTAGATCGCCTCTTCACGATGGGAGGCGACCCATGCGGGCAATCGCAAATACGCATCCAAACGTTGGCTCGCACGTCTCGGGCCGCCAAGTCGCTCAATCAGAGCTGCCGCCTCCTTGCTGGCAAGCTCCGGTGGATTCCCTTCGGTCTGGGAAAGCACAAACTTCTCGCCGGTATCCATTTCGTGAGAGGTTATCACTACGTTCCGGACCCCAAGCACGGGCACTACCATCGTCCAGCAGAGCACGCCTGTGACTAGGAGCAGCACGAGCGCAATCCCCCAGTAGACGTAAAGCTTCCGACTGCGCTTCGCTTCCACAGGGGCGGCCACCTGTGAAGACGCAGGCTCTTGTAGGGAAGCTGGGGAAGGGGCGGGGGCGGTCATGCGCTACTTGTCCTTCTGCTCTGCCGCTCTGATCTTCTTGAGGGCAGAAGCCGCGGCCCGGCGAACCTGCGGCTCTTTGTCCTTGAGCGCCTTCTCCAGAGCGGGGATGGCAGTCACTGCCTCCCTGGAGATTATGCCGAGCGCCATAGCGGCATCGTAGCGGACGTATCGGTCCTCATCTGTCAATGACTCCTCGAGGGAAGAAACTAGAGCCTCAAATTGTCCCAGAGCGCTGGCGGCCGCCAAGCGAATCCCAACATCCTCCTCTTCATCTTGAGCAAGAGATTCCAAGGTCGCTGTCGTTGACTTGCTGAACGTACGTTGTGGCTTGCTGCTGAGTCGTCTGAGTAGCGCCTCCAGCATCTGACTAGCGTGCGCGGCGGTGTCACCGTGGAGTTCCGTCCTCGCCTTCTTCATCGGCTCAATTGCCCTCGCATCGCCCAACGCCGCAAGGCCAGACAATGCATACACCTGGACCTTTAGCCGCTTACCCTCCTTCAGAACCCCAATCAGAGTCTCGTAGACGCCCGGACCACCGATCTGACCCATTGCCACGGCGCACCAGGCTCGCACTTCATGAGAAGGATCGCGGAGGCCTCTTCGGAGAGCCGGAACTGCCCGCCTGTCCCGCAGATGCCCCAATGATATGATAGCCTTAGTCCGTACGTCTTCCCTGTTCCCGTGCTCCAAGAGCAACACCAGCTGTGGTACGGCAATCCGGCCGTGCTTTCCGCAGTAGCGCAGCATATCAGCCGCAGTCCCAGGATGCTCGGCCAGGGCTTCAGGCAGCCGAAGGTAGACGCCGAGCCACCGAGCAGCCCGGGCTGGTCCACCAAGCCGGTTTACGCCCGCTTTGAGTTCTGGAGAAGAGGAATTCTCCTCCCTGCATTCTTCCACTTCTCTGCAAGTCCGCCACACCGGCACCACCACCGTCCAGCAGAATATCCCGAGCGTCAACAGAAGCGTGAGCGCCACGCCCCAGAGGACGTAGACCTTCCGCGACCTCTTGTCCACAGTGCCGGCCGCCTGTGAAGACGGCTCCTGTAGGGAAGCTGGGCAAGGGGCGGGGGTGGTCACTGCTTCTCCTTGCCGTCCGCAGCCTTTGGCGCAAGCTCAACGAGCACGACGTCGTCACCGTGCGTCCAGGTGAACCTGTCAAGGGGTCGCAATCCCGCAGAGTCTTTCCAGACATTGATCGCTTTTGCGCGCCCCAGCTTCTCGCCTTCACGCCGTATCTCGAAGACGTCTCCTTCTCGGACGCCGACAAGCATTCCGCAATCGACTGGGATCAGCGTTGAACTGGGAATGTGCAGGATCTTGGCACGCAGCCCTACGTCGGCGCGGACCATGATCTCCGGGAGAGCTTTGGTTGCGGTGCGGCGGACCTCCTTGTCAGTGTCGAGGAGCGCTTTTCGCAACGACTTGAGCGCGTCTTGGCGATTGCCGCGGACGTCATCCCGAAGCTTCTCGAAGTGTCCCTTTGGGTGATCGTCTTCGCCCATGCGGGTGTTCTTCGGATTGGTCAGAAGGAAGCCCAGGACATCCACTGCGTGCAGGCGCACCCACCAGTCCTTGTGAGCAGCCTTGGCTCTGAGATCCTGCCATGACGCAAAGGGTTTCACCGACCGTCGATAGGGCACTCCCCACAAGTAGATGATACCGCTCCAGCGCATCTTCGTCGGGAGTTCGCCGTTCTTGACGACTGTCCCACTTTCTGGCTCGTATGTGTAGTAGTGATAGTGCTCCTTCGTGGGGCAGATGTCCATGTGGTCCCATCCACGCTTGAATACGAAGTGCCACTTGTCTCCCCGGGGCTTGAATACGATGTCGTTGCCGTCGCCCATCGACATATTCGGCGACGAGCCGATTCCCGGAAGAGCGTCGAACTCCTTCTGGAGAGTCCGCATATCCATCGGGCGGGGAAAGAGCACACCGAGAATGCTCGTGTCGTCGAGCCCGGTCTGGCAGTAGCGTCCACCGTATCGCCTGACCAGCCCGTCCAGGCTTTCGATCCCGCTTCTCTGTCTAACCAGGTACGGAAGATTCTTGTCGTCCCGCTTCATGTGTCGAACCGCAATCGCCTCTCTGCCCTTGTCCAGGAAGACGAGCATGTGATCAAGCGTATGCCGTCCATACGCGTGAAGCTGACGGGCTTCCGGATGCTGGGCACGAATAGCCCTGAGAGCCTGCAAGACCTGGCGCTTCAGCTCCTGGTTGACATGGCCATTCTTGCTGTGCCCCTGGACGAGGTAGAGCGCGTCCTTCTCCTCGCGGGAGATCTTCGGCTTGCCTGAAGATCGCGGGAATGACTGCGCCTTCCTACAGCCTGCGGATGGCAGCATGAGCCCGAGAATCAGACAAGCGAAGGTCGCCATTCGGGCCATGGGTCGAACCTCCTGCTGCAACTGTGGGGAAGGGGCGGGGGCGGTCAACCGAGTGACCATTGGGTCACCGGAGCGTCCCGGGTGTCAACTTGGCCCCGATCGCCATCCCTCTCCTGTAGAACCAGAACTTGCCGTCCTTGTCGGGTCTGCTTCCCTCCCAGGCCCTGCCATCACGATACTCCAGTTCCCAGGCTATCTTCCCGTTGTTGCCGCATCTCTCGTGCAGCAGCTGGCCGCTTTCATCCCACTCGCGTTCCACACCCGCCAGACCGCCCGCCACGAAGCGGCCTTCATATCGCTTCGCCCCGTTCCGATGCCAAGCCATCCAGCTGCCCTCGTATGACCCCGGTGGGGTTATCATGCCATCCTTGTGGCCGGGCCAGTAGCAGGCCTGGACGATGTAGATGTGCTTGCTCCACTGCGGATTGCCAAATCGCAAGAGACAGGCTGCCAAGACTGCCAGCAGCAGGGGCAGGCCGATGCCCCACAAGACGTAGATGCGCCCTGAGCGCTTGGCCGGCTCCTGCGGGGAAGGGGTGGGAGTCGTCATTCCTGCTGCCTCCGGATCTGCCGTCTCGGTCTACCTGAAGCTGGCTCCTGTGCCCCGCGAAGCACCACGCCGGGCCGACACCTCAAGCACTGCGGGACGTGTGCCGGCGCTTGAGCACGAACACAGCAGCGACGAGAAGCACACTGGTCAAGCCGGCGAGCACCAGCCATGCCGAGAAACCCATCCCGGACTTGGGCTCGGACGTCTGGGCCGCCGCTATCTTCTCCGCGGCCCTGCCGGCCAGCTGCCTGAGTAGAGGGTACTCGTCGCCCTCAGCGGTTCTCTTCAACTGGGGTAGTGCCCCGTGCCCACTCGCGCCGAGCCCGGCCAGCGTCTCGATGGCCTGTCTGCGCACCATCGCGTCTCTGTCGGAGAGCGCCTTGGCCAGGAGCGCTGCGGTCTTTACGGCCCCGCCGTCGACCCGCGCGAGCGACTCCACAGCTCTGCTGCGAACGAAGTTCCTTTCGTCCTCGAGGGCCTTGACCAGCAAGGGCAACTCGGCCTTGGCGCGCGGCCCGATCATTCCCAACATGTGCACCGCGCCATGGCGCACGACTCCGATGTCCGACCGGGCCCACCCTCTGATCAGCGGCGCCGCGTCCTTCCCCTCACCGGTGATGCTCCAGACGGCAGCGGCGGCCAGCATCCTCATGGTTCTGTTCTCGCCCTTGAGAGCCTTCTGGTACGCAGGCAAGGCTTCCTTGGCGTCGGGGCCGATCTCGCAGATCACCTTGGCCACCGATATCTGCACTTCCGCGTCGTGGTCGTTCCTCAGCGTGCGGATCGCGGCGGGCAGGACTGTGGCGGAATCCCCACTGATGCGCCACGCCGCGGTGATGGCAGCACACCGGAGCATCGCATCTTTCGAATCGAAGAATGTGCGTATCCTCCCCAATGCGGGGCGAGCACCCGTGCCCAGCCTCCCGAGTGCCTGCAGGGCACGGCGCTGGACCCTGGCGTGCCGGTCATCGAGGGCTTTGGTCAAAGCAGGCACCGCCCTCTCGACATCGGCCTCGATCTTCCCGAGGGCAATTGCGGCCATCCGCCGTACACGCCACTCCTCGTCCCTGAGCGCCTTGATGAACGCGTCTTGAGCAGGACGCGCCACCAGGCCCATCAGCATCAGTGCCCTGGTCGCCTGCTCACGGCCATTCTGCTTCTCGGTCTCAAGGGCGCGTGTCAACTCGGCCACGGCAGGCTTGCCGATCCGGCTCAGGGCATCAGCGGCGTACCTATTGCCGTCTTTCACGAGACTTACGAGCCTGGGTATGGCCCTCTCAGCGGCTGCGCCGAGCTTGGGGATTTGCCTGGCGGCTTCAATGCTCTTAAGGGCATCCTTGCCTGACAGCAGCTTCACGTGCTCATCTAGCTTCGCCCCCGACGGGGCTTCGCCACCTCCGACCTCTGCGGCGGCGGATGTAACGAAGACCAGCATGGCGAGCGGGCACGCCCGCAGGATGCGGCGGATCTTCGGGGCTGCGGCAGGCACAGGCTCATCAGTCATCATCAGTCCCTACTGCCTGGATCAACTTCTGGATATCGATCCGGAAGCGGGTCTTCTTGAGCGCTTCGACGATGGGGGCTTCTTCCGCAGAGCACTTGTACGCACTGATGCCGAACTCGACCGTGCTGCCACTGACGAACCTTCGGGCGTGGAACCAGGGGTAGGCCGAGAGGTTACCCAGCTTCTCATGCAGTTGACGGGTGATGTCCACGAGCTTCCGGCTGCGCACAGAGAAAACGGAAATGCGGGACATCTTGGTGGCCGCGTAGTCGGTGACCACTATGTACCTCCCGTCGGGGCTCTGCAGCAGGCGCGTGTCGCGAGTGTGCTCGTAGAACTTGACCCAGGAGCCCTCGAGCTTCACGAGCACGTCTCCGATGCCGCCCCCCTTGCTGCTCGCGGCGTGCTTGATTTCGAGGGGCTGCGTGGAGGAAGCGCGACACCCGGCCAGCGCGAGACACGGCAGTGCGACCAATGCGACGCTCCACCGCGCGTGGACCCTCAGTATTCGTTCAATCATCCTGACCTCCTGAACCGTCTCGCGTCCACAGCCGCCCCGCCCTGCGGCACCTTTGGCGAAAGGGCATTGGGGGCGGTCATCTCCTGCTTACTCGATGGCGGTCTTCTTCTCACCCGTTGATTTCCGCCGCAAGGGAGCATGCCTTTCAAAACTATTCGCCGTACGTCTTCCGGGAGGTCCCGGGTCAGGGGGCCGGGCCGGTATCGTCCTGGATTTCCTGGACGTCCTCGATCTCCTGTATCTCCTGGACCTTCGGGGCTTCCGGGATTCTCCTGGCTTCCTTGACCTCCTCGACCTCCCGGACCTCTTCCTCCCGGGGGGCGCCCTTGAGGAAGCGCCGGTCGATCTTCATCGGCGTGGTCTTGATGTTCCTGCCGAACCTGGAGGCGTCCACGCCTTTGGTGGTGGTCCGTATCATCCTGACCAGGGGGCCGTCCATGGCCTCGCGCAGCTCCTCGGTCCCGTCCCGCGCGACCGGCGGAGGCCGAAGGTCGAGCTTCTCGGGCCCCCCGGGGACCAGGGACTTCCCGGCGGCCTGCTGGGCCTTCTCGGAGTAAGTGTAGCGCGCCCGCTTGCGCTTCTCGCCCTTGCCCGTGCGCCTCGCCAGGAAAACCGCCAGGGCGGCGGCGCCGACCAGCACCATGAGTACGAGCCCGACAATCAGGTATGGCATGCCGCCCTTCCCCTGCGCTCTTCTCCCCGTGGAGTATGGCCGCGCGGCGGGGGCCCGGGTCAACGGCCGGGCTCGACCATGGCCCACTCCCCCAGCGACTGGGCGAAGCGTTGGGAAAGCCCGTCGGGGTGGGCGCGGACGGTCTCCGCGAACTCGGTGAAATTGAGCACGTCCTCGCCGCCCCCCTTGGGCTGCAGGTAGACGATGCGGGACTCGACGGCCGGGCAGGTTATCTCCACGTCCCGGGAGGCCTGGTTGATCCCGGTCAGGCTCTTTTCGAGCACCAGGCCGCGCAGGCGCTCGGGGATGCGCAGCAGCCCGAGCTTTTCGGCGAGCTGCAGCAGGCAGAAGTACTTCCGCTTGGCGCTGGAGGCCCTGAAGATGTCCAGCAGCCCTTCGAGCAGGCGGGCCAGCCCGGCCTCGCGCGCGGCCCCCAGGTAGCGGTCCTGCTCCGCGCGCCGGGAGCGCGCGTCGGTCTTGAGCTCCACGAAGACCGCCGCCGCCCGGTCCTCGGTGAGGGCCAGGTAGTCGATCTTGAAGGACTTGTTGGACCGGGCCTGGGGGTAGATGGTCCCGGCGCGGACGGGGAACTCCGGGATCAGGCTGGGCAGGACCGGCCGGCCCAGCTTCTTCCCGAGGGCCTCGGGGAGGTACAGGGAGAAGAGCAGGTCGGCGCGGCGCTCCAGCTGGTAGCCGGGCAGGTGCCGCCAGGAGTCCATCCGGTCGAAGATGGCGGTGATCGGGTTGAGCCCCACGCGCGCCTCCCGGGCCGTTCCGCGGCTTTCGTCCCCCTCCAGCTAGTATGGCCGCGGCCGGCGCGGGAGTCAAGGGGCGGGGGAATCAGGTGGTGGGGGGCCGGGATTGCAGCGGGCTACTTGCCACCCAGCGGAATGAAGTGAATGACGCGCAGCCTGCCGTTCTCATCGAAGGTCAGCCCGGCGGCGGGCTGGTACTTCCCGCCTTCCCCCGTGGTCACGTAGACGCCAGCAAACCTGCGTTCGATCGTGGAAAGGTGCGGCCAGAAGATAACCCTGGCGGGTGCCAATAACCGACGTACTTCTTCCAGGCTCATGCCCTTGCGAAGGTGGGTCCGCAGTACCATCTCGACGCCGTCGCGCTGTTTTTCGCGGTCCTCGCTGCTCATGAGGTGTTTGGCGTAGGCCAGGTGGAAGGTCTTCCAGTTGGCGCCGGCCAGGGCCAGGAGGAGGATCACCACCGGGGCGGCCACCAGCCAGAGGATCATCCGCCGCGCGCGCTTCGCTGCGCGCGGTGAAGCGTGAAGCGTATCGCGTGAAGCGGGCGAGGAATCCTGCTCCGTCACTTCTTCTTTCCGCGCTTCACCCTTCACGCTTCACCCTTCACCCTCCACCCTTCACGTTTCACTCTTCACGCTTCACCCTTCACGAATCGAGCGTCCTCATATACGGGGAAGATAGCCTCCCCGCCCGGCGGGGTCAAGAGGGACGGGGAATAGGTGTTATGACCCCGGAAATGCTCCCGGAGGTCGGAGTTCTCCTCGCTCAGTCAAGAGCGCCAAGTACTTCGGACCGTCCAGGGGACAGGCGAGAAAGTCACGGGCCTCAGGGAGGGAGAGTTTCATCTGTTGAGCCCTCTTCTTCAGGATATGGACAGGGAACTGCCTCTCGCCTTTACTCAAGAAGGTGGTGATATGAGTCTTCCTCCCCCAAGCGTGCAGCCTGTAGAAGATGTGGCGTTGCCTCCTATGTCCTGTCTTGTCCTGACGAAAGCCCTTCTTGACAAGAGAGGAGCGGAATCTGCCCGAGGAATAAGTTGCCACTAGATGCGTTGTTCCTTCTTGACCAACGACATGAGAATCCTCTTGTGCCCTTGCGCCCTGGGCGCCAGATTGGCGTCCGACTCGCGTGCTATATTGTCCCAGCAAGATACAAAAGCAAACCGGAAGATCTCAAACGCTTCTTCTTGCTCATCACTGTAGGAGAAAAGGTCGAGCGACGCACAGCTGTATTCCCACAGTCCATCGGTGACGGCCCACTCAACGCGCAACGGTTGATTGAGGATGAATCGCCGATCCTCGGCAAGTATCTCATTCAACTCCAAGACGCCTTCCGTAGGCTTCTCTTGATAACCCATGCAATACTCAAACCAGTTGTTGGCAAGAGAGAGCCCTCGGCTCAGTGACACGTCAGAAAACTGCAAGGTGATGTTTAGGCCCACGGTTTCAGGGTCTACAGGTGATTCGATTGCGACCAGCGGGCGATCGATCAGAGCCCGAAAGGCGGGTTGGCATTCATCATATCGGCGCAATTCCAGGAACAGTCCGCGAGAGAACGCCTCGGCCCTGTCATGTCTGGTGGCGGCCAGTTGCCACGACGAGGGTAGGGAGTAGGCGGTTGCCCAAAGATACAGATTCGCCTCCGCAGGAGTTTGATACTCCTCGGCCAGGTTGTATTCGTCTGCGCCACCTAGGACGCCAACTGCTATGGCGCTGTCGTCCAAATCGGGCATGCCCAGGTCTGGAGGCTTGCCCAGGTAGGCGTCCCAACTCATGTCGAAGCCTCTTGCCCAAGGAAGTTGACAGTCACGAGTCGCAGATAGGTCTCTACGGCTAGCGTCCACCCGCCGAGAATCCTCTTGATCGAGGCAGCAGTCTCGTCCTTGTTCGCTCCACTCACCTGGAAATGGGCATTGCCGGAGAAGAGCAACACCGAAACAGCTCCGGTCTCCTTCTGCCGACGAGAAGCGGGTGCCACGGTCAGAGTATACCGCCCATCTGGCATCATGTAGGTGAAGTTCGTCACTATGGCCGCCTCAACACCATCCAACTTTTTCCACGGCCCTTCCGCTATCAGTCTGCCGCGAATGAAGTCCTCAGCATCTTTGGTTGAGTCACAGAGGAGATGCGCCTTGGGATTGACTCCAATGGCGTGATAGTTGACGTGAGGCAGAGTAACTGCGTATTGCTCCGCAATACGCGGGAGCTGTGCCTTTACCCATTCTTTACCGTTCGCGAAGGGCTCGAAGAAGGAGATCTTCTGGGGTTCGGCCATGATCTGGACGCCGTTGGCAAATGCTACCCGCGCGACCGGGCCCGCGCATACTGGGTCCCCTTCCAGTTCCCATTCACGCGGCACGATCCCGTTGTAGCGAAGGAAATCCGGGTTGAGAATCGTGGGGTTGTGGTCCTTTGCAACTAGCGTGATGCCAAGTTCGCTCAGGACCAGTTCTCCGGTCATGGGTTCTGCCTCCGGGTGCTCTCCCTAGACGCGAGCCTCATGCTACCTAAGAGCGGAATATACGGCTCTGCTGGGAGAGAGTCAAGCTAATCCTCCCCGCCCTGCTGGGCCATTCCGGTGACGGTCGTCGAATTACCCCAACTGCTACCATTTCCCTCTCAAGTAACATACCTCACCGGGGCACGGAAGTCAACAGGACTAAGACTTCCCGAAATGCGCCATCAACTCGTACATCTTCCTGCAGTACGGCGCGAAGAGTTGCAGCAAAACGTACGCTTGTTCCCGTCCAACGATCTTGCCAGTTGGGTGTCCAGACTGGTTCCGGAAGTTCCTTATGATAGAAAGGATGCCCGCAAAATGGGTATCCAAGTCTTCCCTAATACTCTTGGGCAGCTTCTTGGACTTCTGGTCGAGTATATTCTTGAACTTATTAACCTTCTGCAAGATGGTCTTCTGCTCTCCCACTTTTTGGAAGACAGGCTTCCACGTAGCACTCTTTTCAATTGTTTCAAGCAACAGAACAAATGTGTGTTCGGTTGCTACACCTAGCATTACAGTTGAAGACAGAATGCAGTCGGACCTGAAGGCCTGCATCGCTTCCTGCAAGTAGACCAGCGTAGTGGAATCTATCTGCGGCACGCTTGCCTGTACTATTTTCGTATAGTCTGACACGTCGTGAAAGAAGTAGGCATTCTGGCTCGCTAGTATCTTCTTCCCGAAATGAGAAACACGGAAGAAAGGAAAATCTTTATTAGAGTGGTTCAAGCCCAACGTGATAATCCCTTGCCGGAAGAGTTCCCAAAAGACTTCTAGGAAGAGTTCGTTGTCGGCTGTAGAAACACCGCCGCATTGCGGGTCTCTGCGAATTATGAGTTCCTCCACACCAAGGCGAAGCTCCTCATACTGCTGGGGCACGTAGCCGGTCTTCTCCCTCCCGGCCAGGATATCCAGTGCAGCGGCCCGGATTTCCTCATAGCTGTGATCCGTCATTACCTCGACTCCCAACTCGTGTAGGCGCGCATTTTCGACATTTTCGGGCCCAGCCTACATTTGCCTCGATTCCCATTCCCGATTCCGTTCCCGTAAAGTATGGAGGCGAGAGTGGCGGAAGTCAAGGATAAGCTCAGGGGTCAGGGACCAGGGGGCCTGAAACCTGAAACTTGCCCGCCGTGGCGGGACCGGGGTCCCGAACCAGAAAAACCGCTTTTTCTCAATGCATCAAAAGAGCGTTTTCGGGCCCTTTTTGTCTCGGTGGTGAAGAGCCTTGCTGACTACCGGCCGAAAAAGTTGGAAAATCTTCTCCTGGAAAACGCGTCGGTTAGGTGTTTCCC
>CAZONU010000011.1:0-28001 GCA_964581145.1 uncultured Planctomycetia bacterium
CCTTTCCGCCGAGCTCATTGCCCGGGGCCTGGCCCGGCCCTGGCCCAAGCCCCGCACACCTTGACCCCACCCCCCGGGGGAGCTATGTTAAGGCACTGCAAATCACGGAGTTGCGTGCAGCCCGAGAATAACTAGAATCCTCTGGTCCGATCACCCGCCGCCGGGCTTGTTATCAGTGGAAGCCCCGGGGCGGAAGGCGGCGCTGGCCGCACCCCGGGCGCCTTGCAGGAGTCGACGGTGTCCACGGATCGCGAGCTCTTGGACCGCCACGTTGCCGACGCTTCCGGCCCGGCGTTCGCCGAGCTGGTCGACCGGCACTCGCGGATGGTCTTCGCCACCTGCCTGCGCATCCTGGGGGACGAGCACTCCGCTCAGGACGCCGCGCAGGCCGCCTTTCTCCTCCTGGCCCGCAACGCGAAGCGCCTGCCGCGGGCGGCGGTCCTCTCCGGGTGGATGCACCTGACCGCCCGCAACTGCGCAAGGCACCTCAAGCGGTCGCAGGTCCGTCGACGCAGACACGAAGCGGAGGCCTCGCTGATGCGAGCCCATGACAAGCCCGACCCTTCCTGGGAGAGGGCCAGGCCGGAAATGGACGCGGCCCTGGTCGCGCTCCCCGCGCGCCAGCGCCAGGCGGTTGTGCTGCGCTACCTCAGCGGCAGGAGCTACGCGGAGGGCGCGGGGGAGATGCGCTGCGCGGAGGCCACGTTCAAGGCCCACCTGTCCGCCGGCCTGACCAGGCTGCGCGCCAAGCTGGCCAGGAGCGGGGCGGCGCTCTCGGGCGCCGCGCTGGCCGCGCACCTGGGCGCGCAGGCCGAGATCGAGCTCCCCGCCGGCCTGGCCTCGTCGATAGCGGCGGTCTGCTCCGGGAGCGCGGCGGCGTCACCGACAGTTCTCGCGACCATGAGCGGGGCCGCCAGGGCGGTCGTGTGGGCCAAGCTCAAGCTCGCCGCCGTAGTGCTCTCTGCGACGGCGGCCACCGCCGGGGTCGCGGCGGTGGGAGCGGCGGCCCTCTCCGGGGGGCGCAGCTACTACGTGGCGCCGTCCGGCGCCGCGGGCAGCCCGGGAACACTAGAGAAACCCTTCAAACACCCAATCGAGGCCGCCGCGTTCCTGGAGCCCGGGGACACGCTGTACTTCCGCGCCGGGACCTACCGCTGCCGGACCGACAGGCTGGTCGGCCTGGCGCCCGCGCGGAGCGGCCGGCCGGGCAGGCCCATCTCCTTCAAGGCTCACCCCGGCGAGCGCGCCGTGGTCGACTGCACCGGCAGCGACTGGGGCTTCACGCCCAACGGTCGCAGTCACATCGCCATCGACGGCTTCGAAATCCGCAACGACACCGGTTACGGCGTCAAGATCTCCGCGAGCAGCGACGGCGACCGCACCGGCAGCCACGTCACCGTGCGCAACTGTCGCGTGCTGGACACGCAGAAGGAGTGCGTATTCGCCTGGGAGACCCCGCACGTGCGCGTGGAGAACTGCCTGACTAGCGGCTCGCGCACCTCCCACGGGGTCAGCATCCAGAACGGATGCCGCGGCGCGGCCGTCCGCCGGGTGACCAGCGAGGGCAACGCCCTCAACGGCATCAAGGTCCGCGGCTCGGAGGGCGTTCTCGTCGAGCGCTGCCTGCTGCGGGACAACGGCCGCGGCCTGGAGGTCGGCGGGGCACAGGGCTGCACCTTCCGGGGCAACGTCTTCTTCGGCAATGCCTGGCGCGGGCCGCTGGACTCCAGCCACTACGAGATCCTCATGGAGGGCGGCGGGAAGGACGTGACCGACCCCGCCTGCCGCGACAACCTGTTCGAGGCCAACACGGTGGCCAACCCGGGCGGCGCGGGGCGCAGGCTGAGGAGGCTGGTGCAGGTCAACGCCGGCTGCACGGAGACGACGTTCCGTAACAACATCCTCTACGCCCGGGGCGTGCCGGTGTTCGGTTTCTACGGCGACTGTCTCCAAGGCCACGTCTTCGAGGACAACTGCCTGTTCAGCACTACCGGGCAACAGGTTTACGTGTCTGGCGGGGTGGGGGTGCTGACCCTCTCCGACTTCGCCGCCAGGTACAAGATGAAGGCGTCCGGCAACGCCTTCGGGGACCCGCTCTTCGCCGACGTCGAGAACGGAAACCTCCAACTCAAGCCGGGCAGCCCGGCCCGGGGACGCGGCGCCGCGCTTCCAGCCGGCTGCTCGCTCCCGGAACGCGCGGCGCCCCCGAAGCGCTGACTCCCTACATGTAAGGAGGACGGAAAATGCGCAAGTCAGCAATCATCTCCGCAGTTGCCTTATTCACCTTCACTTGCGCGCCCGCCCGCGCCGGCGTCGTGGAGATCATGCCGCCGGGAGCGAAGATCAAGAAGGACCGCCCCAGGCTGCTCCTGCGGCCCAAGGCCACGCCGCACGCCATCAGCCTGGCCCAGCTCAAGGCGCTGAAGCGCGACGCGGACTTCAAGCAGGGCCTGGGCACCCTCAAGCGCCGCAACAACGCCGCGTGCATGGCCCTGATCTGGCGGCTCACCGGCGACGAGGCCGCCGCGGACCGGGCCATCGCCCGCCTCAAGGCCTACAAGCGGACGCCCTCGGACGCTTTCGACGTGTGGTTCGGCCTGCGCGAGCTGTCCCTGGCCTACGACTGGCTGTACGATCACCCCAAGTTCACCCCCGAGCTCAAGAAGCACGTCCGCGACCGGGGCTTCATCCTCGCCGACAAGTGGGGCGTGAAGAAGGGCGACGATCACGTGTTCCACAACTACACCTGGATGAACAACTGCGGCCTGGCCATGTGGGCCATGGCCTGCTACGGCGACGACCCGCGCGCCGAAGAGCTCATGAAGCTCGCGCGCTTCCGCATGAACGGCCGGCTGTTCCCGGCCATGGAGCACCTGAGCGGCATGGCCGGCGACGCCATGGGCTACTGGCACATCTACTGCCCGGCGGCGGGCATCTGGACGCTTATGGCCATACAGAGCGCCTACGAGATCGACGCCGCCAAGATCATAAAGGAGAAGCACGGCGACTGGCTGGCCCGGCAGCTGGAGGGCTCGATCCACGGCACGCTGCCGAGCATGCGCTTCATGCCCTGGGGCGACATCCAGTCGGGGCCCGACGGCGGCGTGACCCACGAGTGGGCCGGCCTGGCCGACGCGGCCACCTGGGCGCTGAAGAGCCCGCAGGGCGCTCA
Organism: uncultured Planctomycetia bacterium; assembly: GCA_964581145.1. Lineage (GTDB taxonomy): Bacteria > Planctomycetota > SZUA-567 > JAKLDR01 > JAKLDR01 > CAZONU01. The sequence continues at coordinate 3,173 of CAZONU010000011.1, forward strand.
CTTCAAGAAGTGGCTGGCGGGCAGGCGCGGCATGCGCCGCTTCCACGGGGAGACCGCCATCCTCTATTTCCTCTACACCCGGCACGTCGAGACCGCCCCCGCCGAGCCGCCGCTGGCCATGCTCGCCGGCCGCAAGCACAGCGGGCAGGCCATGATGCGCAGTTCCTGGAAGGACGACGCCACCGTGGTGGGCTTCAAGTGCACCGACTACTACCAGGGGCATTTCCACCACGACGCCGGCAGCTTCGTCGTCTACCGCAACGGCCTCCTGGCCGTGGACGCCGGCAAGTACACGAGGTACACCAGGAAGCTGCGCGCCCCGATGATCGCGACCAGCGCCCACAATTCCCTGCTCCTCGGCGGCCAGGGGCAGCGCGTGGTCCAGGGCCAGTGGTACAAGGATTTGGCCGAGTTCAACAAGGCCCGCGGGGACAAGCGGGACGGCCGGCGGCTGGAGTGCGGGGACGTTCCCTTTTACAAGCACGCCGGGGCCTGGACCGCCGTGGCCGGCCAGTTCGCCCAGGCCTACAAACCGGGGGTGGTCAAGAGCTGCGTCCGCCAGCTGCTCTACGTGCGGCCGAATACAGTAGTGATTGTAGACAACCTGGCACCCCCCGACGGCAAGAAGCTGCCCGAGGTCAGGTGGCTGCTCAACGTGCCCAGGGAGAAGCTGGAGTTCGCTCTGGGCGTGGCCGCGACCGCCAACGAGAAGAGCTGGCTGCGCTGCCGCAGCCTGACCTCGGAGGAGCTGCCGGTCATAGAGAAGTCCCCGCCGACCCAGCTGACCGGCGACCACAAGAAGCAGACGGAAATCGCCCGGGTCAATTTCGTCTACAAGGGGGGAGCCGGTGACCTGACCCTGGTGCACTTTATTGAGGTCGGCGACGGGAAACCCGGCGCGCCGAAGGCGGTTAAACATAAAATCAGCGATGCCGCCGTGGAGGTGCCCCTGGACGGCAGGACCTACGTCTTCTCGCGAAAGGCGCCCTTCGCGGTCTCGGTGAAGTGAAGCCGGGGGAAAGGGGACTCGACGTGAAGACCCGCACCGTACCGGTCATCATTGGACTGCTCGCGCTCGGCGGCCCTCTCGCCGCGGCCGAGCCGGCCAACACCTGGAAGAAGATCGGCGCCGGACCGGCCTGGCGGGACGGGGCGGTCCTGGTCCCGGCGGGAACGACGAAGTTTCTCTACTTCGGCGGACTCCCGAAGAAGGGCGTGCCCTACGTCCAGGCCCTCGACGCGGCCGCAGGCAAGTGGAGCACCCACTCCGAGGGAGCGGCGTCGAGGCAGGGCATATTTCCCCTCTACCGGACGGCCTACGACCCGCGCGCCGGCAAGACCTACTGCCTCTCGCAGGTGCGCTGGAGTCACTTCATCTGCCTGCCGGAAGGGCTGCTTTACTCTTACGACCTGAAGGCCAAGACCTGGAATGGACACCCGCGCGACCCGCTCCTGGCGGAGATGGACTGGCACGTAATGGCCTTTGATTCGGCCAAGCGCCGCCTGGTCCTCGTCGGAGCGGACAAGCGACCGGAGAAAGTCGGCTGGAGCCGCACGGTTTTCTACGATCTGGCCAGCGGCAAGTGGAGCGCGCTGGCGCCGCCGGCCGCGGGGGTCGTGAAGAAGCACGGGGAGCTCGTTGCCGCCAAGGAGGCGCTGATAGACCTGATCGGGCGAACACGTTTGGCCTGGTATCGCGACCCCAAGGGAGTGGGCACCCCGGTCGAGTTGAAGAAACTCACGGAGCGCTGCGCGAAGCTGGGGGAGATGCCCGGCATGGCCGGCTTCAAGGTCGACCTCGCGAAGTACCCGCGGCTGATTGCCGCGAAGAAGACGCTGGAGGCGCTAAAGCACGCGCGCGCGCTGCAGATGAAGATGGAGATCCGCGCCGAGGCGGAGTACCCGGTGCCGCCCTCGCGGCAGAACTCGCCGCTGGTCTACGACGCCAGGAACAAGGCCTGCGTGCTCTTCGGCGGCGACCATCAGGACTACCACACCAACGACACCTGGGTGCTCGACGCGACGAAGGGCTGGCGGCGAGCCTCCCCGAAGAAGGCGCCGAGCCCGCGCGCGGGCCACGCCATGGTCTATCTCCCCGGGAGCGGGAAGATCCTGCTCTACGGGGGATACATGCAGGAGAGCAGCACGAACTACTGTGCTCCCTGCACCAACTCCTACGAGCCGATCACGCCGCGCCAGACGTGGACCTACGACGTTGCCGCCGACAAGTGGGACCTGCTCAAGAGCTGGGACAAAGCAGCCGCCGGAGACCCGGGCGCCTCCGGGTACTTCTACGGCTACCACGCCTGCTACAGCCCGGTCCCGCTGGTAGCTGACGGCGGCGGCGCAGTCCTGCTGGCCTGGAAGGGCGCGACCTGGCGGATGAAGGTCGACCCCGGGAAGCCCGACGCGGCCGGCACCGCCAGGCTGGGCAGCGCGCCGGACCGGCGGCAGTACCGCACCGGGATGTTCCGGGCCGCCTACTGCGAGGTGCCCGATCCGCCGCCGGACACCAACCTCGACAAGCTGCCGGCCAACAGGTTCGTCAAGCTCCCCAATCCTCCGAGGAACGTCTGCTACGGCTGCCGCAATAGAGTCTGGGGCACCTCGGCATGGGACGCGGACCGCGACCAGATCCTGGTCTGGGGCGGCGGACACTGTGTGCGCTCGGAGAACCCGCCGATTCACTACTCGCCGGTTTCGGGGCGCATGGTCGAGGGCTACGACGCCCAGGAGTCCTACAGCCAGTCAGGCCCGTTCGGCACCACGACCATGCTCCGCCCCTGGGTCCCGGGGCACTCCTGGGACCTCTACGCCTACGACCCCAAGTCGAAGATGATGGTCACCCACTACGGTTACGTCTACGACCCGGACCGCATGGACTGGCAGCGAAACCGCCGGATCAAGCAGCCGTTCGACAGGAGCTACAACGCCGGCGTGACCAGCACGCCGCACGGCGCCGCCGTCTGGGCGCGGCTCAAGAGGAGTTCCCACGACTCCGGCATCTGGCTGCTCGACGTGAAGAAGAGGGAGTGGCGGAAGCTGCTCAAGCCGGTCAAGGGGAATCCCGTCGCCTGCGTCGACAACAGCACCATGGTCTACGACTCGAAGCGCGACCGGCTGCTGCTGATGGACACCCCCTGGCAGAAGCCGGGCGACGGCACGCTGCACGCCTTCGGCTTCAAGGACCGCAAGCTGGAGAAAATAACGCCGGCGAACCTCGACATCGGGAAGATCCGCCAGGCCCGCGAGATGGTCTACGTGGCGCATGCCGACTTGGTGCTCTTCGGCTGGGCCTATCCCGACGAGAGGACTAAGGAGAAGAAGTACGTCCGCGCCTACGACTGCGCGAAGAACCGCTGGCTGCTGCTGGACCTCGGCGGCTTCCCGGTCGCGCCCCAGCGGAGCGCCGGCTGGATGTACGACGCCAAGCGCAGGCTGGTCTACGTGGTCAACGCCAACAGGTGGGGCGTCTGGGCGCTCCGGCTCGACCCCAAGACTGCCAAGACGCTGACGAAGGGGCCGTGACGATGAAGGACCTGGCGATAGCCGCAACGCTGCTCATCTGCGCGGGCACGAGCGCCCGGGCGGGCACGCCGGCCAAGAACCCCCTGGCCGCGCTGCCCTCGAAGCCGGGCACGCATATCGCCAGAATCAAGGCGCTGGGCGACAACCAGTGGCTGGTGCTGGGCAAGCCCGCCGCCGACCCGGAGTGGGGCGTGGCCCGCGGCCGGTCCTGGGGCGGAAGGGCCTTCGCCTATGCCCCGGACCGCGAGGGCGCCTTCTTCTGCGGCACCGGGAAGCACGGCTACATCAAGCCGGACGGCCGCTACATGGACGACCTGTGGTTCTACGACGTCAACCGGCACAAGTGGATATGCCTCTACCCGGGGGCCAACACCAAGACGCTCAAGCTCAAGCTGGACAAGCACGGCTTCGAGGTGAGCGACAAGGGCGAGCACGTCCCGGTGTCGTACCTCTCGCACGCCAACAGCAACATGACCTACGATCTTGCCCGCCGCAAGCTGATGATCGTGTGGCTTAACTGCCCCTGGTGGCCGGGGCCGCTGCCGCAGCGCTGGAACTGGCTCGACGATAAGTACCCCCTGGTGAAAATGTGCAAGCAGCGCCGCCGCGGCGGGCAGGTGGGTCCGGTGATCGCCGCCTCCAAGCACCCCCTGTACTGGGACGTGGCGGAGGGCAAGTGGGAGCGCCGTTTCGTCCCCGGCGACGGGCCCAACCCCAGGGGCGCGAGGCACACCATCGGCGTGGCCGAGTACATCCCCTCGCTCAAGAAGGTGGTCTTCGTCACCTCGAAGAAGGTCTGGTCCTACGACCACGCGAAGAACTCGTGGCAGGTGGAGTCGACCGACGCGACGAAGCGCAAGGGCGGCTGGTGGGACAACGGCTGCTACGACTCGAAACGCAAGCGCCTCTACTTCACCTACCAGGACAGGAAGACGTTCGCTTGCTACGACATCAAGGCCAAGACCTGGAAGGACATCAAGGCCGAGGGCCAGCCCGAGAAGCTGGGCCAGAGCAACGAGACCTGCATGGCCTACGACAGCGCGAACGACGTGCTGCTCTGGCACGGCAACGGCCGCGGCGAGCGCGGGCACATGAAGGTCTACGACCCCGGCGCGAACAGGTGGACGGCGCTGAAACGCACCTTCCCCGCATCGGTGCGCACCAAGAACATGTGCCTGATGGGCTTTTACAGTACCCAGCTCAACGTCCACTTCTACTACCTGGCCGGGGACAGTGGCAACAAGGGTGCAGCGATGCTGGCCTACCGCTACAAGCGCAGGAGGAAGTAGCCACGATCCCCAGGACGCTCGCCGCAAGCCGCACTCCGACAGGGTGTTGCGGGCCGCGCCTCTTTTTCGGAACTTGGCTGCGACAGCGCGCGGCCCGTCGGCCGGTCCAGGGCAGAATACGCAATGGGGCGGCTCGATTGAGGGAGGTGTGGCCATGAGTCCCGGCAAAGCAATGAAAGCGATGGCCGTGATCGCTCTGGTACTCTCGCAGCCGGTCTTTGGAGGCGCGGCGGGCGAGCGGAAACGTACAGGCAGCAGGCCGGCAATATCGGCCTTCGTCCTCCCGCGCAGTTCTCCGGCGTTGACCTTTCCGGTGACGAAGTTCGCGGCGGCCGGCAAGGTGGCCGGTTACAGTATCACGAAGACCCCGATTCCGCCGCCGGCGTCGGCCAAAGGCTGGAGCGCGGCCGCGCCCGCGTCGCTCACGGAAAAAGAGCCCGGCGTCTACGACTACTACGCGTGGGTCAAGGACGCCGCCGGAAAGGTCTCGCTCTACGCGACGCAAACCGTCGACGTCAAGGTCACCAAGATAACCGTGGGGCCCAAGGGTCGGGACTTCACCAACTTCGTCGACGCGATCGCCGCGGTCGCGAAGAAGGGCAACCCCAAGGGCTGCGTCATCGAGGCCGACGCCGGGGAGTATCCCTCCTGGCGGCCCGAGAACGAGTACAAGGGCAAGGCCGCCTATCTCAAGAACATCATCAAGATCCGCGTCGACAACCTGACCATCCGCGGCGTGGGCGGCCGCGCCCAACTGGCCTATAAGTGCCGCGGACCGGACTCGAAGCGCCGCTGGACAATTCCGCCCGGCGGCCCCCAGCACGGCTCGGTGATGGTCCAGGCCGCGCGCAACCTGCGCCTGGAGAACGTCGAGGTCTCCGGCGGCTGCAACGCCAACAGCGGCAACGGGGCCGGCCTGTGGGTCGAGCCTGCGGGGATCGGCACGGTCATAAAGAGCTGCTACTTCCACCACAACGACAACGGCATTCTCACCTCGCGCATCCCCGGCTCGCGCGTGGTCATAACCAACAGCGAGTTCTACATGAACGGCTCGCCGGGCCCGTTCCAGGAGGGCCAGAACCACAACCTGTACATCGGGGAGGTCGACGAGCTGGTCTTCGCCTTCAACTTCTCGCACGCTTCCTACCGGGGCCAGCTCCTCAAGTCGCGGGCCGGGAAGAACTACGTCCTCTACAACAAGCTGATCGACGAGAAGAAGAGCAACTACCCGATAGACCTGCCCTACGGCGGGGAGTCCTACGTGATCGGCAACCTGGTGCAGAAGAGCGAGACCGCCTGCCGCAACGGCACCTTCATCAACTACGGCCGCGAAATGGTGATGTACATCAGATACAAGAGCGGCGGACCCGAACCCCTCAAGGACCGCATGACCATCACCAGCAAGCGCACCGGGAAGAAGTACAAGCTGCACTACAGCTTCAACTACGGCGCCAAGGGCAAGTGGAAGGACCGCGACCGGGCCAACTTCTGCACCATGAGGATCACCGAGGCCGACGGGCCGGACTTCAAGCCCGGCGACAAGCTCGCCTACGGCACGGGCAGCTCCTTCGAGGTGGTGGAGGCCGCCTGGAAGTGGTCCAGCCCCAGGCGGGAGATCTACGTTTACAGCAACACCTTCGTGAACTTCGACTCCCAGGGCTACGGCCAGTACCTGCTGCGCGCGCACATCGACACGGAGGTCGCGATGGTCCGGAACAACCTGATCATCGACGTCAAGCCCCCCAAGAACTGGACGCACAAGAGGCCCTTCCCCTACAAGCTGCACCTGGACGTCGCCAAGCGCGTCAAGGAAAAGCCGGTGACGGGGGCCGACAACTGCTGGGAGAAGTCCGACCCCGGGCTCACCGACATGGCCGGGGGAGACTACTCGCTGGCCAAGCCGGCCGCCGGCGCCGTTGACAAGGGCGCCCCTCCCGGCAGCGTCAACGGCATGGACCTCAGGCCCCGTTACGAGTACGTGCACCCCTGCTCGGCCCGGAAGCGCCCCGACGACGGCAAGCTGGACATCGGCGCCTACGAGTACCGCGCGGCGCCCGGAGCCAAGAAGTGAAAGCAGCAGCCCGCTCCCGGCGGGCCGGCGCGAAGGAGAGGGCCATGACGGCGAACGCGATGCAGAAAGCCCGGTCGGCGCTGATGACGATGCTCGCGCTGGCGGCGATCGGCTGGGTGCTGCCCGCCCGGCAGCTGGCCGCCGCCGAGGTCAACACTTGGAAGAAGGTCGGCGGCGGCGTGCCGGCCTGGCGCACCGGAGGGGTGTTGGTCTACGCGCCGGACGCGGGAAAGATGCTTTTCCTCGGCGGGATGCTGGGTAAGTCCAAGCCGCCCGAGAAGGACGCGCACTACGTGCAGGCCTTCGACCCGGCCGCAGGCAAGTGGGGTGTATACTCGGAAAGCAGGCCGAAGAATGGGATTCATCCCTATTATCAGACAGCCTACGACCCCAGGGGCAAGAAGTTGTACTGCCTCTCACAGATCCAGGCGCGCTCGCTCTTCCGCCCGGAAGGACAGATGTACTCCTTCGACCTGACCGCGGGGACATGGACCCTTCACGGCCGTGATCCCGCTCTGAAAGACATGCATTGGAACAGCATGGCTCTGGATCCGGAGAAGCGCAGGCTGGTGGTCATCGGCGCGGACAAGCGACCGGACAACATAGGTTGGAGCCGTACCGCGATCTACGACATCGAATCGGGCAAGTGGAGCCGCCTGCCGCTGCCGTCCGTGAAAGTCGTGAAGGAACACAAGGATCTCGCAGTCGCCACTGAGACGCTGATCGAGCTGATAGGCAGGACGCGCCTGGCCTGGTATCGGGATCCGGAGGGGACCGGCACCGCGGCTGAGCTCAAGGCGCTTCACGAGCGATGCACAGTGCTCGGCAAGATGCCGGGGATGGCCAACTTCAAGGATGATCTCAAGGCCTGCGATGAATTGATCTCTGCAAGAAAGACCCTGGAAGCTCTCAAGTCCGCCAGAGCGCTCCAGGTGAAGATCGAGACGCATGCCGAGGCCCGATATCCGGTCCCGCCGTCCCGGCGCAACTCCCCGATGGTCTATGACGCCAAGAACAGATGCATGATGCTCTTCGGCGGCGATCACGAGGACTATCTGATGAACGACACGTGGATACTGGACATGAAGACGGATGCCTGGCGGCGCGCGCGCCCCAAGACGGCGCCGAGCCCCCGCGCGGGCCACATGCTGGTCTACCTGCCGGCGAGCGGGAAAGTTGCCATGCACGGCGGTTATCTTCAGAGCAACAGCTCGGGTTACTACGGCCCCCGCTGGTCCAAGCTCCTGCCCATCCAGGTCTGGCTTTACGACGCCGGCGCGGATTCCTGGGATCTGGTAACCAGCTGGACCCCCAAGAAGGGCGATGCGTCACAGCCAGGCTATCACGGATCGTTCTACGGGTTCTATTCCGACAGGTTCAGCCCTCCCGCGCTGGCGGCCGATGGCAAGGACTGCCTCTTCCTCGCATCGGAGAAAGCCGCCTGGAAGCTGAAAGTGGACCCCGCGAGGTGCGATGCGCCCGGGACGAAGAAGATGGGGACGGCCCCGAATCAGCGGCTCTATCGCAAGGGGTTTTTCCGGGCCGCCTACTGCGAAGTGCCCGATCCGCCGCCGAACACGAATCTGGACAAGCTGCCCGCCAACAAGTTCGTCAAACTCCCGGCGCCACCCCGAGACACTTGCCAGGGCGACCGCTCCAGAGTGTGGGGCACGGCGGTATGGGACCCGGACCGCGACCAGATCATTGTCTGGGGCGGCGGACATTGCGTGCACTCGGAGAATCCTCCGATACACTACTCACCGGCCTCCGGGCGCATGGTTGAGGGATATGATGCGCAGGAATCCTATACCCACTGCGGGCAAGTTGGCTCGACGATGATGAACCGGGCCTGGGTGGGAGGCCATTCCTACAACACGTACGGTTATGATCCCCGGGGCAAAGTCATGGTCACCTGCAATGGATACGTGTACGACCCGTCCCGCATGGACTGGCTCAGGAGCGGACCGATCAAGCCGCCCTTCCCCGGCTGCAGGGGCTTGGTGGAGCCCAGCAAGCACGGCGCCGTGGTCTTGGCGCCAAGGAAATTCGGCGGACGGAGCGCCCTGTGGCTCTTCGACCGAGGGAAGGGCTGGAGTGAGCTGGCCAAGCCCGGACAGGTCCCGGCAGGCGCGGGTTGCGTTTACGACAGCAGGCGCGACCGGTTGCTGTTCGCCTACACGGGCGGCTGGAGGAAGACGGGCGACGGGGGCTTGGTCGCCTTCAATTTCAAGGATCGTCGGGTTGAAAAGCTGAGTCCGGCAAACGCCGAGCTGGGAAAGCTGGCTTATGCCCGCGAGATTGTCTACGTGGAACATGCGGACTGGCTGCTCTTTGGGACACCCTACCCCTGGGGCAAGGATGCCAAGCAATACGTCCGCGCCTATGACTGCGCCGGTAACCGGTGGATGCTGCTGAAACCGGAGGGGTTCCCAATCAGGGGGCTGAAAGGTCTGAATATCGGGGCCCTTTCCAGCCAGGGATGGCTGTACGACGCCAAGCGCAAGCTGGTCTACGTGGTGGACAGCAACAGTTGGGCCGTCTGGGCGCTGAGGCTCGACCCCAAGACGGTCAAGATCCTGACCGCCAAACCGGAAGCGGACTGAGGTGTCGGAGGACGCACGTGTCAGGCAGCGCAGAGGGCAATGAGAAGCTGAAGTGGTTCCGGGACGCGCGCTTCGGGGTGTTCGTCCACTGGGGAATCTACTCGGTACGGGGACGCGGCGAGCAGAGCATGTGCCGCGACCTCGTGCCCCTGGCGGAGTACGAGCCCTGGGCGGACGAGTTCCACCCGCCGGCCGGCTGGGCGGAGAAGCTCGCCGCAGGGGTCGCCGACGCCGGGGCGAAGTACGTGGTGCTGACTGCGCGGCACCACGACGGGTACTGCCTCTTCGGCACCGCGACCCACGATTTCAACGCGGCCAAGCGCGGGCCCAAGCGCGACCTGGTCGCCGAGTTCGCCGAGGCCGCGCGCGGCGCGGGGCTCAAGATCGGGCTCTACTACTCGCTGCTCAACTGGCGCTGGCACGCCTACTGGGACCCCGCCGGCTACCCCGGCGAGTTCCCCGCGATGGTGGATGAGATCCACGCCCAGGTCCGCGAGCTCATGTCGGGCTACGGGAAGCTAGACGTCCTCTGGTACGACGCGGGCATGGTCCCGGGCGACGTGGCCCACGGCATGTGGGGCGGCAAACCTATCTCCGGGGACCCGGCGGAGTTCTTCCGCTCGGCGGAGCTCAACGCGGCGGTCCGCGAGCTCCAGCCGGGGATACTGATCAACAACCGCGCCGGGACTCCGGAGGACTTCGGCACTCCCGAGCAGCGCGTGGGCGGGGACGGCGGCGGCGCCGGCCGCGCCTGGGAGACCTGCATGACGCTGAACTACGCGCCGGGCTGGAGCTACCTGGCGCACAGCACCGCCAACAAGACCGCTGGCGAGGTGCTCTTCAACCTGGTCGACGCGGTGCGCCTCGGCGGGAACTTCCTGTTCAACGTCGGCCCGCGGGCGGACGGCGCCATCGACGACCGCGAGGGCGGCGTGCTCCGCCAGATCGGGGAGTGGCTGCGCAAGCACGGCGAAGCCGTCTACGAGACACGCCCGGAGGGGATCTACGACCTCGCGCGCGGGCGCGTGCAGGGTCCGGCCTTCCACTACGGGATGTGGACCTGCAGGGGGCGCACCGCCTACCTGACGCTCTTCTACTATCCCGGCGAGGAGCTGGTCATCGCCAAGGTCTCGCCGGGAATACGCTCCGCGGAGCTGCTGACGACCGGACAGCCGCTGGAAGTCGAGCGCATCTCCAACCGGCGCACGCTGATCAAGGGATTGCCCCCCGATCCGCCGGGCCCGCTGGCGGCGGTGATAAAGGTCGAGTTCGAAAGCGAGCCCGCCGCGGTCCAGCCCGCGGACGCTAAGTGGCTGGACGGCGAGTTCTGATAATCTAGGAGAACCCGATGCCCCGCGCTCCCCTCGACGACTACTACGTCATGATGTGGGTCTTCCTGGACCCCATCTTCAAGAGCGGCCCGGAGAAGGCCCGCCTGGCCCTGGAGCGCTTCCGCGAGGCCGGCTGCAACGGCGCCGCCTGCCACGGGGCCTTCGTCGCCCCGAAGAGCTTCAAGAACTACATCAGGCGGACCGGGCTGGAGAAGGAGTTCCCCTACGAGACGCCGGAGATGAACGCGTCTCCGTATCTCGAAAACGACTTCCCCATCTGGATCGAGAACATCTGCCGGGCGATGACCTGGGACTGGGAGAAGGGCAAGCCCGAGCTGCGCCGGCAGTACCGGGCCTTCGACCGCGAGCGCGACCGCAACGTCTTCGTCAAGCGCGCCTGCGTGAACGACCCGGAGGTGGACGCGGCCACCCGCGAGCGCCTGGCGGAGATGATGAAGAAGCTGGAGCCCGCCCGGCACCTGACCATGCTCTACGACCTGCGCGACGAGCCCAGCGCCTGCAGCTTCATGCTGGCCGGCGACATCTGCTTCTGCGGGCACTGCATGACCCGGATGAGCTCGTGGCTCAAAGAGCGCTACGCGGACCTGGCCGCGCTCAACGCCGAGTGGGGCACCGGCTTCGCATCCTGGGACGCCGTCGAACCCATCACCACCCAGGAGGCCCTGGAGCGCCGCGCCGGCGGCGACTGGAACTTCTCGCCGTGGGCCGACCACCGCGAGTTCATGGACGAGAGCTTCGCCAGGGTGACCCGCGAGTACGCCGCCGAGATCCGCAGGCACGATCCCGGCGCGCTCTGCGGCCTGGAGGGTACGCAGTGCCCCTGGGTCTTCGGCGGCTGGGACTTCGCGCGGCTGGTCCCGGAGCTGGACTGGGCCGAGCCCTACGCCTACGCCTGCGCGCCGGACATCTTCCGCTCCTTCAAGCGGGCGCGCGACGTGCGCCTGATCAAGACCGCCGGCCTGGGCGCGGACCCGACCACCAAGGAAGTCCTGCTCTGGCACTACGTCTTCCAGGCCGGCGGTCACGGCGGCGCCATCGGCTGGGCCAGCAACTCGGCCATGGACACGGACAAGGACGACTGGCCGCTCACCGAGGCCACCCGGGCCTTCGCACCGGTCTACGCCGAACTGCGCTCGGGGGCGCCCAAGCTCCTGCAGCTGACCGAGGAAATCAGCTCGCCGGTGGCGGTGCACTACTCGCAGGCCAGCATCCGGGCGGATTTCATAACCTCGGTCCCCAACCGCTGGCGCTCGGTGGCCGCCGCCGAGGCCGAGCGTTTCTCGGCCTTCCAGTGCCGCGAGGCCTGGTGGAAGCTTCTGGAGGACCGCGGGCTGCGCCCGGTCTTCGTCTCTGGCGCGCAACTGGAGGCCGGCGAGCTGCTCGCGCGGGACTTCAAGGTCCTGGTCCTGCCGCGTTCGATAGCCGTGAGTGACGCCGAGGCCGCGGCGATGCACGAGTTCGTGGCCGGCGGCGGCACGCTGCTGGCCGACAGCTTCGCCGGGCGCATGGACGAGCACTGCCGCGAGCGCGAGGCCGGCGTCCTCGACGAGCTCTTCGGCGTCCGGCGGCCCGAGTTCGACGGCTACCACGCCAGCTCGCAGCGGGCTTCTCTCGACTACGACGCCCCGGCAGGCGAAACTCCCCGCTGGGGCGGCGGGCCGCTGCGCGCCGAGTGCGCGCTGGTCGAGGAGCGCATCGAGCCGCGTGAGGGCACGCGCGTTCTGGGCTGCACCGAGTACACCGACACGCCCCTGGGCTTTCTGCGCGAGAAGGGCCGGGGCCGCGCGCTGCTCTTCAACTGCGCGCCGCTGGACTACCTGCGCGCCCGGCGCACCGCCGGCGGCGGCGAAGGCCTCCAGAAGTTCTTCGGGGGCGCGCTGGACCTCGCCGGGGTGAGGCCCGAACTGGAGGTGCTCTCCAAGGAGAGCGGCCGGCCGCTGGCCGGCTGGCAGGTCTTTCCCTTCGCGCACGGGGCGGCGCGCTACTTCGGCCTGACCCCTGACCTGGGCGCCACCCAGGACACCCTGGGGGACACCACCGTAGAGGGCGGCCGCGCGGCGCACGCGGTGACGCTGCGCTTCCCGGCGCGCGGTCACATCTACGAGTCGCGCTCGGGGACCTACTTCGGCGAGGGCGACTCGGCGGCCGACCGCTTCGAGGCCGGCTCGGTGAAGCTCTACGCGGTGCTGCCCTACAAAGTGGAGGGCCTGGAGCTCTCCTTCGCCGGCGGGAAGGCCCGGGCGCGGGTGAAGGCCGCCGGGAGCGCCGGCGAGCACGTCCTGCGCTTCGACCTTCTTGACGCGAAAGGCCGGCGCCTGCGCGACTCGGGCGCCAACGTGGTGGCCGGGGCCGGCGCGGCCGAATGGACCCCGCAGGGCCCGCTGCCCGCCGGCGGGAAGCTGGTCTGCCGCGACGTGGCCACCGGCGCCAGCGCCCGGGTCTGAAGCCGCCCGCCGGTTTCCCAATCCCGGCCCCGCTGTCCCGGTCCGTATTACAGAGAAGACTCACGCTCACTCCGGGCTCATGCCCCGGCGAGGCCGAAGCTCCTCTTTCCTCCCGGCGATGCGGGGGCGCTTGACAGAACCGCCCCCCGGGGCCATAAGTGGCCCGGTCCGGGAACAACAGGAGGGCAAGCAGGTGACCCAGCGCGAGGCCGGCAAATACCGGCTGCTCTTCAACCACGACGGCTGGTGCGTCTTCATGCAGCAGAGCCCCTACCAGCGCATCGGCGAGCCGGTGGGCCCCGCCCAGGTGACCGGCTACGTCGACGAGGTCGCCGGGGCGGGCTGCGACGTCCTGCTGCTCTCCCCGGTGATGAGCAAGATCCCCATGTGGCCCAGCGATGCCTGTCCCCACTGGAAGGAGGTTGCCGGCTCCGCCCCCCGCCCCGAAGGGACCGCGGTGGACGCCTGCTACAACCGGCTCAAGGCCTTCGTCGAGGCCGGGGGCGACATCGTCCGGCTCTCCGCCGACCGCGCCCGCCAGAAGGGCCTGGCCTTCTTCTTCTCCTGGCGGATGAACGACGGCCACGACGTCCGCCGGGAGGGCAGCCCGCTGCAGTCCCGCTTCTGGCGCGAGCACCCCGAACTGCGCATCAGCGGGCCCGGGGCGCGCACCATCTGGGGCCGGGGGCTGGACTTCTCGCACGCGGCGGCGCGCGACTACCAGTTCGCGCTCGTCCGCGAGCTCTCCACCCGCTACCGCCCCGACGGGCTGGAGCTCGACTTCCTGCGCTTCGGCAAGTTCTTCCCAAACACCACCCCCCGCCGGGAGCGCTTCCGCATTCTCAATGGCTTCGTGGAAAGGGTCCGCCGGATGCTCGACGAGGAGGCCGGCGGCGTGCCCCTCTGCGTGAGGGTTCCCAACCGCCTGGACCTGGTGGCCGAACTGGGCCTGGACCTAGCCGGCTGCGTCGGTGACGGACTGGTGGGCATGGTCAACGCCGCGCCGTTCATCGTCACCCAGCCGGACGCGGAGGTCGAGGAGTTCCGCGCGGCCTTCCCGGAGGTCGCGCTCTACGCCGAGATCACCCACTGCACGCACTACGGCCGCCTGATAGAGACCGGCATCTTCGAGGAGCGGCTCATCACCCGGGAGGCCATCCTGGCCGCGGCGCACAGCTTCCTGGAGCGGGGCTGCGACGGGATCAGCACCTTCAACTTCGTCTACACCCGGGACTTCACCTTCGGGCGCACCCCGCCGGAGCGGCACCGCGAGCCGGACTTCGAGGCCCTCTCGCGGACTCTCGACCGCGACTACCTGGCGCGCGCGTCCAAGCACTACCTCTTGACCGACGAGCGCTACTCGCGGCAGCTCCCGGTGGCGCTCAACGTGGAGGACGAGAAGCGCTTCCGCATCCACGTGGCCGACGACCTGGACGCGGCGGGGGTGCGCCGGTCCGTCAAGCGCTGCGTCCTGAGGGTGGAGGCCGATCGGGCCTCGCCGCCGGCCGAGTTCGAGGCCCTGGTCGACGAGCGCCCGCTGGAGCCGGTCTCGTGCGAGGGCGAGCTCTTCCCGCAGGCGCCCGCGGACCCGCCCGACCCCGCGCGCTGCGGGGACTTCCGCGTTCCTCCGGAGCTTCTACGCAAAGGCTGGAACCGGTTCACCGTGCGGCTGGTCTCGACCCCGGCGGTGATCCTCAACCGCCTGGAGCTGGCGATTTACCGATAGCCCGCGCCCTACATCAGGAACGGCACGTAGATCAGGCTGAGCAGCAGGTAGTTGGCGATCAGCACCAGCAGGAAGCTGTAGACCACGCTGCGCATGGTGGCCCGGCCGACGCCCTCGGCCCCGCCGGTGGTGGTCAGCCCCTGGTCGCAGGCCACCATGGTGATGATAATGCCGAAGATCAGGCTCTTGAAGATTCCGAAGAGCACGTCCTTGACCTCCAGCAGGTCGGCGGCGTTCCGGAAGAAGAGATAGAAGCTGTTGTCCATCTGGTACTTGGCCACCACCGCCCCGCCGAGGATGCCCACCGCGTCGGCGTAGACGGTCAGCAGCGGCACGGCCACGATCATGGCCGCCAGGCGGGGCATCACCAGGTACCTCACCGGGTCGATGCCCATGACCTCCAGGGCGTCGATCTCCTCGGCGACCTTCATGGTGCCCAGCACCGAGGCCATCGAGCCGCCCACCAGCCCGGCGACCACCACCGCGGCGAAGACCGGGCCCAGCTCGCGGACCACCGCCGCGCCCACGATGCTCCCCAGGAAACTGGTGCTGCCCAGCCGGCGGGTCATCTCCGCGCCGACCTGCGCGCTGATCACCGCGCCGCTGAAGAAGGCGGTGATGGTCACCACCGGCAGGCTGATCACCCCGCAGATGAACACCTGGCGGACCACCTCGCCGAGGCGCCCGACGGCCCGGGGCATCTCGCGCATCGTCCGGCCGAAGAGGATCACCCCGCGCCCGGCGGTGTCCACCCAGTCGATCAGGAAGTCCCCGGTCTGGGTGAAGAAGTCCGCCGGACGCGCCCGGGCCACGCGGGGCTCCTAGAGGCTGCGGCCGACCAGGCCCGCGGCCCGCGCCAGGCCGAACATGAGGTTCATGTTCTCCACGGCCTGCCCGGCGGCGCCCTTGACGGTGTTGTCGATGGCGGTGACCACCACCACGCACCCGGAGCGCTCGAGGTACTCCGCGGACCAGTCGCAGTAGTTGGACCCGCGCACGTTGCAGGTCGAGACCCCCGCGGGGTCGCCGACCACGCGCACGAAGGGGTGCTCGGAGAAGAAGCGGCCGGCGGCCTCCATCAGCGCGTCGGTGCCGGCCTCGCCCACCGGCCGGCAGTAGGCGGTGGTCAGGATGCCCCGGTCCAGCGGCGCGACGTGGGGCACGAAGGTCACCGGCTGCTCCAGGCCGCCGAGGTGCTCCAGGGCCCGCTCGATCTCCGGGGTGTGCCTGTGAGTGCCCACCGCGTAGGCGCGGAGATTTTCGTTGACCTCCAGGTAGAGATTTTTCGACTTGGGGTTGTGGGTCCGCCCGGCCCCGCTGGCCCCGCTGTAGGCGTCGAAGATGAAGCCGCCGGAGTCGACCGGCACCTCGGCCAGGACCGGGGCCGCCGCCAGGATCGCCCCGGTGGGGTAGCAGCCGGGGTTGGCCACCAGCCGGGCCTTGCCTATCTCCGCGGCGAAGAGCTCGGGCAGCCCGTAGACGGCCTCCTCCAGGAGCTCCGGGCAGGTGTGCCGGTTGCCGTACCACTGCTCGTAGTCCTCGGCGCTCTTCAGGCGGAACTCGCCGCCGATGTCGATGACCTTGACGCCGCCGGCCAGCAGCGGCGGGGCCATCTTCATGGACTCCGGCCCCTTGGTGGCCAGGAAGGCCACGTCGACCTTGCCGATCAGGCTCTTGGGCCGGGGCCTGACCAGCGTGAGGTCCACCTCCCCGCGCAGCGCGGGCAGGCTCTGCTCCAGCGGCTCGCCGGCGGCGTGCGCGCTGGTCGCCACGGTCACCTCGGCCCCGGGGTGACCGAGGAGAACCCGGATCAGGCTCTCGCCGACCAGCCCGGTGGCCCCGACTATCCCTGCGCGGATCATTGCGGCCTCCCTCCCGGGGACAGTTTACCCCCCCGGGCAGGGGCAAGTCAAGCGCGGGGGGAGAAGGGCGGGGCGGGGAAGTCCGCGGAGTTCTCCTTGTCCGGCGGGTTGGACCAGGAGTTGGTTGCAACGTCGTAGATGCAGATCGCGCCGCCGCCCTTGCGCTTTCGTCCGTAGTTGATCGCGCTCACCTAGATCCGCTTACGCTTGCTGTCGTAGCAGGCGCCGAAGTCCGGGAATCCGCCCGGCAGCGGAGGCGGGACGAGGGGACGCTCAGCGCGCCGGCTTGAACTTGCCCGCCGGGCAGGCCCTGGACATGAAGTACAGCGCGAAGCCGGTGTTGCGCCACTGGAGTCCGAACGTTTTGGGGCGGTTCTTGGTCTTGCACTTGGTCAGCGCCTTCCAGGCCATGTCGCTGTATTTCTGCTCGCCGGTGAGGGCGTAGACGTAGGCGTTGGCCAGGGTCATGTTGCTGTAGTCGTCGGCCTTGCCGCCCAGCTTGTCGACGCCGGCCTTGATCTGGTCGAAGGTTTCTTTGTCCTCCGGCGCGGCCCACAGGTAGTAGACGGCGCCCTCGAAGGCGATGCCCCACATCCAGGTGGACTTGAGGCGCTTGTCGCCCCGGCCCAGCCGGCCGGCGGTCTTGCGGGCCATGCCCTTGAGGCGTTCGAGGTGCTTCCCGGTGGGCCACATCTCGTAGACCTGCCAGAGGGCGGTGACGTGCGCGCCCGGGCCCCGGGCCTGGCTGGCGCGGTCCGCGCCCGTGTAGTTGACCGCGTTGTTGGCCAGGAGCCGGCAGTTGTCCAGCGCGCGCAGGTCGCCGGTCAGGTAGTAGAGCGAGAAGAGGCACTGGCTCTTGTGGTGGTTGAAGCGGCTGGAGACGTAGGGCGCGCCGTCGTCGGTGGACACGTGGTTGCGCGGCGGGCAGTAGCGGCAGGCGCCGCGCAGCGCTTTGTTGGGATGGTAGTGGACGGTGAAGACGTCGCCCACGTGTGCCGCGTGGGGCACGAAGCGGTCCCAGTAGCGCCAGTCGCCGGTGCGCAGGAACTGCACCAGGCAGGCGTTGGGGAACTCGTAGTAGTTGCCCGCCCAGGAGAGGCCCCACTCGTAGGTGGCCTTGGGGCTCTTGTCCCGCGCCTTCCAGCCCCAGTGGAAGACGTCGCCCCAGGCGTAAAGCCCGTAGCTGTCCGAGTAGTGGGTGTAGCTGTGCCCGTCGATCTTCCTGTTGATGCCCACCAGGCTGTCCAGCAGCTTCCTGTCGTAGGACTGGACCAGCTTCCACTGCTCCTCGGTGAAGAGCTTCTCATCGCTCTCGGCGATGTAGCCGATGCAGGCCGTGTCCCGGCAGTAGTGCTTGCGCGGCGCCCAGGCCATCAGCGGCAGCTGCGTCCCGGTGAAGAACTCGGCCAGCCTGGCCGGGGCCAGGCCCTTGTGAAAGAGGAACGTGACGTAGTGCGTGCGGCTCTGGCCCATGTACACGTCAAAGGGCTGCTGGATGTGCTTGTCGGCATCGGCGTCGCCGCTCCGGAGCTTCTCGCGGGGTATCAGCGAGAGCGTCAGCCGGCCCGTTTTGTCAAGAGAAAGGCCCTTGGGGTGCATCTGCCAGAACCAGCGGATGCCCGCGGCCAGCCCCAGGCCGCCCTTGGCGGCGCTGATCCAGCCGGTGGAGAGCGGCTTGGTGCTCTTGCCCTTGCCGGCCGACCCCTCCCCGTCGGCCGAGATTTTCAGCTCGTCGCTGGTGCGCTGCAGGGCCGTAAGCTCCGCGCCGGCCGCGGCCTTGCCGCCGGCCAGTCCCACCAAGCCTCCCGGCCCGCCGAGTTTGGTGGGCACGGCGAACTCCAGCGCCTCCACCGCGAAGTGGTCGGCGGGCTTGGCCCCCTGGCGGTTGACGAAGGTGTGGCTGACCCTGACCACCGGCGAACGCGCGTAGGCGTGAAAGCGCACGATGTAGTCGAGGACCCTCTCGCCCGCCGCGTCCTTGTGCGCGCCCTCGGCCTTGACCACCACCTCCATGGGCCCCTGGCGCTCTATGGACACCTTGCCGTCGGCGTCCAGCGCGGAGAGGTAGTCCTTGCCGCCCGCCGCGGAAACGCAGCCGGACTTCCCGTCCGCGGCGACAACTTGATTCGCGGCGGTGTACTTGCCCTTCCCGCTTGCGTCGAACCAGGCCTCGCTGAAGCCGTTGAACTTCGCCCCGCGCACTGTGAACTTCACGAAGCCGGTGTCCACGGTGACGGCGCCGCCGGCCAGCCTGGCGGTCACCCCGGCCCTGGGGGTCTTGTCGGCCTCCCCGAGGTTCAGGGTGTAAACCGTCTTGCCCCTGGCCGGGACCGAGGCCTTGAAGTTGAGCAGCACCCACTTGAGGCTCTTGCCGTCCAGCCATTTGGCCATTTCGGTGAACTGGCAGGGGACCTCCTTGCCGCCGGGCCCCGTCAGGTACAGGAACCCGGCGTCGATGACGGTGCCCCTGGGCAGGGGCAGGCCCATGGTCACCGGCTCGTTGACGCGAACTACTCCGGCGCGCTCCTCCACGGTCAGCTTGGTGATCTCCGCGGCCGCCGCGGAGGCGGCCAGTCCGGCGGAAAGCAGCAGCGCTATCAGGCTTCGCAGCACTTTCGACCCTCCGTGTCTTCCGGGTATCCCCGGGACCGATCTACTCCAGTAGCTACACCGCCGCGGGGAGCCGGGCGGCCTTTTTCCGGCTGCGACGTTCCAGCGCACCGCCACCGCGACCTCCTCCTCGGCGGCGTACCGGAGCTTCACCCGCGAGACCCGGTAGCGCTGGTAGTCGGCCACGCAGCAGGCCGGCTCCCTTCGGCCCCCAGTCTACGAGCGGCCCCGGGAAAAATCAATCTGCGGCGGAGGGCAAGCCCCGGGAGCCCTCAAAACCGCGCGAAAACGGTGCGGGAGAAGGTGCGCACATGTGAAAGTCGGGCGCTTTCGGAAAATCCGCGAAACCGCTCCCCGGGCGCGGAGTCCAAGGCGGTGATGGCAGGACGAACCGACAGCCCCGGAGGAGAAAAAAAGATGAAGATGAAACGGACACTGGCAATTGGCGCGGCCCTGGCGCTCCTGGGGGCCCTCTCCAGTGCGAGCGCGGGCGAGACCAAGGACAAGCCGAAGCAGACCCCTGGCGCGGTGAGCCCGGCCGAGGGCCAGCTGCGGAGAGCAGCCCGCCCCGCGGTGCAGGTCCCCTCGGGGGGCAGCAAGAGCAACGCGCTGAAAAAGCCCAAGCAGAAGCCCAAGCCCCGCAAGGTCCGGATCACCCCGGGCAGCCTCCGCAGGAAGAGGTAAGGCGATCCCCCCGCCCGGACGCCGGGCGGCTATCAACGGAGCGGGCCCCGCGTGCGGGGCCCGCGCGTTTTCACGGACCCGTCCCGGCAGGGGTTCAAACCGGGGCGTGACCCCTGAGCCGTCGCACTTGTTGGCGTTATAAGGTAGAATGCAGGTGGAGGGTTCTACTGTGGCGCCGGAAGTGAGTTCCATTCCCAATCCCCGTTCCAGGTGGATAGTGGTCTGGCTGGTCATCATCCCGATTGCTCTCCTGTCGTTGGCCCTTGGGGGGTGCAGAGGGAGTGCCCCGGACAGTGGTGAGAAGACGCGGGCAGAGACGGAACTCGGCAGCAGTCAGGACCGGGGCGACCCCCTCAAGGTCGCAAAGACAGTGATGTTGCGGCGCCGCAATGCGTTCAGGATCCCCGATCCTGTAGTCATTAGGACCCAGTGGGACTGGACAATACTCAGGCGCGAAATACCCGCCCTGCCGAAGGTGGACTTCGAGCAGCAGATGCTGTTGGTGCATCAGGTGAGCGGATGGATGAAGGATGTTCCCCATCCCGCGGCCCGGGTCCGAGGAAGGACGCTATGCCTGAATGTAGGGGCAAGGTCCACGGGTGAACCGCTGTCGAGGCTCATATTGCCCTCGCAGGCGGTGGTCAGCATACTGCCGCGCTGGGAAGGACCAGTCACTGTTGGATGGCGCGACATTCCCCGCTCCAAGACGATCCGCCGAATCACTCTCTACAGCGGCGAGGAACTGGAGGAGGTCACACGGACCGCAATCGCCACGTTCGAGGAATCGCCAGAAGCAAAGCTGATTGCGTATCTAGGTAAGATACGTGCGGTGCCTGCCGTCGAGTTTCTCATGAAACCCCACCCATTGTACCGTGCCGAGACAATAGAAGCCCTGGTCGCCATAGGTAGCCCGGAGGTGGTCAAAGCCTGCTCGCAAGCGCTGGAGCATGGAGGTCCGAAAGCCGTAAGAGCCAGGGCTGCCTCGGTTTTGGGTCGGCTTGCCGTCAGCGAAGGCCTCGAAGCCCTGATGACCGGGCTCAAAGACACGAGTGTCGCGGTGCGGCGCCTGGCGGCCCGGGGCCTGGGGCGCATAGGCGACAAGCGCGCGGTCCCAGCACTGGTCGCCGCACTGAATGCCGAGAAACGCGCGATCAACGCGGCTGAAGCGGCAACGGCGCTCGGGCACCTGAAGGCCTATTCGGCTTTCCCCGACATGCTCAGGAAAGCAACTATGTGCGAGCGGTGGAGCCCATCTATGGTCAGAGGCTTGGCAAAGCTGTCTGGAGAACACGTGATCGATCCCTGGCGCAAAGAGCGGACCCTGAGGTTCTATGCCGACTGGTACAAGAAGAACCGCGAGCGATTGAGCAAGGAGACCGGTCAGGACCTGCCTTCTCTTGACAAGTCGACCCCGCACACCGAGAAGCCGAAGAGATGACCGTCCCCCGCCCGGACGCCGGGCGGATATCAACGGAGCGGGCTCCGCGTGCGGGGCCCGCGCGTTTTCGGGGCGGATTGACGGCCGCGAGTGCGGCGGCGGCTACTGGCCCCGCCTGCCGCGGTCGGGAATCCCCTCCAGCCGGACCCGCTCGGTGGCGTGGTAGCCCAGTTTCACGCTGAGCACGCGGGCGTTGCCGAGATCGGCGATGAACAGGCGGTGGTCGGTGTGCGTGGCCACGAAGGCGGCATGCATCAGCGAGACCTCATCGCCGCCGAGCGGTCGGGGTTTGGCCGGTCCGCCGCCGGCGGCCAAGGGCGCGCCGTCGTCGACGTTGCCGTACCTGCCGATGCGGGTTATCAGGTTGCCGCTGGTGTCCAGCACCGCCACGCTGTACTGGGCCGGCTCGGGGACGAACGATCGGGCGAAGTAGTCCAGTGCGAAGCGGGCGTACCAGCAGGCACAGCCCCCGCCGGCATGCGGCGTGTTGAAGCCCGCGTAGCCCACGCCGCCGTAAAACCACTCCGCGCCCTCCACCCAGCGCGAGGTCACGTCCTGCGGCCGTTTGGGCTTGGCCTCCGGGCTCAGCGGTATGGGGGCCCGCCCCCCCACGATGACCTTGCCCTTCCCGGGCTTGAACTTCATCAAGGTCTCCGACATGTAGTTGAAGTAGCGTTTCCCGCCGAAGACGCGGGTGGGCGTGGCCATCACGTAGATGTTGTCGTCCTTGTCGATGTGCACGCCGTCGAGCTGCGGCAGCCCCCTGACGACGTCTTCGTGGACCAGCTTGCCGTGCTTGTCCCAGACGTGCACGCAGCAGGACGTGGACGACCTCTCCCGGCCCGGGTACATCGGCGGCTGGTAGACCTTGGCGTATCCGGCGGCCACGCCGAAGACCGCGAAGTCGTGGTGCCACTTCCGGCCCTTGTCCTTTCTGTTGTTGCCGCAGGCAACCGCCAGACGGCCCTTGGCGGAGATGCCCATGCCGCCCTGGTGGAAGCAGACCGGGTGAATGCTGGGCATGCGCAGGCCGGAAATCACCGCGGCGGTCTTGCCGTACATGCCGCAGGTGACCTGGTCCAGCCGCTCGCCGTAGTCCCACGGGACTTCGCGCCAGGTCCTGGGGTCGTAGCGGGCGACCACGTCCGTGGTCCTCAGGTAGGCCAGCCCGTTGAGGTCAAAGACGACCTCCTCGGCGTTGAAGGGCAGTGGCACGAACTTGATCTTGCCCGTCTCCGGATCGATCTCGATGAGCCGCTTGAAGGCCTTGATGGTGGGCCCGCTGTCCGCTTCGCCCACGTAGAGCCTTCCCGTCTTCGGGTTCACATAGAGCTCCTGGATGTTGTGCTTGACGGGCGCGACCCGCTTGACCTTCTTCCTGGCGCGCTGGCCGAAGTCCGTGAGGACCGCCCACTCCTGCCCCTTCTTCCTGAGGATGCGCAGCCCCCGGCTCCACTTGCCCTCGGCCATGACCTTGCGGTGATCGACGAACAGGATGCGGTGGTCCGCGCGCGTGGCCACGAACTTGCGGCCGATGATCCAGAAGACCGGACCCGGCCCGGGCGCCCAGGAGTCGAGCTCCACGTGATACTGCTGACCCGCGCTGAAGACCCGGCTGCCCCCGACGGGACCGAAGGGGAACTTCTCGAAGGAGATCCTCCTGCATCCGGGGTAGGCGCTGAAGCGGGTCATCCCCGGCCTGATTTTCTCGTGGTCGTACTTGTACGCCCGCCAGGCGTCGCCGGGAATCCCGATGGGCTCCCAGGAGAAGACGAATATCCCGCCGGTCTTCCGGTGGACCAGCACCTTGGTCGGCCTGGTTACCTTGACGGACTTCAGGTGCTTGCCGTCCGGCGCGAACACCTGCACCCGGTCATTCAGGAAGTCCGAGACGTAGACCCGGCCCTTCGCGTCGCAGGCCACCGAAGTCGGCACGCAGAGCCGGTCGTTGCCCCGACCGTATGTCTTGAGGTCGCGGCTGCCGGTGAAGACGGAGGTCTTCTCCCCCCTCTCGAAGTCCAGCTTCAGGACCACGTGGACGCATCCGGAATGGCCGCTGCGCTGCCTCCAGAGGTAGCCGGTCATGTACAGCACCTTCCCGTCCGGCGAGAAGGCCAGGCTGGTGGGACCGATGGCGAACTTGCCCTTCCCGAACCCGCCGTAGCCGCGGCGCTGTACCACGAAGCCCGTCTCGGGTCCCTTGAGGGCCAGCCCCCCGCTGGAGCCGTCGGTGGCCAGGCGGTTGAGGTGCTCGCGCGCCAGGGCGATGCGCTTGCCCTTCACGGCCATCCCCGTGGCCGCGCGGCCGTGCCGGGCGCCGTTCTTGTCGTGGATGCTGTCGTTGTTCCCGGAGGTCAGCAGCGTCTGCTGGTAGCCGCTCTCCTTCAGCGGAAGGCTGTAGCCCTGGGGGAAGCGGTGCCACTTGAGGCCTTTGACCTGCTTCAGCTTGCCGGCGGGGAAGGGATAGACCGTGCGCAGGTAGTTGCCCTGGTGGTCGAAGAGCCGCAGGTAGTCGACCCCGCGGCCATCGAACACGTAGACCCCCTCGGGGGCCGCGGCCGTGAAGGGCATGGCCCCGCGCTGCTTGTGCGGCGACCACAGCAGCGTGCGCTCGAAGCGCGGCTCCAGCCCCAGAGACACGCGCACGGTGAGGCGATCCTTGTCGTCGATGTAGCGGCCGCGGTCGTCCTTGCCGTCCCAGACCAGGGTCTGCTTGAGGCTGCCCTTCGCGAACGGCGGCGGGGCGTTCCTGCCCAGCACCCCGCTGGCCAGGTGGCGGACGATCCGGCCGGCGGCGTCCTCCACGGCCACGGTCGCGTCGCAGCAGCCCTTGGACGCGAAGGAAATCGTCACCCGGTCGCCGCGGCGCGTGACCCGGGGCTTCTCGGCGAACTCGAAGACCGCCTCGCGCTTGACCTTGAACTCGTCGACGCCCGCGGCGCGGGCGCCCCCCGGACCGAGCGCGGCGAGGACGAGCGCCCCGCAGATGAGTTTCCAGGCATCCGTCAACACTTCAGCGTCCTCCTGCCCCAGCGCTCTTACATTATATACTCCCCAGCGCCGGCGATGACTGCACAAAAGGCCGGCCCTCTTGACGCCCGCCCCCCCGGCCGGGAGAATCGTCCCGGGAGAGAGCCTGACACCCTGCAGAGCCGCCATGCCTCCGTCGAAGCGCGTTCCGGCACAAGCGCCGGCGCCAGGACTGCCGCCGCCGTCGTCGTG
>CAZONU010000012.1:0-640 GCA_964581145.1 uncultured Planctomycetia bacterium
GGCCGGCGGCGCGGGCCTGGGCGCGGCGCTCGGCGAGGCCGCTGGCGGGGACATCGGGCTGGCCCCGGAGTACGGGTCGGACGCCGGCGGGCACCGGGCGTCGAGCCGCAGGACCGCCCTGGCCAGGCCCGACAAACCCACGGAGGTCGAGGAGCCCGCGGAGCCCGCGGAGCCCGCGGAGGTCGAGGAGAAGAGCGTCGAGGAGCTTCGCGCGGCCTTCGACGCGGACCCCGGCCACTGCCCGCAGTGCGGCGTGCGCCTCAAGCGCAAGGCCGTCGAGTGCCGCAAGTGCGGGCTGCTGCTGCCCAAGCGGGGCTCGCTCTTCAAGAAGCTGCTGGTAACGCTGCTGGTGCTGGTGCTGCTCCTGGTCGGCGCGGGCGTCGGGCTGCACTTCACCGGCCACCTGCCCGGCGTGCTCGGCAAGATTCCCTGGGTCCAGGACAACATCCCCGCCTTCCTGACGCCGCCGGCCACCGAGAGCGGCCCACCCACGACGGAGAGCGGCCCGCCGGTGGGGGGCGGCACCGAAACCGCCCCGCCCACCTCGGAGACCACCGCGCCGGCCAAGCCCTGAGGACCGCAACCCCGATTGCGGATTTGGGATTGCGGATTGCGGAGTGAAGGGGACGGGCGCGTGAGC
>CAZONU010000012.1:650-27963 GCA_964581145.1 uncultured Planctomycetia bacterium
GGTGCTGGCAGCCGTTGTCTACGGCTACTGCCGGCGGCCCTCGGGCGCGCCGAGGAACGGGCGCGCGGACGGCACCCCCCCGCCGCCGGACCAGTTGCACGACGCCAGGGAGGGACCGGTCCGGCACGGGGACGTCGAGGTCCGGGTGGCTTCGGCCAGCGTGGGCCGGGTGGAGGTCAGGAACGCGGTGGGCCAGGTCGGCCCCTCCGAGAACGAGTACCTGAGAGTCAAGCTGCGCATAACCAACCTCAGCGCCGACCGCAAGCTGACCTACAAGGGTTGGGCCGGCGCCTCGCTGCGCGCCACGGGCTACGCCAAGCTCAGCGATGAGAGCGGGCGGGCCTACAAGCGGGTGACCTCCGGCCCCTGGGTCAACGCCGTCGGCCAGGTGGCCGGCACCGTCAAGCTGCCTCCCGGCGGATCTGTCAGCGACCAGCTGCTCTTCGAGAAGTCCGCAGCTGACGCCAAGAAATTGCACCTGGAACTGCCCATGTCGGCGGTGGGCGCGACCGGCAGGCTGCGTTTCGCGGTCCGCGGGGAGGATATCGGCCGGGCATCCGGCCCTGATGGCCCGGGAGTGACCAGCCTGCCGCGCAGAAAGGGAAAGTGACTTGGAGAAGCCCCCGCGCTCCAAGCGGGTTTACATCTACTGGGGCGTCGCCCTGGCGCTGCTCCTGGCCGCGGGGCTGTTCTGCTGGCTCATTGTCGTGCCGGTCGCCCAAACCGACAGGGTGATCAGCGACGTGCCCGGCGCGCTGGAGACGGCGTTCAAGTTGGCGTACGACGAAGACGGAATTCGGACTGCGCTCAGTCGCCTGGGAGGCCCGGAGAAAGCGGGCAGGAAGCTGGCTCTCTGCTATCGCGCTCTCGACCTCTTTGCCGATGACGAGAACCCGATGCCGGGACCCATGAGCTTCGAGGGCTCCAAGAAGGTGTGGATCCTGGTCCTCCTGGGTCACTGCGACCGCGCGCCTACCCCCATTTTTCGCAAGGCCCTCAAGAGCCCGGACGCGAGCATTCGAATGGCGGCTATCGTCGGTCTGGGCGTGGCCGGGCCGCGCGCAGAGGGTTCGATGCCCCTGCTCATAGACATACTGAGGAACACCGAGGAGTACGCTTCGCCGAGGATGCAGACCTATGCAATTGACCTTGCGAAGACCTTCGCCGCCGAAGGGCTGGGAGAGTTCGGCCCGGAGGCCAAGGAGGCCGTTCCTCTTCTCCAGAAGCTCCTGAAAAGCGAACGCCCGCCTGCGCCCAATGCCGCCCGCGAGGCCCTGAAGAAGATTCGAGGGGAGAAGGGCGAGTGAAGGCTGCGGAACATCCGCGCCCGCTCAGGCCAGAGAAGCCCGCTGCGTTCTGAAACTCGTTGTTCTTCGTGCCTTCGTGCCTTGGTGTCTTGGTGGTGAATAATTCGCGCTAGTATTTTCTTAGTCGTACAAACAGCTCCTGGCCGGTGCGCGGCTCGCGGACGATCAGCGCGAAGCCGATGGCCGCACACAGGCTCAGCGTGGCCCCGACCACGAAGGCGCACAGATAGCCGGCCCCCTCGTGCATGTCCACCAGCCAGCCGCCCACCGGGGCCAGCGCCAGGCTCAGCGGCATGGCCAGCGTCCCGCCGGCGGCGATGATCGTCGCCGGCCGGACCTCGGGGACCATCTCCGCGCCGAGGTTGGCCAGCACCATCATGTTCAGCCCGTAGCTCCCGGCATATAAGCCGTAAGAAATGTAAGCCGCGGTGCGGCTGGCGCCGGCGATCACCGGGATCATGAAGGCGCTCATCAGCAGAAGCGCATTGATGGTCGCGATGGCCCGGAAGCCGAAGTGGTCGGCCAGGAAGGGCACGGACAACCCCACGACAATCATGCCCAGGAAGAAGGCCATGATGAAGAACTCGCGCTCGGCGGCGTCCAGGTGCAAGACGTCCCGGCCGTAGCCCAGCATCAGGGGCATCAGGTTGCAGGCGGCCAGCAGCAGCATCTGGAAGACCAGAAACGTCCGGAAGTTGAAGTTGTTGAAGAGCGTGCGCACCGCGCCCAGCGCCGGCGCGCGCTTGGGTTCCGGCGGGCGGCTGTCCCAGGAGACGTCGCGCAGCATCATCCAGAATACGCAGGCGCCCGCGAACAGGCCCGAGCCGATCAGGAAGCGCAGGTGGAAGTTGGTCGGACCCTCATAGGAGTCCATCAGCCGGCGGGTGAAGAGCACCCCGACCAGGCCGCCGGCCCCCAGGACGCAGTGCCGCACGGTGATCACCAGCCCGCGCCGCTTCTTGGGGATGTTGTCGATGACCAGCTCGCCGAAGACCGGCACGCCCAGGTGCATGACAACGCCCAGAGCCAGGACCATGACCACGAAGAGCCCGATCCACAGCCCGACGGGCAGGAGCTCCCAGAAGCAGAGCGCCGCGCCGCCGTACAGCCCCCAGCAGAGCCCGAAGGCGCACCACAGCCCCGCGTTCCTGAGCTTGCGCCGCGGCCCGGAGCAGACCCGCCCGCCCCACAGCTGCAGGAAGGTCATCAGCTGGACGACCACCAGCACGCTCTGGACCAGCAGCTTGGAGGCGCCCAGGTGCAGGAGGTACAGGGGCACCACCGCGAAGATGGCGCAGAAGGGCATGCCCAGGCCCCAGCCGCCCTCGAAGAGGGCCACCACCGCGGCGTTGCGGCGGAAGGCGCCCCGCAGGCGCTCCTGGAGGGAATCGTTCGCGTCGCTCATGCGGGCCGGGATTATCGTCCGCGACGTGCCGCCTGCAAGCCGAATCCACTTGCCTTCCGGGGTGTCCCCGGTGTAAACTATATATGGTTGACCCCCGCGCCGGTGGGCGGTTCCCTAACGTGGAAGGGGCGCGCATGAAGAGGAAAAAGCGAGTCGCACTGGCCCTGGCCGCGCTGCTCTTCTTCCTGCTGGGCCTCGCCGCCGGCAGCGGCGACCTGACCGGCGACGGCGCGCTCGGCGGGCTGCTCGCGGAGGCGCTCTCGGGGGCGCCCCGGAGCGCGGCCGCCCATGGAGACTCCAGACCCCAGGACCTCTCCGGCGAGATTCTCACCGCCAGCGACCGGGGGGGCAACCGGGGCTCCGGCCGCCTCGCCGGGGGCGACCCGTCTCGCCGCCGGGACGGGGCCGGGCGCTGCTCCGCGCGGGGCGGGGCGCCTTCGCCCGGCTCGCGCGCTCGGCCGCGGCCCGGCGGGCCGGGGCTCTTCTGGAAGGGCGGGCTGACCTCGCGGACCTCGCCGCGCTTCGGGACCCGCCCCGGCGGCGGGGCCAGCGCTCCGCCGGTCTTCGGCGCGCCCAGTTGGCCCGGCGAGGTGCTCTTCCGGCCGGCGGAGAATCTGGGCGAGGAGCAGCTCGCGGCCTTCGCCGATTTCCTGGGCGCCGACCTCGAGGCGCGCCCCTCGGGCTGCATCCTGACCCGGGGGCTGCCCGCGGGCGTGTCGGAGAAGGACTGGGCCGCGTTTCTCAAGTCCGAGGGCCTGGCCCGCGCGGCCTACCCCAACTTCCTGTGCTGGCCGGCCTGGGTGCCCAACGACCCCCAGCTGGCCGACCAGTGGCACGTGGACACCGTGGGCCTCAAGCCGGCCTGGGACCTCAGCAAGGGCGACGCCGCGCTGGTCATCGCGGTCTGCGATACGGGCATCGACACCGACCACCCCGACCTGGCCGCCAAGATCATCGCCGGGCAGAACGTGGCCGACAACCCCGACACCGCCAATGTCGAGGACATCAACGGGCACGGCACCGGGGTGTCCGGCATGGCCGCGGCGGTCACGGACAACGGAATCCAGCTGGCCGGCACCTGCCCCACCTGCCAGATCATGCCGGTGAAGATCTCCAACCAGGCCAGCGGCGTGGCCACCCTGGCGGACATGATCGACGGCTTCACCTGGGCGCGGGCCAACGGGGCGCACGTGATCAACTGCTCCTACAACGGCCCGCCCGACCCGGTCTTCTACCAGGCCATGGACGACGAGGGCGCGCTCTGCGACGCGGCCGGCGCCGTGCTGGTCATGGCCGCGGGCAACGACGACATGGACATGGGCGCCGACGCGCCCTGGGACAAGGTCCTGTGGATCGGCTCGACCGACGCGGCCGACGCCAGGAGCAGCTTCAGCCAGTACGGCGACGCCCTGGACCTGGTGGCCCCCGGCGACCTGGTCTATCTCAGCTTCATGGGCGGGGGCAGCGGCACGGGCAGCGGGACCAGCTTCTCCTCGCCGCTGGTCGCCGGGGTGCTGGGGCTGATGTACGCCCACTCCGGCTTCGCGCTGACCCCCGCGGAGTACCGCGCGGCGCTGTACGCCACCTGCCAGGACCTCGGCGCGGCCGGCAAGGACAGCACCTTCGGCTGGGGGCGGGTCGACGCCTACAACGCGGTGCTGCAGATGAGCGCCATCACCGCCTCGGCCTCGGCCAGCCCGACGGGCGGGCAGGCCCCGCTGGCGGTCGCCTTCACGGGCTCCAGCAACATGGACGGCGTCAAGATCCTGACCTACGCCTGGGACTTCGGCGACGCCACCGGCGGGGCCGGCAAGACCCCCAGCCACACCTACACCCAGGTGGGCACCTGGATAGCCACGCTCACCGTGACCGACCCCTGGGGGCTGTCCGGCACCGACACCGTCCAGGTCACGGTCGGCTTCGGCGGCGTGCCCGAGGACATGTACCTGTGGCGGGGCCAGCGCGTCGACTACCTCTTCGCGCCGGTCGGCGGGGCCGCGCCCCCCACGGTGACGCTGATCGGGGGCGCGCTGCCCCCCGGCCTGGCCCTGGCCGCCAACCGCCTGACCGGCAACCCCACGACGCGCGGGAACTGGACCGCCACCATCCGCATCGACGACGGGGGCGGCACGGTGGACCGCGTGGTGCGCTTCCGGGTCACCTACCCCGGCTTCGGCAGGTTCCGCAGGCACAGATGGCGCTGAGAGCGAGCCCCAAGCTGCCGGCCGCCGCGGCGCTGGGCCTGGCGCTGCTGCTCTCGGCCGCCGCGGCCGGCGAGAGCTCCGACGACGGGGGCCTCTTCGGAAAGCCGCCGCCGGCCCCGGGCCCGAAGCCCGGGCCCCGGCCGGTGGAGCCCCCCCCGGCGGTCGAGGAGCCCCCGGCTGCGCCTCCCGAGCGTCCCCCGGAGGGCGGCGTGTTCCGCCGGCGCTGGAAGCTCAGCCTGGACTTCGACTACCGGCGCCGCAAGCTGCGCCCCGTCAAGGTGCGGGACGAGTTCCACGACTTCGTCGGCGACGTGCACTTCGACGAGCGCCTGGACATGGACCTCTACGAGAGCGGGGACGTCTTCCAGACCGCCACGCTGGGCCTGACCCTGCACTGGTACCCGCTGGAAAAGTTGAGCGTCTGGGCCGGCGTGCGCCGGCCGCTTTACGGCAAGGGCCAGCACCGCGAGATCGAGTACGACGACGCGCCGGTCGCCTCGCCGCGGCTGGAGCTGGACCACGGGGCCAGCGTGGAGGTGGCCGCCGGCGCCGAGTGGGAGGCGTTGCGCGCCACCGTGGGCCCCCTCAAGGGCTTCGGGCTCGCCCTGGCCGGCGAGGTGCGCGCCGGCTGGGCCGACGAGGTCCGCAGCCCCAACGAGGACGTCGAGTTCGACGCCGACGGCGACGACGAGATCGACTACGACGCCGACTGGCAGGCCTTCGACGTCGAGCTGCGCGTCTTCCGCTTCTTCCCCTATACCCGCGAGGGCGGCCTGACCGCCTACGCCGGGGTGGGCGCCAGCTTCATCTTCTACCACGAGGAGTGGGACGGCGAGTTCGAGAACGGGGACGAGACCGAGAAGATGGCCTTCGACTACCGCGAGGAGCACGCGGTCTTCGGCTCCCTCGGGCTGCGCGCCGAGAAGGGCCGGCTGACCGTGGAGGTCTCCGCCCGGCTGGGCGCCGAGCAGCTGCTGCACGTCTCGGCCGGCTGGAAGTTTTAGCATATGGGTATGGGAGCGGACCCCGGGGAGCGCCCGC
The DNA here is from genome assembly GCA_964581145.1 of uncultured Planctomycetia bacterium. Taxonomy (GTDB): domain Bacteria; phylum Planctomycetota; class SZUA-567; order JAKLDR01; family JAKLDR01; genus CAZONU01. The sequence continues at coordinate 6,608 of CAZONU010000012.1, forward strand.
GTTCCGGGGGCAGCAGGCTGCTCACCGCCGGGGTGCTGCTGGCCAGCCTGGTGCTGGGGGCCGCGGCCGGGGCGCTGATCCACTTCCACCGGGACGGCCCGCGGCGCGAGGCCTACGAGGAGCGCATCGCCAAGCTGGAGCAGGACATCGGGGAGCTCAAGGCCCGCCGCCGCCGGCGCTCCGAGGGGGGCGGCGGCTGGGAGCGCGCCGCCCGGAGGCGCGCCGACGAGGCCGGCAGGCACCGCGCCGGCTACCGCAAGATGGTCGAGGAGATCAGGCGGGCCACCGGCGCGGAGGGGGAGTCCTGGAAGAGGGCCGCGGCGGTGCTGGAGCAGCACTTCGCGCCGATGGAGAAGGCCCTGGCCGCCTTCGAGAAGTCCCCCGGCTGGCGCCCGCCGGTGGTCCGCGAGGTGGTCGGGCCCAACGTGAACGCGACGCTGGAGCAGCTCCGCGAGGCGCTGGGGAAGGCGGCCTGGAAGAAGTTCGAGGCCTGGCGCCGGCCGGCGCCGGGCAGCGCCGCGGTCTGGGGGCGGGCCCGCCACGTCTACTTCCTGCGCCCCGAGGAGTTCGTCGAGTTCGAGGCCGCCGCGGCCGGCGCGGTGCGCTGGAACCTGACCGCCGCCGACCGGCGGGGGCTGCTGGACGCGCTGAAGCTGCCCCGCGCGGAGGAGGACGAGCTCCAGGCGGTGCTCCGCGACCACCTCAACCGCTACTCCGCGGCGGTGGGCGGCCTGGGAGTCGGCCGGCGCCGCCCGGCCGACGCCGACGGGAAGATGGAGGCGGCCATCGCGCTCACCGAGAAGAAGCTGGGCAAGCTCCTGGGCGCAGAGAAGTTCAAGCTCTACGAGAAGTGGCGGGATGCGCCGGAGAACAACGCGGCGCGGTACTTCACCATCATGCCCGAGGTCGAGGGCAAGGGCGGCGAGTAGCCGGTCCGGCGGAAATGACGGAAGACCTCAAAAGGTTCCGCACCAAGACGGGGTATTGTGAGATCACTACCGCAAGTATCGCGCTGGTCCGGTCCGGCTGGAGGGGGACGCTCGCGAAATTGCTCTTTCCCGACGACTCCCCCAACGTGCTCGACCGGAAGTCAATCACCCGCGTAGAAGCGCACCCTCCGATAACCGGCGTGACCAGGGGCTACTTCTGGGTCCACTATCGCGAAGACGGGCGGGAGAAGAGGCGCATAATCATCCTCCCCGGCATCTTCGGCGGCGGCGGGAAAGAGTACGAGAGGGCCAGGCTGCTGCTGGAATCCGAGGGGCTGCTGGGGAAGGACGACTAGCCGCTCGGCCCGCCCTATCCGGTCCCCTCCCGCGGCAGTCTGAAGAGATAATAATAACCCAGCCCGGCGCACTCCCGGGCGATCCCCCAGGGCTCCTTGCGTAGCCGCCGGGTCTGCCGGCAGGGCACGGTGCGCGCGCGGCCCAGCCCCGCGCGGTCGGCGGCCAGGCGCAGCCGGGGCAGGTGGTAGTAGTGGCTGACCAGGAGCACCCGCCGCCAGCCGCGCCCGGCGGCGATCTTCCTGGCGTTGACCACCGTGGCCCAGGAGTTGACCCCTTCCTCGTCGACGATGATGTCCGCGTCGGGCACGCCGCACTCCAGCGCCAGCCGGCGCGAGACCTCCGGCTCCGAGACCGCCAGGCCGTCGGCGTAGCGGTCCACGCCCCCGCTCATCACCAGCTTGCCCACCAGGCCCCGCTGGTAGAGCCGCACCGCGGTCATGGTCCGGTCATACAGCGCCAGCGAGGGGGTGCCGTCGCGATAGGCCTTCGAGCCCAGCACCACCGCGCAGTCCGCCGGCCGGGTGTAGTCGGTGGGTCCGTACGTGAAAATCAGCGCCAGGAGCGCGACCGGGACCATCGCGGCGGCCGCGGCCAGGTCGACGTAGAAACGCCGCCGGGGCCGCTTCTTCCGCCCGTCTCCCGCGCGGCCGATCCTCAGGGCCGAGGCGGCCAGCACCGCGGCCACCAGCACGCTGAGGGGCACCACCGCCGGCGTGCGGATGCGCCCGGCCGCCAGCAGCGCCCAGAACCAGCAGGCGTCGGCCGCCGCGCCCATGCAGAAGCCCAGCGGCAGCGCCGCGGCGGCCAGGCGCAGCCGCGGGCTCCTGGCCAGCAGGCTCCCGGGCAGGAGCAGCGCCGCGGCCAGCCCCACCGCCAGCGGCCGCCAGACCGGCCCCAGCAGCTTCACCGAGCGGATCCAGAAGTGGTCCATCGCGAAGCCGGGCCAGAGCAGCTCGCCGGCGGCGTTGAGCAGGATGAACCCGGCCAAGAGCCACCCGGCCGGACGCGCGGGGCGCAGGAAGAGTTTCATCGCAAGTGGCCTCACCGCATATATTTCGGCCCGCGGAGCGAATCCATTCGAAAAATCCGCAATGAAGGCGGAGCGCTGGGGGACGCTGGGTGGTATGATATGAGGTATCTCGACGGGCAATTCCGGAGGTGCCGCGGAGGCCATGAGCCAGGCGCAGCATCCAGAGAGGAAAGCCGGTCCATCGACACGCTCCATTCTGACCTGGAGCGCGTCCATGCTTCTCCTCCTCGGCCTCGCTTGGTTCGTGGGGGCAGTGGTCGTGCCGTTCTGGCAAACCCGCAAGATCGTCCGCCGCTGGCACCGGGCGCTTTGGGTCCATGACGGGGTAGACCGGCTCGGCGGGCCGGAGGCCGGGCTCCGGCGGCTGACTCTGTACGTGCGCGTGCCCCGCCGCTTGGCACCGCACCGCGAGACCGCGGCGCGGATGCTGGCCCTGTGCGGGGAGGGCGCAGTACCCGAACTGCTTGCTCTCCTGGGTGACGAGAGGCAGCGGGTGCGAGAGCGGGCAGTCGAGGCCCTGGCGCATATCGGCGACGCGCGCGCGGTCCGGCCGCTGATCGCGGTGCTCCAGGACCGGAGCCAGGCTCCCCGGGTCCGTTACCGGGCGGCCAGCGCCCTGGGCAGCCTCGGCGATCCCCGGGCCGTGGAGCCGCTGATAGCCGCAATGACCGACGTGAAGGAACACCTGCGCGTGCGCGAGAACGCGGCCTGCGCGCTGGGGAGCCTCAAGGATCCGCGCGGCGTTCCCCCGCTGATTGCGGCGCTCAAGGACCGGGAGAGGACCATGCGTATCCTAGCGGGGAGTTCGTTGGGCGAGATCGGCGACCCCCGGGCCATCGGGCCCCTGGCGGAGAGCCTGGAGCACGAGTTCGAGCCGGTCCGCCGGCAGGCCTGGAAGGCGCTGGTCAAGATGGGCGATCCCGGCACGAGAGCCCTGCGCGCAGCCCTCAGGAGCGAGAGCCCGCACGCGCGCGAGGCTGCTGCGTGGGCCATGGCAGAACTGAAGGACCCCACCACGGTCGAACCGCTGATCGCCGCGCTCAAGGACGAGTCACTGTCCGTGCGCTGCTGGGCGGCCAGGGCACTGGAAAAGATCGGCGACGAGCGCGCCACTGGCGGCCTGATTGAGGCGTTGAAGGCGTCCGGACCGGATTCCGAGTGCCTGCGCCGTGCGGCGGCGAGTGCGCTCGGGAAAATCAAGGCTCCCCGCGCCGTCGGGCCGCTGACCGTCGCGCTGGCCGACAAGAACGCCGAAGTGCGCAGCAGCGCGGCCTGGGCGCTGGGGAAAATCGGCCGTGCGGCCCGGAGCGCCGAGCCCGCGCTGATCAAACTCCTGGCCGACGGCAACTACAGGGTGCGCAAGGCCGCGACCTGGGCGCTCAAGGAAGTCCGGAAGCCCGCTCAGCCCGCCGCCGGCGAGTAGCCCTTGATGGCCTCGGCGGTGCCCAGGCTGGATATCTTGACGCCCTCCAGGGTGCGCCTGGCCAGGCCGGCCAGCACCTTGCCGGGGCCCAGCTCCAGGAACTCGCCGGCGCCCAGCCCCTGCATGGTCCGGAGGGTCTTGACCCACTGGACGGAGCTGGTCACCTGGGCGACCAGCGCACTTCTGATTTCAGCCGGGCCGGCGACCGCCTCGCCGGTCACGTTGGCGATGACCGGGAAGCGCGGAGAGACAATCTCGGCCTTCTCGACCTCGGCGGCCAGCTTCTCGGCGGCCGGCTGCATGAGCGGGGAGTGAAAGGCGCCGCTGACCTTAAGTGGAATCGCGCGCTTGGCGCCGGCCTCCTTGCACAGCTGGCAGGCTTTCTCCACTGCGCCAGCTTGGCCGCTGATCACCGTCTGCGCGGGGCTGTTGAAGTTGGCGGCGACCACCGTGCCGGCGCTGGCGGCCTCCTCGACGCAGGCGGTGACCTTCTCGGCCTCCAGGCCGATGATCGAGGCCATGGTCCCGGGCACCGCCGCGCAGCACTCCTTCATGAAGGCGCCGCGCAAAGAAACCAGCCGCAGGGCCTCCGTGAAGGTCATCGCCCCGGCGGCGGCCAGCGCGGCGTACTCGCCCAGGCTGAGGCCGGCCAGGGCGGCGGGCCCGAGCGCGCCGTGGACCTTCTCGAAGGCGGTGAAAACAGCCAGGTCGGCGAGGACGACGGCCGGCTGGCTGAAGGCGGTGTCCTTGAGCTTCTCTTCGGGGCCGTTCCTGATGGTCGCGGAAACCGGCAGGCCGGAGGCCCCGTCGGCGAGGCGGAAGAGCTCGGCGACCTCGGGGAACTCCGCGGCCAGGTCCGCGGCCATGCCCACGTACTGGGCGCCCTGTCCGGGGAAGAGGAGCGCGCGGGTCATCCGCCTACCAGTCGATGAACGCCGAGCCCCAGGTGAAGCCCCCGCCGAAGACCACCAGCAGCACCTGGTCGCCCCCTCTTACGCGCCCGGCGCGGACGGCCTCGTCCAGGGCGATGGCCGCGCTGGCCCCCGAGGTGTTGCCGTACCTCTCGAGGTTGCAGAAGAACTGCTCCTGGTGCATGTCCAGGCGGTCGACGGCCGCCTTGATGATGCGCTGGTTGACCTGGTGGGGGACCACCAGGCTGATGTCCCCGGGCTTGATGCCCCGCCGCTCGGCGGCGCCCTTGATCAGCTCGATCATCTTGGTGACCGCGAACTTGAAGACCGCGCGGCCGTTCATCTTGATGTAGTGCAGCCGCTCGGCAACGGTCCTCTCGCTGGCCGGCAGCGCCGAGCCCCCGGCGGGCAGGTTGAGGGCGGCGCCGCCCGAGCCGTCGGCGCCGAGCACGAAGTCCCCCAGGCGGTGGCCGCCCTCGTCTCCCGAAAGCACCGCCGCGCCGGCCCCGTCGCCGAAGAGCACGCAGGTGGAGCGGTCCTGGTAGTCGGTGACCCGGCTGAGGGCCTCGGCGGCCACCACCAGGACCTTCTTCGCCTGGCCCGACCCGATCATCCCGGCCGCGTGGCTCAGCCCGGCCACGAAGCCGGTGCAGGCCGCGGAGAGGTCCACCGCCGAGGCTCCGGCGGCCCCCAGCTTGTGCTGCAGCAGGCAGGCCCCCGAAGGCACGAGCCGGTCCGCGGTGAAGGTGCAGACCGCGATGTGGTCGACCTCCCCGACCGAGAGCCCGGCGGTCTCCAGCGCGCGCCGGCCGGCCGCCAGGGCCATGTCGCTGACGCCCTGGCCCTCGGCCATGATCCGCCGCTCGCGGATGCCGGTGCGGGTCACGATCCACTCGTCGGAGGTGTCGACCATCCTCTCGAAGTCGGCGTTGGTCAGCACCTTCTCGGGCACGTAGGACCCGGTGCCCAGCAGGCGGACGGTGGCGTTCAAGAGGCCCCCCCCGAGGCGGCGCCGGCCGCCCCGCTGAGGCTGCCGACGATGGCCTGGTTGAGCTTGCTGAGCGCGCTCTCGCGGGCCACCCGCACGGCGTTGCTGATCGCCACCGCGTCGCTGCGGCCGTGGCCGATGATCACGATGCCCTTGACCCCCAGGAGCGGGGCCCCGCCGTAGGTGGCGTAGTCGGTGCGCTGCTTGACGGTCTTGAAGGCCTTGTAGCAGAGCGCCGCGCCGAACTTGACGAAGGGCCCGCGGCCCAGCTCCTCGCGCAGCAGCTGCAGGAACATGGCGGCCACCGCCTCGCAGCTCTTCAGGACCGCGTTGCCCACGAACCCGTCGCAGACCACCACCGCGCAGCGGCCCCGGAAGATGTCGCTGCCCTCCACGTTGCCCACGAAGTTGATGGGCAGGCCCTCCAGCAGCGCGTAGGTCTTGCGCAGGAAGTCGTTGCCCTTGCCGTGCTCGCCGCCGACGTTGAGCAAGCCCACCTGGGGGTTCTTGCGGCCCAGCACCTGCTCGGCGTAGCGCGAGGCCATCAGCCCGTAGACCGCCAGGTGCTTGGGCTGGGGCCGGGTGTTGGCGCCGGCGTCGATGACCACGCAGGGCCCGCGCAGGGTGGGCATGGGCACGGCGATGCCCGCCCGGGGCACGCCCGCCAGGGTCCCCAGCCGGAACTTGGTCACCCCCACGGTCGCCGCGGTGTTGCCCACCTCCACCAGGGCGTCGGCGCGGCCCTCCCGGAGGGCCTCCACCGCCAGGACCAGCGAGGCGTCGGGCTTGCGGCGCAGGCTGTCGAGCTTGTCGCCCATCTCGATGACCTGCGAGGCGTGCTGGATGTCCACGCGCGAGCGGGTCCGGCGGGTGGCCTTGTGCTCGTCGAGGGCCGCCTCGACGGCGATCTGGTCGCCGACCAGCAGGATCCCGATATCGCGGTGCTTCTTGAGCGCGGCCAGCGCGCCGGCCACTATCTCGGACGGGCCGTGGTCCGCGCCCATGACGTCGACGGCGATGCGCATCGCTGGCGGCGGGGGAGGGGCCGGCCTCAGCCGCCGGGCTTGGGCTGGAGCATCTGCGAGCCCTTGTAGTAGCCGCAGTTGCCGCAGATCTCGTGGGGCCGCTTGTTGGCGCTGCAGCGCGGGCAGACCGAGGTGCCCGCGGCCTTGAGGCCCTGGTGCGAGCGGTGCTTGCCCTTGCGCGCGTGGCTCCAGCGTCTCTTGGGAAGGGCCATGGGAGGGGTCTCCGTGCCTGTTTGGCTCTCGAAAGATCGCGGCGGCTCACGCCGCCAGCGCCCTCAATCAACCGGCTTGCGCGATTATCCCCGCCGGAAAGCGGAAAGTCAAGAGCTTTGAGAATTCCGGCCGGGGCCGCCTTTTTTGCGTTGCCGTCCCCCGCGCCGCGCCGTAACATGCTGGCAAAGCTCGGGATAGACGGGGCCGTTTCGCGGAGATTCCCCCGACCAGGGGCGCCCCCTGCTGCAGTATACGGGCAGGAAGGGAAGCGCGAGGAGACGCGAGAGTGGGCAAGGCCGGCGGTCGGGACGCGCGGGACCTCAATGAGTTCGTGCGCACGGGCTCGGCAGAGGCTTTCGCGCGCGTCTCCGGCCGCTACGCTCCTCGCGGGGCGGCCGGCCCGCTTTCGGGCCGCCGCCTTGAATCGCCCCCGGCCGGCGCCTAAGATGTCCGGCACAGGCGCGCTGCTCATATCGCGCAAGGAGGGAGACATGCTGCGGGTAATGGCGGCACTGATGATCCTGCTGATCGCTGCCGGCGCATCGGCGGGGGAGAAACCGGAGCCGGACGTCAAGACGCTCAAGGCGGAGAACGCGGGGCTGCGCGCGCAGGTCGAACGCCTGGCCAGGGACTACCGGCGGGCGCGGCTGGACAGGGAGAAGGCCAATAACCGGCTCAGGATCGGCCTGGAGCAGATACAGGTTCTCACCAGGCAGCTCTCCGTCATGCGCGACGAGCTGAGGCAGACCCGCAAGGTGGTGATGGCCCTCAAGGAGCGCGAAGCCGTCCTGCGGGTCAACAACCTGGAACTCGTCAAGAAATGCAGCCAACTCAAGATGAACTACCGGCGCGTGGCAATCGACCTGGGCTACGCCAAGAACGTGCTCAGGCAACTGACCGCGAAGGGAGTAAAGCTGCCGCCCGTCCGCCTGGAGGTGCCCGACGTGCGCAGCCAGGTTAGCGCGGTGGACGCCAAGGCCGGCCGCGTGACCCTGGAGGGCGGCGGCAACCTGGACATCAAGCGAGGCTTCGTCTTCATAATCTACCGCCGGGTCGAGGGCCGGCCCGGGGAGAAGCGGGTTGCCAGGGCGAAGATCACCGCCGTGGCCGAGCACGCCTGCACCGCGACCGTCATCGAGCGTACCGAGGCCATCAAAGTCGGTGACGCTGCCAGAACCGACCTGAAGGCCCCCTGGCCCAAGCTGGAGGTCGAGTTCGACCTCGACAAGCCCCTGCCCGCGCCCATCCCCAAGGAGGCCGGCCCCGTCTGGAAGCACAGGGTAAAGTTCATGGGGGAGAGCGGCGCCAGGCTGGTCAAGGAGCTCGAAGCCCTGCTGGCCAAGCCCAAGATCGCCAAGAGGGATTCCGAGAGGATGGTCGCTTCCGTTCGCGCGCACCACGCCGGGATGGTCAGGAGCCTCCAGGAAGCTTACACCCTGGTGGAGATTATCCAGAAAGAAACCGCCAAACTCAAGAAAATGTGCGGCGCCCTGAAAGCTCTGTGCGATCACTACGAGAAGGAGAACGAACGCCTCAAGAAGGGCGGAGCCCCGGCACCCAAGAAGGGCAAGCCCGAAACGAAGCCCCCGGAAGCGTTCTGATTCGCCGTCTTACCGCCCGCGGCGCGAGCTTGCGGCCCGCCCGGCCGGCGCCTAAGATGCACGGCCGGAGCGGCGTCCAGATATTCTGGAAGGAGGGCGGAGCCATGAAGTGGGAGAGGGTCGCCGTTACCGCCGTGCTGGTGGCAGTCGCGGTGATGGTCACCTGCGCGGTGAGCCTGATCCCGGCGAACCACAGGATCGCAGCGCTCAGTGCGGAGAATGCGGCGCTCACCAAGCAGTTGGCCCAGGCCAACAACGATATCAACCGGGCCCGCCAGGACTTGGTCGATCTGCACAAGTCTCATTCCGACATCGCGAGAAAGCTGAAGGACACCGACGCCCTCATCGCCGGGCTGATCCGGGAGGGCATTGACGCCAAACTCCTGCAGCGGGCAGCAATGCCGCCGGACAAGGTCCCCGACGTGCGCACCAAGGTGGTCGACGTGCGCGCCAAGACCGGCCACGTGGCCCTGGGCGCAGGCAAGGACTCCAAGGTCCGGGAAGGACACTTATTCATAATCGAGCGCGGCGGGAAGTACGTCGGCAAGGTGCGGGTCACCACCATCTGGAAGAACTTCAGCGGCGGGACCATCATTGAGAGAAAAGCCCCCATCAAGGCCGGCGACGACGCCCGGACCCAAGTCGACGTGAAGAAACCCAAGAAGGTCCCCGAGAAGAAGGCGAAACCGAAGGCCGCCCCCGAAGAGAAGCCCCCCGAGGCATTTTAGCTCTGCCCAAAGCTTGCATTAGCCCCTCCCGCCTTTAGAATGCCCCAGCAGGGAGGGACTAAGAGCTTGGCGCCCCGGAGCGACGGCGGCTTCATCAGCCGGTACTTCGAGCACACCCGCAGGCCGATCTACTCGATCGCCGCCTCGGCGCCCTTCTTCATCGCCTACCAGTTGGGCATCCTCTGGCTGCTGCCGGCCCAGCCGGAGGGCGAGCGCTTCCGCAACCACGCCGAGGTCATCCTGCACCTGCCCGCCGGCCGGGTGGGCCGGGCGGTGGCCATCCTCCTGCCGGTTCTGGCAGGAATGGTCCTGCTCTATGTCCTGCACCGCCGCGAGTCGGCCGAGCGCGCCGCGCGGGAGGGCAAGAGCCCCAAGAGGAAGGCCAGGTGGGGCGGCTTCCGCTTCGACTTCTGGCTGGGCACCTACGCCGAGGGGCTGATCCTGGCGGTGCCCCTGGGGCTCCTGGCCCAGGAGCTGCCCCGCACGCTGAGCTTCGCCGGCAGCAAGGGCGGGCGGCTGCTCTTCCAGCTGACCACCATGTGCGGGGCCGGGGCCTACGAGGAGCTGCTCTTCAGGCTGTTCCTCTTCACCGCCTTCTTCTACCTGGGCCACAAGCTGTTCAACCTCGAGAAGCTGCCCGCGGGGATACTGGCCGCGGCGGTCACCGGGGTGCTCTTCGCCTTCTTCCATCCCCGGGGGAACTTCCTGCACCCCAGCTTCGAGCCGGGCTTCTTCATCTTCGCCACGATCGCCGGCGTCTACTTGGCGGCCATCTGCCACTTCCGCTCTTTCGGACTGGCGGTGACCGCCCACGCGATCTACGATATCTTCACGGTGCTGCGCCCCTAGCGCGCCGCAGGAGGAAGCGAATGCCCCAGGAGACCGCCTTTCAGCGCTGCGCGAACCCGTCCTGCGCCTCGACGTTCGGCATAACCGAGGCGCTGCACGGCTGCCCGGACTGCGGCGCGCTGCTCGACGTGGCCTACGAGTGGGACCGCATCGAGCTGCCGAAGAAGCTCGCCGAGATCCCCGGCGCGCCCGACGGCGCCTCGCCGCTGGCCCGCTCCAGCGGGGTCTGGCGCTTCCACCGCCTGCTGCCCTTCGCCCGGCCGGAGGAGATGGTCACCATCGGCGAGGGCCGCACCCAGCTGCGCTCCTGCCCGGCGGTGGCCGACTACACCGGCCTCAGGGCCGACCGGCTGTTTCTGGAGTACGAGGGGCTCAACCCTTCGGGGAGCTTCAAGGACAACGGCATGGCCGGGGCCTTCACCCACGCGCAGATGATCGGCGCGCGCCTGGCCTGCTGCGCCTCGACGGGCAACACTTCCGCGTCACTCGCGGCCTTCGCGGGGGCCACCGGGATCATGAAGGCGGTGGTCTTCGTGGGCAGCGGCAAGATCGCCATCGGCAAGCTCTCCCAGGCGCTGGACTACGGCGCGCGGACCTACGAGATCGACGGCGACTTCGACGACGCCATGAGCCGGGTGATGGAGGTCTCGGACGAGCTGGGCCTTTATCTCGTCAACTCGCCGAACCCCTTCCGCCTGGAGGGCCAGAAGACCATCATGTTCCGCATCCTGGAGGGCCTCAAGTGGCAAGTGCCCGACTGGGTGGTCTGCCCCGCGGGCAACCTGGGCAACACCAGCAGCTTCGGCAAGGCCTGGCAGGAGCTCTTTGAACTGGGGCTCATCCCCCGCAAGCCGCGGATTGCCAGCATCAACTCCACCGGCGCGGACTCCTTCTCGGTTTTCTGGAACGAGCGCAACATGCGCTGGAACGACCACGCGTTCGACGAGTCGGTCGTGAAGGAGCGCTACGCGCAGCTAGACTCCGGCGAGGTGACTACCAACACCATCGCCAGCGCCATTGAGATCAACCGGCCGGTGAACTTGTCGAAGGCGCTGCGCGCGCTGGACTGGACCGACGGCCTGGTCCGCGCGGTGAGCGACGAGGCCATCCTCGACGCCAAGGCCCAGGTGGCCCGGGGGGGCATCGGCTGCGAGCCGGCCTCGGCGGCCTCGGTGGCCGGGGCCAAGGCGCTGGTCGAGGAGGGGATTATTGACAGGGACGCCCTGGTGGCCTGCGTGCTCACCGGGCACCACCTCAAGGCCCCCGACGTGACCGTGGCCTACCACTCCTACACCGGCGAGCAGTTCGCCGGGAAGTTCGGCGCTTACGGCGTGAAGAAGGCGGCCTTCCCCAACGTGCCGGTCAAGCTGCCCAACGACAAGGAGGCCATCTTCCGCGAGCTGGAGAGCGCGGCGGGCTGACGCGTGGGCCTCAACGTCGCCCTGGTCGGGCTGCGCTTCGGCGCGGAGTTCCTGCCCATCTACCTGCACCACCCCGACGTCGCCGAGGTCACTATCTGCGACACCGACGCGGGCGTCCTCGCCGGGATGGGCGGGAAGTTCGGCGTCAAGCGGCGCTGCGCTCGCCTGGAGGACGTTCTCGACTCCAAGGGGATCGACGCGGTCCACCTGGTCACCCCCATCCCGCTCCACGCCGGGCAGACCCTGGCGGTGCTCCGGAGCGGCCGGCACTGCGCCTGCACCGTCCCGGCGGCGACCAGCATCGAGGACCTGCGGGCCATCGTCGCCGCCCGGAAGGAATCGGGCAGGAAGTACATGATGATGGAGACGGCGGTCTACACCCGCGGCTTCCTGCTGGCCAGAGACATGCTGGAGGGGGGCGGGATCGGCCGGATACAGTTCCTGCGCGGCGCGCACTACCAGGACATGGAGAACTGGCCGGACTACTGGATGGGGCTGCCGCCCATGCACTACGCGACCCACGCGGTCTCGCCGCTGCTGGCCCTGGCCGGCCGGCGGGCGGCGGGCGTGCACTGCTTCGGCTCGGGGGCCATGCGCGAGGAGTTGGTCGCGCGCTACGGCAACCCTTACCCCGCCGAGACCGCCATCTTCCGGCTGGAGGGCGAGAATCTCGCCGCCGAGGTCACCCGCACGCTTTTCGAGACCGCGCGGTCGTACACCGAGGCCTTCAGCGTTTACGGAGACAAGGCCGGCTTCGAGTGGCAGCAGCTCGAAAATGAAGAGGACCCGGTGGCCTTCCGGATGGGGCCGCGCCAGGCCGGCCGCGGGCGGAGCATGACCGCCGAGCGGGTCAGCCCGCCCGACCGGGCCGACCTCCTCCCGGAGGAGATCGCCCGCTTCACGCGGCGCGGGGTCTACGACGAGAAGAACCCGCACCTTTCGTTCCTGCAGGGCGGGGGACACCACGGGTCGCATCCTCATCTAGTACACGAGTTCGTGCGCGCGATAGTCGAGGACCGCGAGCCCTATTCCGGGGCGGTCACCGCCGCGAACTGGACCGCCGCGGGCGTTTGCGCGCACCAGTCGGCGATGGCCGGCGGCGCGCCGGTCGAGATTCCGGCCTTCGAGTAGGCGAACCGCGGCGCTTTTTCTGGAAATGCCCTCCGACTCCCGATAAGATGGACGCCATGGAGCTCGTCAGGGTCCCCAAGGTCGCCGAGGCGGTCACCGAGGGCACGGTCACCCGCTGGCACGTCGCGGTCGGCGACCGCGTCGAGAAGGACGACCCCCTGGTGGAGATGATCACCGAGAAGGCCGAGGGCGACGTTTACAGCCCGGCGGCCGGGCGGGTGGCGGCCATCTATGCCCCGGAGCGCAGCACCCTCCCGGTGGGCTACGTGCTCTGCGCGCTGGCCGGGGAGGACGAGAAGCTCCCCGACGTCGAAGCCATGAACGCGGAGATACTGGCCCGCCACCAGGCGGTGCTCATGGGCGAGGCCCCGCCGGAGGAGCCCGCCGCCGCTCCGCAATCCGGAACCGGCGGGGGACATGTACCGGAAGTCCCCGAGCAGCGCGAGGGGAAGCGGTACGTGTCCCCCGACCGGGCGAAGGTCCCGGCCAGCCCCGCCGCCCGGCGCCTGGCCCGCGAGAAGGGCGTCGACCTCGCCGAGGTCGCCGCCAGGCTGGGGCTCTCCGGTCCCGTATCCGCAGAGGACGTCCGCAAGTTCCTGGAAGAGACGGTGCCGTGATCCTGGGCACCGGCATCGACCTCGTCGGCCACCGGCGCTGGCTGTCGAAGATCGCGGCCGGAACGGTGGGGCGCTGACCGCGGCGGTGAAAGGCGGAAGCTGAGGGCCGTATCGAGCACAGGTTTTGATGCTATGGAAGCAGGGGCAGGCATAAACACCTGTCCCTGAGGGCCTTGTGATAGCGGAAGGGGCGTTTTGACACAAGGAATCGCATCTTGATTCCCTATGCCCGCGGAGTTAGACTCCCCAAATAGCCCGAAACTCCCGGCTTCCGTAGGCGTCTAAGGCCCTGGAGGAGCCGAAATGATGCTCAGGCAGTTGATGCTTCCCCTGTTGTTGACAGCCGCTCTCACAGCGCCCGCCCACGGGGACGGCTGCTTCGTCTGGAACAAGGGGGCGGACCTCAACGAACCGTCCCAGAAAGCGATCATCTACTGGAAAGACGGTACGGAGGTGCTGGTCTTACAGGTCAAATACGAAGGCCCGGCCGAGGAATTCGCCTGGATTGTGCCGCTGCCGTCCCGGCCCGGGGTTGCCGCCATCGAGTCGAAGAAGAGCCCGTTCGCGGAGATCAGCCTTTACACGCAGCTACGCGCCCGATGGGGATACAGGGGCAGGGGTGTCGATCATGCGCAGGGGAAGGGGCAGGTGACGGTCCTTGAGCGAAAAGTCGTGGGAGTGTATGACATCGCGGTACTTGCCTCGACCGATGCGGATGCACTCGCAGGCTGGCTCAAGCGCAACGGGTACGCCTTCCCGGCCAAGCGTAAGGATGTGCTCGCGCACTACACGAAGAAGAAGTGGTTCTACGTGGCGATGCGCATCGACCGGAAGGCGCTGGGCAGCGACCGGGTCAAGAAACTCAAGGTCGGCGAACTCCAGCCCATTCGCTTCACCTTCAAGACCAAGCAGATGGTCTATCCCCTCAAGATCTCCTCGGTCAACGCGGGGAAGACCGAGGTACTGCTCTACCTCCTCGCGGACGCGCCGATGGTCGCGGCTCGCGGGCCCAAGAGGTCGGAGCTTTCGCCGGGGGCGAACTTCTGCTGGCGGGTCGAATTCCGGGACCCCGCATACGGCACCTTCCGGAAGGCAACGGCCGGTGAACTTCCCCTCACCTGGGAAGCGCTGAAACTGGGGAAAGATGTCCGGCTTTCGCTCTGCAAGTGCCGGGCGGTCTATCAAACGAAGGAGATGACGGACGACCTGGCGTTCGAGCGCTTCGACCCGGTGTCGTACTGGAAGGGGCAACTCCGCAGAGAGAAGGTCTACTCCGAGGACGCCAAGCACTATCTTCGGTCCATCCTGGCCTTCTACGACGCCGGCCCGCTGCGGGAACTCGCGAAGAACACCGACAAGCGCGTGAGGGCCATGGCCGCCGCGGCGGTGAACGCGCGCTCGCCCCGGGGCACCGTACGGACGCTGGCCAGGGACAGCGAGCCCCATGTCCGGGCGGCGCTGGCTCGGAACGACAACGCACCGCAGCGCATCCTCGCTGAGCTGGCAAAGGACGAGGACGACACGGTCCGATGCGCCGTGGCGCGCAATCCCCGGGCCCCAGCCGAATCGCTCGGGCTGCTCATGGCGGACAAGGTGCGGGGGGTCAGGCAGAATGTGGCTTCCAACCCATCGACACCGGCAATCCTGCTCCGCAAGCTGGCGGGAGACCCGGAGGAGGTCGTGCGCTGCGCGGTCGCCCACAATCCATCGGTGCCGCTCGACGCTCTGCGCAAACTCGCCAGGGACAAGAGCCTCAGAGTCAGACGTGTCGCGGTCGCTGAGAATCCGCACGTACCCCAGGAGCTTCTCGCAGAACTGGCCGCGGACGAGGGCGCCAACATCCGCAGTTGCATAGCCGCGAACCCCAAGGTGGGACCGAGGCTTCTCGCCCGATTGGCCGACGATGAGCACCCCGGTGTCCGCGCAGCTGTCGCCCACAACCCCGAGGCCCCCTCGGGACTGCTGCGCAAGCTCTCGGCCGATGAGCATAGCTTCATCAGGCGTGCCGTGGCCTACAACCGGCAAACCCCTGCGGATTTGCTCAACTCGCTGGCCGGGGACGAAGATGTGGTTGTGAGGCGGGGGGTATCCTACCACCCTCGCACGGCACCCGCCACCCTGCAGAAGCTCGCGCGGGACAAGGACTTGAACGTTCGACTGAATGTTGCACTCAACTGGAAGACGCCCCCGAAGGCGCTAAGCGAGCTCGCCGCTGACGGAAACAGAGATGTGCGTGTGCGCGTTGCGCAGCACCGGAATACGCCTGTCGACGCGCTCATCCAGCTGGCGAAGGACGAGAGCGCGAAGGTCCGTACGTACGTCCTTCAAAACCCGAACACGCCCAAGGACCTGCGGCCCATTCTCGCGAAGAACACGGGTCGAGATTTCAGAACCCGCGTGGCCTCCAGCCGGGACACCCCAGCGAAAACCCTCCAGGGGCTGGCCAGAGATGATGATGCGGGTGTTCGCAGCATCGTAGCGGAGAATCCCCGCACGCCACCGGACGCGCTCGTAGAGCTGGCCGGGGACAGGAAGACGACGGTCCGTCGGCGCCTTGCCTGGCGCGCTGACGCGCCGGCGGCCGCATGGCTCAAGTTGGCCAAGGATGAAGACCAGACTGTGCGCAGCCGCGTGGCCGCGAACAGGGGTGCGCCCGCCGAAGCACTGCGCATACTGGCCAAGGACAAGGACTCGACCATCAGGTTCATGGTGGCCCGTCACCGGAACACCCCTGCGGACGTACTGGCCGGGTTGGCCGGAGACAAGCGCGCCGACGTGCGGACCTCAGCGGCACGGAACCCGAATCTCCCGGCGAAGGCGCTCCGCGCGCTGTCCCGCGACAAGGACCTCAACGTCCGTTATGGCGTGGCCGGGAACCCCAGCACTCCGGAAGCCGTATTGCAGGCGCTGACCCGGGACAGGCCCTTCGTAGCGAACAAGGCCAAGGAAGAACTCAAGCGACGACACAGGAAGTGAAGCGCCCGGACGCTTCTCGTCCACAGCTCTGCCCGTCTGCAGCAACTTCGGCCTGCCGGGCCCAACGGGGTCCGGCCGGTTCCTTTTCTGGAAATCCGCGGCGGTGCAGATATGCTATCGTCCATGATCCTGGGAACCGGCATTGACCTGGTAGAGGTGGCGCGCATCGCGGAGCTGGCCGGCAAGCACGGCCAGCGCTTTCTCTCGCGGGTCTTCACCCCCGCGGAGCTGGAGTACTCGACGGGCAAGGCCGCCCGCGACCAGCACCTCGCCGGGCGCTTCGCGGCCAAGGAGGCGGTCTTCAAGGCCCTGGGCACCGGCTGGGCCGAGGGGGTCTCCTGGAAGCTGGTCGAGGTGGTCTCCGCCCAGGGCGCGCGGCCGGGGGTCCGGCTCTCCGGCGCCGCCGCCGAGCGCCTGGCGGCCATGGGCGGCAAGGCCGTGCACCTCTCCATAACCCACACCTCGGGCCTGGCCGCGGCCAGCGCGGTCATAGAGGATTGAACAGGCCATGGAACCGCGGATAAACGCAGATGAACGCGACCCAGATTAACGAAATAACCGAGAAGATTATCGGTTGTGCCTACATCGTGGGCAATGCCCTGGGCTGCGGGTTCCTGGAGAAGGTTTACGAGAACGCGCTTGCTATCGAAATCGCGAAGACTGGGTTGCGAATCGAACAGCAGCACGGCGTGAACGTGGAGTACTCCGGACACGTGGTTGGCGAATTCGCGGCTGACCTGCTGGTCGAGGGATGTGTCCTCGTGGAACTGAAGGCGGCCAGGGCGCTGGACGACATTCACCGTGCTCAGTGTTTGAATTACTTGAAAGCTACCGGTCTGACGGTTTGCCTCTTGATCAACTTTGGCAGACCGAAGGTGGAGGTCAAGCGTCTTGTGCTCAATCTCTAGCAGTCGGCGCCTTGCCTTCATTGGCGTTGATCTGTGTTCATCCGCGGTTTCTTTCTGAGGGGTTGGTTGCATGGCCTTCAAGCGCGTGGTGGTCTACGGCGCCGGGGCGGTGGGCAGCTACCTGGGCGCGCGCCTCTCCGCGGTGATCCCCGTGACGCTGATCGCCCGGCGCGAGCACGTCGAGGCGGTCAAGGGCCGGGGGCTGTTCGTGGGCGGCCAGGCGGACATCTTCGTGCCCCCGGGGAAGGTCCAGGCGGTCACGGGCATCTCCGCCCTCGCCGAGGGCGCGCTGGTGCTGGTCGCGGTGAAGCTGACCGCCGCCGCCGGGGCCGGGCGCGAGCTCGCCGGGCTGGCCCGCCCGGACACGGTCTTCCTGGTGGCCCAGAACGGCCTGGCCGGGCGCGAGCTTTTCATAGGGGGCGCCGGGCGCGAGCTCCAGGTGGTCCGGGCCATCGCCTCCTGCGGGGTGGACTTCCGCGAGGCCGGCAAGATCGAGTACTGGGGCGGGGGCCTGTCCTTCGAGAGGGGCGCGCGCAGCGCCGAGCTCCTGGAGCTCTTCGGCCGCGCGGGGGTGGAGGTCGCCGAGAGCCCCGACTTCGAGAGGGCCCTCTGGAAGAAGCTGGCCGTCAACTGCATGGTCAATCCCCTGACCGCGCTGCTGGGCGTGCGCAACCGCGAGGTCATCACCCCCGCCCTGGCCGACCTGCGCCGGCGCCTCGTCGCCGAGGTCGCCAGCCTGGCCGCCGCCGAGGGCCACCAGCTGCCCGCGGACCTGGCCGACCGCGCCGACGGGGCCATGCTGGCCAGCCGCAACCGCTCCAGCATGCTCCAGGACGTGCTGCTCGGACGGGAGACCGAGGTGGAGTTCCTGAACGGCTTCGTGGCCGAGCGCTCGGCGGAACTGGGGCTGGACGCCCCGGTCAACGCCGCACTGGCCGCGCTGATCCGCGCGCGGAGCCCGGGAAACGGTTGATACCTGCACGGGAGGACGAGGTCAGGAGCGCGACATGCCCAGCGACGACTTCCGAATCCTGAACCATCCCGGGGAGCAGAGCGCCACGCTCAAGGTCTTCGGCAATCGGCTGGACCTGGACGGCCTGGAGGCCTTCGAGGAGGCCTGCCGCGAGCTGCTCCACACCGGCCAGCAGACGCTGACCGTGGACCTCGGCAAGCTCGCCAGCATCCACAGCGGCTTCATCGGCGTGCTGCTCTGGGCCAACTCCGAGGCGCACCTGGCCGGCCGGGAGCTGGTGGTCGCCGCCGACGGGCGGGTGGCGGGGACCATCGAGAAGGTCGCCCCCGGCCTCCTCGAGGTCCGCGAGGGCGAATAGGCGTTGCTTTCGGGTTGCGCCCCGGGCGGCCTCTTCTATAATCGCCGCGCATTGATTCCCCAGGGGGCCCCGACCCGGTGAGAAACTACTCCGACTCCGCGCGCGCCGAGGAGTTCTACGAGCAGGGCGTGCAGCTGGAGGACAACGGCGAGCTGGAGGCAGCCCTGGAGCACTACGAGCGGGCCGTCACCGAGGACCCTGCCTTCGGCGACGCCTACGTGGAGATGGCCTACATCCAGCTGCGCCTGGGCGACGAGCGCCGCGCGGTGGAGAACCTGCGCAGGGCCATCCGCGTGGCCGGGCACCCCCTGGCCTACTACAACCTGGGCTGGATCTACGAGGGCCGCGACCGGCCCGAGCGCGCCGAGATGCTCTACCGCAAGGCGCTCTCGGCCAGCCCGGAGATGGCCGACGCCCACCTGGGCCTGGGGGCCATCCTGCTCAACCGCGGGCGGGTCGAGGAGGCCGCCGTCCACGTGGAGCGCGCCGCGGAGCTGGACGCCGACGGGCACTACGTCGGCTTCCTGCGCGAGTCGGCGCTGCCCCGCTACCGGGAGTTAGCCGGGCCCCTGGCCGAGCGCGGCGGCATCGCCGGGCTGGGAGTCAAGGAGCAGGTCTACCTCGACTTCGGGGCCATGCTGCTGGGCTCGGCCGGCGACGACGGCCTGCGCCTGCCGGTCGAGGAGCGCCGCGGCTTCGGCCGTCCCGAAGAGGCCGCGGTAACCTGCTGTCGCTTCCTGGAGATGTGCCGGGTCTTCCGCTGGCGCTTCACCGCCGCCGCCGCGATAGACCCGGAGTCCGAGCCCCTGGCCGCGGCGCTGGCCGACCGGCTGGACCTGCCCTACTGGCGGCCCGACCAGGTCTCCGGGCCCGGGCGCGTGCTGCTGGTCGCCGCGGCGCTGGCCGAGGGCCGCGAGTACTTCGCGGCCCTCGACGCCCTGGAGGAGGCCGGCTGCACCGCCTTCACATTCATCATGGCCCTGCTCCCGGCCTGCGCCCGCAACCTGGACTACCGCTCGCTGCCCCAGGCGGTGGGGCTGCTCTCGGCGGCGCGGCCCTACTGGCTGGACGGGGAGGAGTCCGCCGGGGAGGACCCCGCCGAGCGGCTGCTGGCCGACTTCGCCGCGCACGGGAAGGGCGAGGCCGGCAGCCAGGAGCAGATCGCCTGGTACGCCCGGGAACACTCCCACCTCAACTTCCCGCTGTGGGGCCTGGGCAGCGTCAGACGTTAGCGGGAAAACCCCCGAAAAAAAATGCCGACGAATAGTTGCGCGCGGTGTACGTCAG
Source organism: uncultured Planctomycetia bacterium (assembly GCA_964581145.1). Taxonomy (GTDB): domain Bacteria; phylum Planctomycetota; class SZUA-567; order JAKLDR01; family JAKLDR01; genus CAZONU01. The sequence goes on from CAZONU010000012.1 coordinate 26,333, forward strand.
TTGTTTAAGGAACCAATGAGAGTCAGGATTCTCGCGCCCGCCGTTTTGGCGGCTTTTTGGGTCTGCACAAGTGCACTGGCCGGAACGCCGGCCGACCCCGGGGCTGCGGCCTGGGCCGCCTGCAAGAAGCAGGTCCAGACCCACAAGCACCGCAGCGACTACGACGCGGCGCGCAGCGCCCTGCGCGTCTTCCTGGCGGCCTTCCCGGGCTCGGAGCACGCCGCCGAGGCCCGCAAGGAGATGGCCGGCCTGGCGGAGTTCGCCGAGAAGCAGATCAAGGCCGCCCACGCCAACGCCCGGAACTTCAGCGACCGCCAGCGCTTCGACCTGGCCCTGGAGCTCTACACTGAGATCATCACCCGCGCGCCCAGCCCCGAGTGGGTCAAGAAGGCCCGGGAGGGCATCGAGCGCAACGACAAGGCCACCGCGCCGCTCTACCGCGCGGTCAGGAAGAAGTGCGACCAGCTCTTCAAGCAGTGGAACTTCGCCGAGGCCGCCAAGCTGGCCGGGAAGACCAGCACCGAGCTGGCCGGCACCAGGTGGGCCGAGCCGGCCTCGCGGACGCTCATGGAGGCGGCCGGCGCGCAGGAGTTCTTCAAGAGCCTGACCGCGAAGGTGAAGAAGACCAAGGACAAGCCCAAGAGGACCCCTTTCAAGATCAAGGACCTCTCCGGCTGGTACGTGCGCGGCAGGATAATCAAGGCCGACGCGACGGGCTTCATCTGCACGGTGACCGGCGCCGGCAAGACCTACCCCTGGGAGGGGCTGCTTCCCAAGAAGGCCGGCGGGAACCCCGGGAGGCTCCTGGAGATCCTGGATCTCTACGAGCACGACGCCGGCGAGCAGCTGGCCCTGGGCGTTCTGCTCTTCCGGCGGGGCTTCAAGAAGGCCGCCGTCGCGCGCCTGAAGATCGCCGCCAAGCGCCAGGAGCTGGCCGAGGAGGCCGGCCACTACCTGGACCTGATCAGCGGGAACCTCAACCGCGCCGCCTACGACTTCAGCTCCGGGCTGCAGCTCATGGACTGGCGGGCCCGGGGCGGGCGCTGGCGCATCGCCAAGGGGCAGCTGGTCCAGGAGGCCGCCGACGGCGAGGGCGAGCTGACCCTGGCCAGGCACAAGTACAAGTCCAAGGAGGTCCGCTTCTTCTACGAGATGTCCACCAAGGGCTCCAAGGGGCTGGTCTCGGTGGTCTTCGTGCAGGACGCCAAGAACTCCTTCGGCTTCGCCTTCAGCCCCGCGGACGGCTACTCGGCCTTCGCCTCGGTGGGCGGCAGGATGCAGACCGCCAAGGACGCCAGGTTCCGCCTGCCCCGGGGCAGGAAGGTCAGGATCCGCTGCGGGCTCAAGGGGGACGAGTTCGCGCTCTCGGTGGGCAAGAAGAAGTTCCCGCGGCTGAAGCTCGCCGGGCTGGACAAGCTGGAGGGCCACTTCCGGCTGCGCACCCTGGACTCCCCGGCCCGCTTCGACAACATCGTGATCCGCAATATGAAGGAGTGACCGCGGGCCGCTCCCCGGCGAGGACGGGCGCACCTTCGGACGCACCTGAGCCCTTGAACGCCAGGGGCTTACGAGCCCTGAAAAAAAGTTACCACACCGTTTGAAACCGCAGATGGACGCTGATGAACGCGGTT
>CAZONU010000013.1:0-10605 GCA_964581145.1 uncultured Planctomycetia bacterium
CCGACCTTTCCGCCGAGCTCATTGCCCGGGGCCTGGCCCGGCCCTGGCCCAAGCCGCGCCGCTGAGCCGGTGGAGGCCGGCCGCAAGCGCCTGGCCGACAGCGCCTTGCGTCCGCCGGCCGGAATTCGCCGCCGCCGCCGCCTTGACTTTTGCACAATGTGGCGGTTTACTATATGTGGAGCGCACGGGGCTCCTCCCCCGGTGGTCGCCCGCGCCGTTGGCGAAAGGAGGCAACCAGGCGCGCGGGTTTCCTGAACCGCTCAGGAAAGGGGGTGAGACCATGCGTAAACTCAATAGCGGCGCGCGTGCAGGCTTCACGCTCATCGAGCTGATGGTGGTCATAGCAATCATAGGTATCCTCATAGGCCTGCTCATGCCGGCGGTCAGTCGCATAAGGGAACAGGCCCGCCGGATACAGTGCGGCAACAACCTCCGTCAGATCGCACTGGCCTGCACGCTCTACGCCCAGGAGAACGACGGCTGCTTCCCCTCCGTCTGGGAGGGAAGCTGGTCGGTCTACGCGACGCCGGCGGACCTCGACGGGGTCAAGAGCCTGCAGTTGCTCTACCCCGACTACGTCGACCAGACCAAGGTCTTCTCCTGCGCGACCACGCCGAGCAAGCACCGGGAGTTCACCGCGACGGTCACGGCGGCGAGCACCAGCTACGACTACGACCCGCGGCATCTGTCATCCCATAAAGGCGGGGTAGTCCTGCTCGGCGACGGGAAGGAAGCGGCCGACGCCTGCAGCCGGAACCACTGGGGCGACGGCGGCAACTTCGCCTTCCTGGACACCCACATCGAGTGGATCCGCAAGCCGCTGGCCGGAGGCAAAGTCACCACCCAGATGGACAGCGACGGCCTGTGGACCGAGGCGAATCCGCCCGACACCGAGGACACCTTCCTCAAGCGCTAGAGGAGGAAAGCAGCAGCACAGAGAAGTAAACCGGAACCACCGGGGCCAGGCCCCCCCGCCGTGCGGCGGGTGCGCTCCAGCGAGTAGGGCGGGCCCGCGGAGGATGAGCCCCTCCGCGGGCCGCTCCGCGCTGTCGGGCCTAAAGAGACGCTATGGGAACGGAGGTGACCTCCACGTCCTCCTTGTTGGGCGCGTAGACGATCCACAGGCGGCCGCCGGCCTCGACGACTCCCGGGTAGCTGAAGCCCCCGACCTTGTGCATCCCGGCGAGCCGCGGCGCCGCCTCCGGGTCCAGGCGCAGCTTGTGCAGTTTCGTGAAGGTCTCGCCGCCGTCCTCGCTGACCGCGGCGGCCAGCAGCCGGCGGCGCAGCTCGTCCGGCGCCGGGTTGCCCACTACGGCCACGCGGCCGTCGGAGAGGTTCAGGCAGCGGAACTTGCTCTGCGCGTCGCTGAAGTCGGTGGGCAGGGGGGAGCTCCAAGTCACCGCGTCGCGGCTCTCGGTGAGGTGCAGCCGCCGCGAGCCGCCGTCGTCGCGCATCAGCAGGCGCATGCGGCCGTCGGCGGCCCGGAACCAGGAGGGCTCGTTGAGCTTGGTCGCGCCAGCGCTCCAGTTCTCGGTCCGCGGGGCGATCATCACCAGCTCCCAGCCGGCGGGGCCGGGGCCGGGGCCCAGGGCCACGGCCACCTCGGCGCGGGCGTTGGAGCCGGGCAGAATCCAGCGGCCGTCGGGCAGTTGCCGCGGCGGCTCGTTGGGGTAGAGGTCCGCAATCAACACGCCGCGCCCCTCCCAGCCGGCGGCGGTGAGCTCGAAGAGCTCGGTGGCCTGGTCCTCCCAGAGGACGCCGGGCGCGACCTCGCCGTCCACGTACCTGACCCGGGTGGCCCGCCCGGCGAGCAGGTAGAGCCGGCCGTGGTGGGGCCAGAAGCCGCCCATGGTCCAGCGCAGGCGGCCCTCGGGAAGGGGCATGGCCGGCTGGGGCGCCGACCACTCCCGGCCGTCGGCGGAGGTCGAGACGCGCACCACCTGGCCGGGGCTGTCCTCGTTGACCCAGCCCGCCGACCAGCCGGCGTAGAAGCGGCCGTCGTGGCGCGCGATCTGGGCGTGGTGGTTGTAGCCGTAGTCGTCCCCGGAGGCGCGGTAGACCGTGACCGTCTCCGTCCCGGCGGGCGGCGCGGAGGCCAGGCACCGCTCGAAGAGGCCGGGCGCGAGGAGGTGAACGGTCTCGGACGCCTTGAACGTTGCCGCCGGCCGCGGCGAGGCCGCCCCCCCGCGGAAGCGGAGCTCGGGGGCCGCGGCCAGCTCGCGGGAGGGCAGGGCGCCGTGCGGCCGGCGCGGCCTGCCGGCGGGCAGGTCCATCTCGGTCATCATGTGCTTGAGCAGCGCGATGAAGTTGGCCGAGCGCCGGAGGTGAGCGTGCACCGAGCCGAAGTACTCCGCCTTGGCGGCGTCGCCGTTGTAGGCGTCAAGGGCCTCGGCGGGCAGGGCCCCGGCCAGCGCGCTGATGCAGCCGTCGGCGCCGGCCGCGGCGAACTCCGCGCGGCGGTGCGGCCAGCCGGAGTAGATGAGAAAGCCCTCCGGGGCCGCCGCGCGGATGGCCGCCGCCCGCGCCGGGTCGTGGGCGGAGTCCTTGACGCCGATCACCGGTCCGGCCAGCTGCCGGGCCACCTCGGCGATGTGCTCCGCCGGCCAGGCGAGCCCGGTGCGCGAGGGGTTGTGGTAGAGGAGCAGGGGTACCGACGCGTGCTCGGCGAGCTCCGCGTAGTAGCTTTTTATCCCTTGGGGCGTGGGCTTCTCGAACCAGGGGGTGAGCGCCAGGGCCGCGTCGCAGCCGGCCTCGGCGGCCAGCGCCAGGAGCCCGAGCGCCTCCCGCGTGGTGGTCGCGCCGGTGCCGGCGATTACCGGGACGCGGCCGCGGGCGCCGCGCACCGCCGCGCGCCAGAGATCGCCTCTCTCATCGGCGGAGAGGGCGTGGCCCTCGCCGGTGGTGCCGGCGGCGACGACGCCGTCGACGCCGCAGCCGACTGCGTATTCCAGGACCGCCCGGAAGGCGCCGAGGTCCAGGTTCTCGTCGGCGTCGAAGGGTGTTACCAGCGCGACGCAGAGGCCGCCGGTGAGCTTGCACTCAGTCATGGCGTCTCCTCAGTCGCCTCCGAGCAGGCCGAGCTCCTCGAGCCCGGCGCGGACCTTCTCGCGCTCCTCGGCGCGGAACTTGTGAAAGGGCTCGGCCATGAAGTCGCTGCAGATCCCCAGCAGGGAAAGCGCGCACTTGAGGCCCTTGAGGTAGCTGGAGGAATGGTGCCCCACCCGGTAGACGCCGCCGGCGACGGCCATGACCTTCTCGTGGAGCTCGGCGACGCGCGCGTCGTCGCGGCGGACGGCGGCCGCGTAGAGGTCGACATAGAGCCGCGGCCAGAGGTTGGCGCCCCCGCAGATGCCCCCGTGGGCGCCGAGCAGCACGGCCTCGCCGAGCAGCTCCTCGGGCCCGACCAGCAGGGCGAAGTCCGGCCGGTCGCGGAGCAGGTGCTGCACGCGGTGGAAGTAGGTCATCGAGCCGGAGCTGTCCTTGAGGCCGGCCACGCCCTCGAGCCCGGCCAGCCGGCGGACGGTCTCGGGCTCGAAGGCCAGCTTGGTGTAGCTGGGCATGTTATAAAGGAAGAGCGGCAGGGGCAGCTCGGGGACCAGGTGCCCGATGTACTCCAGAAGCTCCGGCTGGTCGGCGGGGAAGTAGTAGGGCGGGGCCAGCACGACGGCGTCGGCGCCCTGCCCGGCGGCGTGCCGCGCGAGGATCACCGAGTCGGTGAAGGAGGTGTCGGTGATGCCCACCAGGAGGGGCACCCGCCCGGCCGCGAGCTCCGAAGTGCGCTCGACCAGCTCCTTCTGCAGGCGGTGGCTGAGGCCGGGGGCCTCGCCGGTGGAGCCCAGCACGAAGAGCCCGTGGACGCCGCCGGCCAGGATGTGCTCGACCAGGCGCTCCAGGCCCTCGACGTCCAGCTGGTCCCGCCCCAGGAGCGGGGTGACCATCGGCGGGAAGATGCCCCGCCACTCGCGCCGAGTCATGCGCCCTCCTCAGAACCCCGGCGGTTCGTCGAGGTACCTCAGCGCGCGGCGGACCTCGGCGCCGTCGACCTCGCTCACCTGTACGTTCTTCTTCTTCGCCATAGCCGCGGCGCGTCCGGCGGCCTCGCCGACGGCGGTCATGGTGGCCATCACCCGCGTGGCCGCGTGAGCGTGGTGGTCGGTAGAGATCGCCCGGCAGGCCACCAGCAAGTTCTGGAGCCCCTCCGGCAGCAGGCAGCCGAAGGGGATCTCGTAGTAGCGCTCCGGCTTGAAGTCCGGCCTGAGCCCCCCCTCCGCGCCGGGCGCGGCGTGCAGCCCGCCCGGGCCCGCCGGGTCGTGGATATCTATGAAGTAGGCGCTGCGGGCGATGCCGTCCCCGAAGCGCGCGCCCTTGAGGACGTCCGCGCGGGTCATCCGGTAGCGCCCGCGGACCCGGCGCGTCTCGCGCACGCCGACCTGGGACGCCACGGACTCCAGGAAGGAGCGCTCGAAGCCGGGCACCTCCGCGCGCAGCCAGTCGGCCAGCAGGGCCACCTGCCGGCGGCCCTCGACCTCGGCGCGGGAGAGCTCGGCGCCGGTCAGCGCCGGCTCGCCGGGGACGCGGGTCGCGTTGAAGTGCAGCACCCCCGGCCGGGGGAACTCGTAGATGCCCAGCCCTTCCCGGGTCGGGAACTCCAGCCGGCCCGATTTCTTGGCTTCATTGAAGCGCGCGTTGACCCGCCCGCGGGCGGCGCGCAGGCCGTCGGCCAGGAGCAGCTCCTTGCCCACCCCGCCCATCCGGAACATGGTCGAGCAGGGCTGGCAGAGCCCGTCCGCCTCGCGGCCGACGTCGCAGGGGGCGCCGCAGGCGGCGGCCAGGTCGGCGTCCCCGGTGGAGTCGATGAAACCGTCGGCGGCGAAGGTCTCGACCCCGCCCTTGGTCAGCACCTTCACGGCCTCGACCCGGCCGCCGGTCACCTCCGCGCCGAAAAGAGCTGCGCCGTAGAGCACCTCGACGCCGGCCCCGGCGAGCATCTCGTCGTAGACCACCCGCAGCCAGGCGTCGTCGAAGGCGTCGGAGAAGACGCTCTCCGGGCCGTCGTAGTTGAAGCGCAGCAGCGCGCCGCGCTCCCGCAGCCGGCCGCATATCTCGGCGAAGACCCCGCCGATGATCTCGCCGGAACGGCCGGTTTCCGGGTTGCGGTAGTAATTGCCCAGGAAGGGGTTGACCATTCCGGCGGTGGCCATGCCCCCGGCGAAGCCGTGCTTTTCGGCGAGCAGGACCCGGCAGCCGCCCCGCGCGGCGGCCAGCGCCGCGGCGGTCCCGGCCGGTCCGGCGCCGACGACGACGAGATCGCGCTTCACCACTCTCCCCTGCGGCCGAAGCGCTTCTCGGCGGCGGCACCGAAGCGCTTGGCCGCGTCCTCCAGCGCCGCGAGCACCTCCTCGTGGCTGCGCCCGGCGGCGCCGCGCCCGGCGGCGATCACCGTGTCCAGCTCGTTGTTGTCCATGAAAACGGCAGCCTCCAGGAGCCCCGCCTGGTCCTCGTCGGGGATGGCCAGAAAGCCGTGCTTGTCCGCGTGAACCAGCTGGCCCGGCCGCACCGTCGTGCCGAAGACCTCCACGTCGCAGCCCCATTTGAGCGGCCAGGCCTGCGCGTGGCCCACGCAGAGCCGCTGGGCCAGCAGCTTGAAGCCCACTGCCTTGACCTCGTCCAGGTCGCGGACCGTGCCGTCGATGATCGCGCCGGCGCAGCCCAGCGCGCGGTAGATGCCCGCGGTGACCTCGCCGCAGAAGGTGCCCGCGAAGTCCGGCTTGTCCAGGTCCTGGCAGACGACCACCTTGGGGCCGGGCGCGGAGGCCACGTACCGGAAGTATTCCAGCCAGGCGCCGGGGCTCTCCTCTATGGGCCCGCGGCGACTGGGCTGGATGACCAGGGTGGCCGCGTAGCCCGCCACCGGCCCCATCTCGGGGGTGAAGTCGCGGGTCTCCTCGCGGTTGAAGCACTCTTTGGCGGAGTCGCGTTGGGTTATCTGCTCCCAACCGTTGTAGATCGTCGGCGTGTTCCAGCGCGCCAGCCGGAGCAGCTCGGAGTGAGTCAGCTTCGTCTCGGACAAGGTGATTCCTCCCCGCGCTCACTTGCGCTTCTTGTGCCGGTAGACCCACAGCCCCTTGCTGTTGTGCAGCACGAAGACGTTGTGGACCGGGTCGTAGTAGCCCTTGCCCTCCGACCAGCGCGCCCGGGGGACCGCCGGGCCCTCCGGCGCCGGGATTTCCCACTTCCCCGTCTTGAGGTCGAGGATGGCGAACTTGACTTTCTGCCGCGGGCCGGCGAGGACAAAAACGTCGCCGACGCTGTCGTAGGCGAAGATGGTCTTGGCGTCGTGCGCGCGGATGCGCTTGTCGGTCGAGACCTTGGACCACTCGTTCCCGACGATGTCGTAGGCGAAGGCGTCGGCGCCGAGGACGGCGACCATCTTCTTGTGCCTGGAGCTGTAGGCGGTCTGGGCCTCGCTCTTGGGCGAGACCTTCATCTTGAGGGAGAGGTCCCAGACGCTCTTGCCGCCGTTGGGCCGCAATACCGCCCACTTGTCGTTGACCGCGTCGTAGGTCTTCATCTCCATGGCGCTGGGGGTGACGTTCTGCGCCGATACGTAGAAGACGATCTTCTTCCAGTCGGGGATGTAGCACATGGACGCGCCCATGCCGCGCAGCCTGGCGAGCTTGTCGGTGCTGGCGTACTGCTTCCACTGTTTCTTGGCGGGGTCGAAGGTCCACATGGTCCGGTAGGGCACGCCCTGGGGATTCTTGTAGAGCTTGCTCTTCACCTCGTCGAGCGGCATTCCCGTGAACTTGTGGTGGAGCAGGGGATTGCCCGCGCAGTGCGCGCCGGTGCCCTGGATCATCAGGCCCACGTTGGGCTCGTAGACCAGCGTGTCCCAGGTGTGGCCCACCAGCAGCGGGGCCTCGTCCTCCCTGGTGACGAAGTGGCCGTCTTTCAAGACCACGTACTTGTTCCAGAAGGCCTTGGCGGACTCGAACTGCTTCTTCTCCTTGTCGTTCATCTTGTAGCCGGGGTTCTTGCTCCACTTGCGGGGCATGAACATGAGCATGTTCTTGTGCCGGGCGTGGTCGCCGCCGACGGGCCGCTGCAGCTGGTGCCAGGTGTTCGAACCCAGGTGATACTCCCAGACGTCGTTGGTGCGTCCCGAGCCGTGGTTGCCGCCGCAGTAGAGCGCGGTCCGGCGCTCGGGCGCGTAGACCATCTTGTTGGTGTAGTCGCGGGAGTAGGGGCCGCCGCGGTAGGGGCGCGCCAGCGGCTTGCCGCCGGCCATTATCCTGACCTTGGGCAGGATCAGCGACTGGCCCGCGCCGAGGGCCTTCAGTTTCGCGATAATGGCCGGATCGTCCTTGTAGGGCAGCGGCTTCTTCTCGGCGGCGGCGGCGGCAACGCCGCCGACCGTCAGCCAGCAGAGCAGGAACGCCAGTTTCCTCATCTTATGTCTCCCTCACTTCTTCTTGGCCGGCGGCGTCGCCGCGCCTTCGGTGATCTTCAGCGCCTTCGGATCGATGCGCAGCACGCGTATCTCCCCGGCGCCGCAAAGGGCCCAGACCAGTCCGCGGCGGCTGTCGTAGGCCAGGTTGGCGTTCGACTGGTGGCCGATGCGCTTGCCTGCGGGCGCGATGTTCAGCAGCACCCAGCGGTTCTTGGTGGGGTCGTAGGCCACTTGCTGACCGCCGATGAAGTTGTTGAAAAGCACCAGGTCCAGCTTGGGCAGGTAGACCGCATCGCGGAGGCCGTTCTTCCAGCGATCGCCGAAGGACTTCTTGCCCTTGGGGTCCAGCGTCCTGGCCTCGCCGCTCTTCACGTCGTAGCGCCAGATATGGCCCTTCTCGGATCTTATGGCCATCAGGTAGAGCGCGTCGCGCTTCGAATCCCAGACCAGGATGTTCTCGTCCCCGTGAAAGCGCCCGGGGAGCTTGGCGCCCTTGAGCGGCAGCTTGGTCCAGGTCCTCTTCCTGGCGTCGAAGATGTCGAAGTGCCCCGGGGCCCAGAGCACGGTTCCCCGGGAGGTGCCGCAGAGCTTGACCCAGTAGTTCGGCCCCTTGCAGGGCCAGGTCTGCGTGCCCATGTACTCCCATTCCCTGCGGTCGGGGTTGTAGATGCCGATCCCGCCCACAGAGCTGGCCACCATCCGCCGGGCGTGCGGGTCGTAGGTGTAGTTGAGGTAGGTGTGATTGGCGGCGTCCGGGCGGTTGGTGTAGCTGCGGCCCTTGTAGCCGCGGTCGGCCACGTAGGGGATGCTCCAGCGGTTGAGCCCCGGGTGATAGGTGGCCACGATGCTGGAGGGGTCGGACATGTGCCCCCCGGTCCAGAGGTAGAGCGCGTCGCGCTCCGGGTCGTAGACTGCCGTGGCCCACTCGCTTCTCGGGCAGGGCCGCGGTGACTTGGGCGGCTGGACCCAGGTGTTGGGCTTGAGCGCGGCCAGCCAGGCCTCGGTCTTGGCCCGGTCGCCGCGCGGGGCCGCGTCGTACCAGCAGGGGTCGTAGCCGCTGACCACCGAGGTGTAGGTCCGCGTGCCCGCCTCCGCCCCGTGCTTGGCGGTCAGGCCCGGGGCCCCCCTGGCGGGAACGCGCTGGAGCCAGGTGGTGAACTCGTGGGCCCACTGCATCTTGCGTGAGCCCATGGTCTGCCAGGCGAGGCCGATGAGCACGTCGCCGTCCCCGGCGGCCAGCGCGGAAGTCAGCTTGTCGGGCACCGGCGAGCTCTGGCCGAAGGCGAGCTTGGCCTTGGCCGCCTCCCTGGCAACCAGCGTCCACGCCGTCCCGGCGGTATCGAAGGTCCAGATCTCGGTCGGAATCCGCTTGTGGGTCTGGTAGTAGGTGAACTTGGTGTTGAAGGTCACCCCCCCGACGAGGGCGAGCTGCTTGCGGCCCGGCAGCCAGAGCATGGCCGCGCCCGCCCGCGGGGAGGGGGCCGTCTTCGGCCAGACCTGCCGCCACTTCCGCGTCTTGCAGTCATAAAACCAGGTGTCGTTCATGAGGTAGTCGAGGTGGTCCCCGCCGAATAGGACCACGACCTTGTGTGCGGGGTCGAAAGCCGCGGCGGCCGCCTTGCGCGGGGAGGGCGAAGAACGTAAACAGGCGGCGGCCTCGTCCAGAGCCCAGGATGCGTCAAACACTTTCTTTATCAGAGCGGCGTCGAGCTTCCCGGCGGAGAAACCGTCACCCGCGGCCTTCAGGTCCGCGACCGCCCCCGCGGCGAGCGGCTTGGCGCGGGCGACGGCTTCGGCCTCCCAGCCCTTGGCCGCCGCCGACTTCAGTGCCTTGACCGCCGCCTCAGCCAGCTTGAGAGCTTCGGCCAGCAGCTTCGCCGGCTTGCCCTTGACCGCCTTGGATTCCTCCGCCGGCTTCATCCCCGCGTAGAAGGCGTTGCGGGCGGCGGCCATGCCGTCGCGCGCCGGGCGAATTGCGGCGGTCACTTTGGCGAACAGGGGGTCGAGCGCCTCGGACCTGGAAGCCAGGCGGCGCCAGGTCTTCCCTTCGATGGAAAAAGCCCAACTGCCCACCGTGCCGTCCGCCGCGCCGATGCCGTGCCCCATCCCCCCGATGAAGAGCAGTTCCTTGTTGACCGGGTCCATCACCAGCCTGGATCCGGACATCTTCAGCGGTCCGTAGAGAGGCTTGACCGGCGGCCCGGCGGAGTCGACCATCTCCCAGGTGCGCTCGGCCACCTTGTAGCGGAGGATCGGAAGCGTCTTGCCGCGCAGGTCGCGCTCCAGGGTGTGCCCGGCCAGCGCCACGTAGAGGTGCTCGGCTTCCGGGTCAAAGGCGAAGTAGCTGGCTACCTGGGCGCTTCTGCTCAGGCGGACGTTGCCCTTTGAGTCTTTCAGGACCACCCAGTTGCTGGAACCCGGGTGTCGCGGAGCTTTCGAGTTGCCCTTCGCGTCGGTCCATGCTTTTTCTTTTCCCTTGGGGAAGCGGTTCTCCCACTTGCGCGCCTGGGGATCGTAAGTCTGCAGCGCGTAGGTCGTGCGCGGAAAGTCTTTTTTGGGCATGCCGCGCATTCCGGCGACCACCAGGAACTTCTTCTCCTTGGCCAGCCAGACCACGGCCGAACTCGTGCGGTTGCAGCCGCCGCCGGTGCCCACCTTGACCCACCTGCCCTCGGGCAGCTCGCCGGCCGCGGCGACCGCCGCGCACAGGCAGATGACCGCAACCAGCGAACAGCTCCGGAGCGCCAGTTTCATTATCTCCCTCCCCTTACTTCTTCTTGGCCGGCGGCTTGGCGCCGTCGGTTATCACCTTCAGCGTCCCCGAGTCGAGCTTGAGGACGAAGGTGTTCCGGCTGCTGCTCTGGGCCCAGACCAGGTCGCGCTTCGCATCGTACATCAGGCCGATGTCCACCCCGCCGATGGCCCGCAGGACTTTGGCGCCCTTGGGGTCCTTCTTGATGTCCAGGAGCACCCAGCTGTTCTTCCCGGGGTCGTAGGCCACCTGCTTGCCGTCGAGGACGTTATTGAAGAGCAGGAGGTCCGGCTTGGGCAGGTAGACGAACTCGCGCAGCGTGCTGAAGGCCCGCTTGTGCTTGCCGATAGTGTCCCAGTTCCCGGGCTTGGCGTACTCGCCGAAGTTCCAGATCCAGTACTTG
>CAZONU010000013.1:10615-17357 GCA_964581145.1 uncultured Planctomycetia bacterium
CGTAACGCCAGATGAGGCCCGAAGGCCTCTGGTAGCCCGCCAGCGAGCCCATCCAGATGACGTCGCGCTTGGAGTCGTAGGCCAGCCCGCTGCCGTCGGTCTGCGGGGAGTAGAGCTTGCCGGTGAGCGGCAGCTTCTTCCACTTGCGCTCTTTGACATCCAGGACCCCCAGGTAGCCGCGCTCCCGGCAGACCACCCCCTTGGGGGTGCTGACGGTGAGAGTGGTGTAGGGGTGCTGCCGGAAGGGATGGTCGATGCGCGGCTCGAACTCCCGGCGGTCGGGGTCGTAGACGCAGGTGCCGCCCAGCGAGGTGCAGACCAGCTTCCCCGACACCGGGTCGAAGGCGTAGTTGGTGTAGGTGTGGTTCATGCAGTCCGGCCGGCCCTGGAAGCTGATGCCCTTGCCGACGTAGCTGGCCACGTAGGGAATGCTCCAGCGGTTGATGGCCGGGTGGTAGGTGCTGACCATGTCCGCGGGGTCGGCCATGTGCCCGCCGGTCCAGTAGTACCACTGATCGCGGCCGGGGTCGAAGACCGCCGTGCCCCAGCTGCGCTGCGGGGCTCGCCGCGGAGCGGGGGGCACCACCGTCCAGGTGTTGGCCGGGAGCCTGGCGAGCCAGGCGCTCACCGCCTTGCGGTTCCCCCGCGGAGCGGCGTCGTACCAGCAGGGATCGTACTCCTTGACGACCGTGAAGTAGGTGCGCGTGCCGGCCGGGGCGCCGACCTTCGACGCGTCGGCGCCAGCCGCCGCGGCGATACGCAGCATGAAGTAGTCCGCAGTCACACCTCTCCACTTGCCCTTGCTGCTGAGCCCCAGGAGAGCGTCGCCTTCCCCCGCGGCCAGCGCACAGGTCAGTGTCGGCCGGGGCCCCTTGCCGCCCCCGGAGTTGACCAGGTTCCACTCGCCGCTTTTCACGTCGAAGGTCCAGACGTCGCCGAAAGAATCCGCGGTGCGTCGGAAGTAGATGAAACGCGGCTTGTAGGTGTTGCCCCCGGCCAGGGCCAGCTTCTTCTGGCCCGGCAGCCAAAGCATCTTGCCGCCGGCACGGCGCGCCTTGGGCGCGGTCTTGGGGAAAACCTGCCGCCAGGACTTCTTCGCGCAGTCGTAGACCCAGGTGTCGTTGAGCAGGTAGTCGCCGTGGTCGCCGCCGAAGACCACCACGCACTTATTGGCCGGATCGTAGCCGACTCCCGCGCTCTTCCGCGCTCCGGGCGCGGCCCGCAGGCAGTCGGCGGCCTCGTCCAGCGCCCAGGATGCGGCAAAAATTTTCTTTATCAGCGCCGCGTCGAGCTTGCCGGTGGCGGTCTTGAGGCCCGCGAGCGCGGCATCGACTCTGGCCTTTGCCCGCTTGACCGCGTCGGCCTCCCAGCCCGCGGCCTTGGCCGAGCCCATCGCACCGGCGGCGGCCTCGGCGAGCTTGACCGCCTCGGCGATGAGTTTGGCGGGCTTGGCCTTCCTGGCCGCGGCTTCCTCCGCCGGCTCCAGCGCTGCGTAGAAGACGTTGCGCGTTGCGGCCATTGCGTCGCGGGCGGCGCGCCTGGCGGCCAGCGCTTTGGCGCGCAGGGGGTCGAGCGCCGCGCTCCTGGCGGCCAGTTCCCGCCACTTTTTGTCTTTCACCGAGAAGGCCCAGTGGCCGACAAACCCCTTTGTTGCGTTGCCGGTGCGTCCGCCGATGAAAAGCAGCTCATTGTTAACCGGATCGAAGACCGGGCTGGTGCCTTCCATGAAGCAGGTGGTGTAACCCCACTCGCCGGGCCAGACCCCGTCGGCCCTGGCCGCCGGCCGGGCGCCCGAGAGCTTCTCCCAGAAGCGCTTCCCGACGCTGTAGCGGTAGATGTCGAAGGTCTTCTGTCCCGCCCCGTAGATGAAGAGCTGCCGTCCCTCGGGATCGTACGCGAAGCTCCCGCCGATCCTGGCGCCCTTGTGAAGTTCCAGACGCCCCTTGGCGTCGGCGCCGAACCTGGCCCTCTTCTTGTACTTGAAGGGGCCGGCTTCGCTGCCCGGCTTGAACTCCGCCCACTTCCTCGCAGCGGGGTCGAAGGTCATGGCCCCGTAGGGCGCGGGAATCTTCTCGCCGCGGGTCCACTTGTCGTCGCGGATGCCGCCCAGGATCAGAAATTTCTTCTCCTGGGTAAGCCAAACCACCGCCGCGCCCTTGCGGCAGCCGGCCTCCTTGGCACCGACCTTGACCCAAGTGTTGGCCGGCAGCTCGCCGGCCGCGGCGGCAAGGAACGGGAACAGGGCAACCGACAGCGAAAGAGCAAGGTTTTTCACTTGGTCTTCTCCTTCTTGCGGCGAGGATTTCTCTTCCTGATCTTGCGGTCCTCGACCACCTCGCGGACCGCCGCGGCGCGCTCGTCGAAATCGTCCCGGCGGGCCAGGGCCACCGCGGCGGCCAGGGCATCGACTATGAGAAGCTCGGCCGCGGCCACTCGCGCGCCCACGCTCACGTAGCTGGCCAGCGGCGGGCGGGGAGGCAGCTCCAGCACCAGGTCGGCCTCGGCGGCCAGGGGCGACTTGGACTGCCCGGTCACCGCTATCGTGCTCGCGCCGCGGCCCCGGGCCAGTCGCAGCGCCTCGGACATCTCCGGCTGCTCGCCCATGTAGCTGAGGCCCACGGCGACGTCGCCCGCTTTGAGCGCGGCGAGGTGGGCCAGCTGCACGTAGCTGTCCGTCGAGCAGCTCGCGGCCACGCCCGCGCGGACCAGCGCGTACTGGGCGATGCGGGCGACGTGCCCGCTGATGCCCATTCCGAAGACGACGGCGCGCCGCGCGCGGCCCAGCGCCTCGACCGCTCGGGAGAAGGCCGCCGCGTCCAGGCCGGCCACGGCCGCGGAGATCGACTCGCGATACACCGCGCCGATCTTGCGGGCCAGGCCCTCGGGCGACTCGTTGCCGTTGAGCTCCACGTCGTCGGCGCTGAGTTGTCCGCCGGCCGCCCGGCGGCGCTCGTGGAGCACGGCCAACTCGCCGGCGAGGTCCAGCTTCAGTGCGCGGTAGCCCTTGCGCCCCGCCGCGCGGCAGACGGCGAAGAGCACCGGCTCGCTGGCCTTGGTCTCCCGGCAGAGCGTTTCGACCGAGGCTTCACGGACCTTCTCGGGGTGCTTGAGGATGTAGCCGGCCACGCGCTGCTGCGGGGCGGTCAGCCGCGAGTAAGCCCGGCTGAGCTCCTCCAATACCGGGGGCTTGGTCCTGGGCATGCGCGCCGTTCTCCCTTGCCGCGGGTGCTACAGAAAGTAGTACACCGCAGTAAGAATATTGTCAATAATAATACGGCTGATAATAAAGATACGCCCACGCCAGGTGCGGGCCCGCAGACGTTGGCCGTATCGTATTGCTATTTGAAGAGTTATGTGCGCAACGCGGCTCATTCACAAACTGCGGGCGCCTCCGGGGAGGCGCCCGCCAGCTGTGGGTTTAGGGGGTTGCGCGCTCAGTTCACGCTGCTGCGCAGGCCCGGCGCGGAGGTGCTCGCCTTGGCCTGCCGGGGGCTCCTGACCTTCTCATGTCGAAGCTGGTTCAGGAACCGGACCGCCCGGCGGGCCAGGGGGTGCTTGCTGCCGCCCAGGGCGGCGACCTGCTTGAGGAGCTTGCGCGTCTCGGCGAAGTCCTCCTGTTTGTAGCGGATCCAGGCCAGCGCGTAGAGGCTCTCGATGTGGCGGGGCTTCTGGGTAAGGCCCTGCTCCAGGCTGGCCGCGGCCCTCTTGAGCTTGTCGGTCTGGTGGTAGACCTCGGCCTGGCGACGGTAAACCTGGGCGAGATTGTAATGCAGCGCGACGTCGTTGCTGCGCTGGAGCGCCGCCTCGCAGGTGACTCGGGCATCCTGCAGATAGCGCCTGGCGTAGAGCTTGTCGGCACGCCGGTGCTTCTCGAAAAGGTGCAGGTACGTGGCGGAGAGGTCCACGTAGGCGCGCACCAGCTTGTTGTCCAGCCGGATGGCCTCCTTGAACTCTTTGGCTGCCGGCTCGTAGTCGCCGCGGGTCATGTAAATGACCCCGCGCTGGTAGGTGCGCCGCGCGGCGGAAGGCTTCCTGGCGAGGTGGGCGGGCTCGAAACCGGTGATTTTCAGGGCGTCCTTGAGGGCCAGGGTGGCCGAGGCGATGTTGCCGGCCGCGTCCTCGACGGTGACCCGCACCAGGAACGCGTCGGTGTTGGGACCCGCCACGTCCCACTCGTACTTTCCGGGGGCCTCGAGCTCCTTGATGCACGCCCAGCTGTTGCCGCCGTCGCGGGAGATCCACACCCGGTTCGAGCCGACCATCTTCCTCGTCTCGGCGTCCCGGATCCTCTTGACCGGGAAGTCGTCGGGCGCCGTCCACTTGACCACCAGCCGGGAGCCGCGGCCCAGCTCCTCGCCGGGCCCGGGGCTGAGCAGCGTGATCTCCGGCTTGGTGCGGTCCAGGACCACCACCCACTCCACGTTGGTGAGGTCCCTGGGCTTGGCTTTGAAGTTGCCGGCCTCGTCGCGGGGCACGGCGCGCAGGCAGTAGATGCCCTCCGCGGGGGCCACGAAGTCGATCCTGGCCCCGGCGACGCGCACGTCGCCGCCCTTGACCCGCTCGTGCGTCAGGTCCATCAGGCCGTAGCCCACCCACTTTCCATTCTCGCCCTTCTCTGGGTTGTACATCTCCAACAGAATCTCCGAGATGCGCGAGGTGCTCCGGGGCAGCCGGCTCCGGGGGATGGTTATCTCGAAGGGGTTCTTGTGCCGGATAATCGGGCGGCCCTTGAAGCTGGTGATTCCGGGCGCCATGGGCTTGACGCCGACGGTTCCCCCGGGGACCACTTCCGGCCTCGGCGCCGGCTTGACGGGCTTCTTCCCGGCCTCGGCGCCCAGTGCTGTGCCCAGCACCCCCCCCAGCGCCAGGGCGGCGCAGACGGCCGCGGCCTTGAAACTGACGTCATGCAGCATCGCTACCTCCAGCCGCCGCTTCCCGGCGGAGCAGAGAGAATCGATATATTATCGGCCGCAGGCCGGGCCGGCCTTGAGCCCAAGGGACGGGAACTTAAGTATTTGCGGGAAGGGGCCTTAGCGGGCCCCGCAGCAGCGCTTGTATTTCTTGCCGCTACCGCAGGGACAGGGGTCGTTGCGGCCGGGGGGGCGGGGGGCCTTGCGCGGAGCGCGGGCCGCGGCCTCCTGCTGGCGGCACTCTTGCACGCGGCGCCGGGCCTCGGCCTTGAACCACTCGACGCTCTCGGCGAAGAACTGCTTGTAGGCCGCGCAGAAGGGGGTGGGCTCGTCGAACGAGCCGGCCGCCGCGCGGTCCTTGGGGCAGCCCCCGTGGCAGAGATCCCACCACTCGCACTCCCCGCAGGCCTTCTTGGCGAGGCTCTTGAGCTCAGCGAACTTCTTGCGGACCGGCGCGCGGGCCAGCTCGTGGAGGCCGTCGGCCACGCTGCCCAGGCGCCACTCGGGGCGCACGAAGAAGTCGCAGGGGTAGACCTCCCCGCCGCGCTCGACCACCAGGTAGCTGGCGCAGTCCGGCGCGAAGGTGCAGAGCCCCGGGTCCTGACCCGCGAACCTGGCGACCATCGCCGAGAAGGTGCGCTCGCTGGCCCCGCGGGGATAGCCCGACTCGCGCCACTCCTGGAAGCTCTCGACCAGGAAGCGCCCCAGCGTCGCCGGGCTCACTGAGAAGTCGGCCAGCCGCGGGTTCCACTCCGCAGGACTGCCCAGCTCGGCAGGCTCGATGCAGGGGATGAACTGCACGTCCATGTATCCCTCGCGCAGGAACCAGCGGTAAAGCTCCGCGCCGCGCGCGGCGGATTCCTCGGTGAGAACAACTAACACGTTAAAAGTCACTCCGCGCTTGCGCAACGCCTCGGCGGCGGCCATCGCCCGGCGCCAGGACTTGCCGCGGTGGCGGTCGTGGACCGGCTCGGGCCCGTCGACGGACAGGCCCACCAGGAAGCGCCACTCGAAGAGGAACTCGGCCCACTCGTCGTCGATCAAGAGGCCGTTGGTCTGCAGGGCGTTGCCCACCCGCTGGCCGCGCGCGCCGAGGCGGGCCTGGATCTCGACCACCGTGCGGAAGAAGTCCAGCCCCGCGAGGGTGGGCTCCCCGCCCTGCCAGCCGAAGGCGGCGATCTCGGGCCGGCCGGCCAGGAAGTCGCCGATCATCTTCTCCAACACGTCGTCTGACATTCGCCCGCCGGTCGGCAGGTAGCCCGAGACCTGGCGGTAGAAACAGTAGGAGCAGGAGAGGTTGCAGGCCGCTCCGACCGGCTTGACCAGCAGGTGTCCCAGCGGGGGCATGGTTGCCCCGCGCTACCTGGTCACCCGGACGAGCTTCACGCCCCGGGGCCGCCTGAACTTGAAGAGCCTGTCGCTGAGCTTCTCGTCGAACTTGGTGTCCGCGTAGCTTTCGGTGCGCACGTCCTCGTCCGTGGTGGTGGTCTCGATCTTGAGGGGAAAGCGCGCGCCCTTCTTCATCCACACCCGCACCTTGGCCACGTTGCCAATGCTCTTGCCCTCCAGCGCGACGTAGAGCATCCGGTAGCCGCCGTCGGGCAGCCTGACCGCCGAGACCTTGAAGCTCTTTTTGACGCGCTCCGCGTCGAAGGAAATGATGTCCCCCAGGATCTTGAGGGGGCTGCCGCCCGCCTTGGCGGGCAGCTTGGTGAGGTCGAAATGATCGGCGCGCTTGAGCCGCGGCATGTAGACCCAGAGGTCCGGGGGCTTGAGGATCATCACTCCGGTGAGCTCCCGGGTCACCTTGCCGGCGGCGGACTTTTTCTCCT
>CAZONU010000013.1:17367-27636 GCA_964581145.1 uncultured Planctomycetia bacterium
GGACCTATGAGGCGCTATTCACTTGGGGCAATACTTCTTGATCTTGATGACCCCGCCGGTGACCTGGGGCCTGACCAGGAGCGCGCTGGTCTCCGAGCAGCTGAACCTGGTGACGATGGTCTTGGCCTTCTTCTGGGCCGCACCCCACTCGGCAAGCAGCTTGTCCAGCTGGGCCTCGGCCACGGGGATCCCCTTGGGCTCCGGCGGCGGCGGCTTATCGCCTGCGGCCGGCTCGGCGGTCTTTCCGTCCGGCTTCTTCTCCCCGGCCGCGGAGCAGCCGGAAAGCAGCAGCGAGACCGCGATCGCCCAAGCCAGAGCCTTGCTCATTTCGGACCTCCTTCGGCGCGCCGCGCCGCGCGGCGGCGGAGCAGCTCCAGCGCCGCGGGCACGAAGAATATGGACGTGAGCAGCACGAAACCCATGCCGATGGCCACGACCATGCCCAGCGACTTGATGCCCCAGTGCGGGCAGGTGACCAGCGACAGGAAACCCAGCATGGTGGTCAGCGAGCAGAGCACCAGCGCGCGGCCGGTCTCGGTCACCGCGCCGGAAATGTCCAGGCCGTCCTGCCGGGCGCGGATTATCAGGTGCACGGCGTTGTCCACCCCGATGCCGATCAGCACCGGGAAGACCAGGACGTTTATGTAGTTGAGGTCCAACACCGCGTCGTAGCCGAACCTGGTCATCACCAGGCCGCTCACCTTCATGACCAGCAGCATGCAGGCGGTGCCGATGATCACCGGGCTGAGGGCCAGGAGCACGAAGACCGGCCGGCGCAGGGCGGCCAGCAGCATGATCAGCACCACTCCGCCCACGATGGCCGTGACCATCAGGAGGTCGCCCCTCACGCTGTCCTTGAGCTCGTAGGTCACCATGATGTAGTTGGTGATGCGCACGGGAGAGGCCTTGCATTTGGGGCACGTCCAGCCGGCGGGAAGCTCCTGGAAGGGCGTGCCCGGACGGACGCCGCTCTCCGGGGCGCCCTTCTTCGAATCGTAGACGTAGCCGCAGCGGCAGTACCTGCCGGCGCAGAGCTCCCTGGCGAGCATGTCGTAGTCGACGCTCTCCATGCCCTTGTAGCGGTGCAGGGAGATCATCGTGTGTGTGCGGTACCTGTCCGAGCCGCCGCCCGGAGCGCGGAACATGAAGGCGGCCAGCTCGCGGACCTGGGGGTCGGGCAGGCGTTCGACGTCAAGCCCCTGGCGCTTCTCGATGCGCGCGGCCATGCCCTCGACGGCGGTGACGAAGCGGCGGTAGGCTTCCTTGCGCTTGAAGCCCCGGGGGTTGAGCCCGGCGGCGGCCGCGGCGCGGTCCAGGCGGGCCGAGAGGTCCGCCAGAGGCAGCCCGGCGGCGGCCAGCCGCAGGCTGAGGGCCTGGCGGCCGGGCTCGGGGACCAGGTCGGTGATGCCGCGCACCGCGCGGACCCTCTTCGACCTGCGCGCGGCGGCGCAGATTTCGGCGGTGCGCTCCAGGACCTCCGCGGTGCTGTCGCCCTCGACGATCACCGAGATCTGCCTGTAGTCCAGCTCGAAGAGCTCCGCCACGCGGCGGTTGATGTTGCCGACGGTGTCCACCGAGCGGGGCAGGCCCATCTTGCCGAAGTCGCTCTCGAAGTTGACCCCCCGCTGGCTGGGGTCCGCGAACATGGCCCCGACGCTCAGCTCCAGGACCAGCAGCCCGGCGATCACCAGGAACCAGGGCCTGGCCCGCACCAGGCGCAGCGCCGCGCCGAGCCCGAAGGAGAACGGCCGGCCGACGCGCTCCCGCTCCCCCCGCAGCCGGGAGAGCAATGCCAGCGCCGCGGGCACGCAGACCAGCAGCGCCACCATGGTCAGGAACACTCCCAGGCCGGCCATGATCCCGAACTCCTTGAAGCCCCGGAAGTCGGTGAGGGTCATGCCCAGGAAGGCGACCACGGTGGTCAGCGCCCCCAGGACGATGCCCTCGCCGGTGGCGCCCACGCCGACCTCCGCGGCCCGCTCCGGGCTGGCGCCCGCGGCCCGCTCGGAGATGTAGCGGTTGTAGATGTGAATGGCGTAGTCCACGCCCAGGCCCAGGAGCACCGCGCCGAAGGTGCCTCCTATGATGGACAGCCGGCCCTCATACCCGAAGAGATAGAGCGGCACCGGAGCGAGGCCCAGCGTCCAGATCACCGGCACCGCCAGGGGCACGCCGATGAAGAAGAAGGCGCCCAGCCGCCGGTAGGCGACCGCGAACAGGCAGACGATCAGCACGAAGCTGGTCAGCGCCGACCACCCGATGCCCTCGATGATGATCTTCGCCGCGTGCTGGCTCACTGCGTAGGCCCCGCCGATGTCGGTACGGAAGCGCGGGTCCGGCGCGGCGCGCTCGCCGCTGAAGACCTCTTTCCGCGCGCGGGCGACGCACTCGCGGGTGTGGTCCATGAGCTTCCCCACGAACTTGTGGTCGCCGGCCGAGGCCGTCGCCTGGATGTCGACCAGCAGCGCCTTGCCCACCGGGCCTCCCGGCTCGCGCGGGGCGATGTCCGCGGAGACGAAGTAGCCTTCCCGGTCGACGGCCCCGCCCGTGCCGAACTTGGCGGCGAAGCTCGCGGCCACCCGGGACTCCAGCTCGCGCAGGTTGAGCGGATCGCGGTAGGCCGCCTCGCCCAGCGCCGAGTGGGTGCGCAGCGCCTCGCGGTGGACGGCCATGGCCTCGGCCATGCCCTTGTCGCTGAAGCGCGCGGCGAGATCGGAGGCCAGCCCCTCGTCGAGGTCCGAGTAGTAGACGTAGGCGTACTCCAGGAAGAACTTCTTGAGGCCCATGCGGCTGCGCGCCGAGCGGACCAGCTTCTCGTCCGCGGCCAGGAGCTCGGCCAGGCGGTCGGCGAACTCCTTGGCGACGGGCAGGTCCTTCTTGTCCTCGATCTCCACGAGCACGAAGTGGCGGTCGATGATTCCGAAGTCCTGGCCGATGCGCTTGAAGGCCTCGGCCTTGGGCATGCCCTTGGTGAGGACCTTGAGCAGGTTCTTCTCCAGGCGGTCGGGATGGACGGTCAGCACCGCCGAGGGGGCGGCCGCCAGGGTGACCAGCAGCATGATCGAGAGGACCAGCCCCGGGCGGCGGCCCACGAAGCGGCCGACCGCGGCGAGCTTGCGCCGGAGGAGTCCGGGTCCCTTCACTTCTTCTCCGGCGTCTTCTTTCCGGCCTCGATGACCTCGACGCCGGGGGGCGGCTTCAGCTTGAACGCGCGCTGGCTGACGGGCCCGTTGATCTGCATGTTCCTGAAGCTGATCTCCATGCGGAAGCGCGCGCTGCCCGCACCGCGCACCCGGAAGCCGCTCACCGGGTGGAGGCTGCCCGACTCGGCCGGGCGGCGGTAGCAGACGACCGCCTGGCGGCGCTTCTGGCCGCCGTAGATCTCGGTGCGCAGCGGCCGGGCGCTGGCCGCGTCGAGGACCAGCTGGCGGAGCAGCGCGCCCTCCGGCGAGCGCCAGACCAGCCTGGCCTCGCGCTTGCCGGTCACCAGCTCGGGCGCGTCCTCGCCGTCCAGGGGCGGCACCGGGAAGACCAGCACGGCGAAGTCCAGCCGGCCGCCGCCGATCAGCTTGTTCGCGCCGCGCTCGGCCAGGGCCTCGGCCAGGCTGCCGGTGTAGAACTTCTTGCCGTGGATGAAGTTCAGCTTGTAGCGGTCGCCGGCCAGCAGCAGGTCGAAGATCTTGGCCATGCCCAGGACCTTGGAGCCCCGCATGCGCAGCCCCTCCCCGCGCGCGGCGACCAGCCGCCCGGAGCAGCGCAGCTTGCGCCTCCTGCCGCCCGGCTTGCGGCCGGAGATGGACATGTCGTAGACGGCGCTCAGCGACCGGAACCCGGCGCGCTCGGCGGCCTGCCGGGCCAGCGCCGCGCGCAGCTCCGGCTCGGGCAGGGGCTCCCGGCGGCAGCCGGCGGCCAGCGGGGCCAGGAGCAGGGCGGCAAGGTGAAGGTGCCTCATCAGGTGGAGTCTCCCGGGAAGCGGGCGGCGGCGGCTACTTGAGTTCCTTGACGGTGCCGTCGGAGTAGAGCACCAGCCTCTTGCACTTGCGCGACCTGGGATGCCAGACCATCAGCTCGTCGGCGGCTTTCAGCCGCTTGGGGCGCCGGTAGCGGAGCGAGGCGCCGCAGTCCGGGCACTTGAAGCCGCTCGCGGCCGCCTTGCTGATGAAGCCTTCCTTGACCAGGCGCTCCAGGTCGGGGGGAGCCTGCTTGTGCTTGGCCGCGTAGGCCGCGTAGGCCTTGTGGATGTTGGCCAGGCACTCGGCGCAGCTCTTGGGCTTGCCGGTCACCGTTCCGGCGCCGCTGGCCGGCGTGGGGCCCTTGCTGATCAGCTGGTCGGGCGTCTTGCCGGTGACCCGGACGACCCAGGCGATTGCGGCGGCCTCCTCCTTCGCGTCGACCCGGGCGCGCTTCATGTTGGGCAGCTTCATGGCCTCCTCGACCAGCTTGCTGAGCGGGTGGCGGGGGCCGGCCATCTTGGCGCCCAGGGTCATCCACGGCCGGGCCTTGCCGAAGTCCCCGTCCCGCCGGTAGAGCTCGCCGAGCAGGTAGACGGTGGGCACCACCGCGCCGCCGGGGTAGGCGTTGTCCTTGATCAGCGCCTCGCGCATGGCGGCCACCGCCTTGGCCCGGAACTCGGCCTCCTTCTTGAGCAGCCCGCGGCGGCGCTCGATTATGGTGACCAGGGGATTGGAGCCCGTGGCCGGGACCTTGATTTCCTTGAGCGCCTTGGCGGCCTCGTCCAGCGCGTCGCCGGCCACCGCGGTCTCCCCCACCCGATCCCAGCAGCCGGCCAGCCGCAGGTACAGGTAGTACTGCTCGGCGGGGCTGAGCTTGAACCGCTTCTTCTTGCGGGGGGCAGCCTTCGCCGAGGCGCGCAGCATGTCGGCGGCCACCTTGATGACCGTGCGGGGATCCTCCTCGACGGCCCCGCGGCTGCGGATGACGTTCTCGCAGGCGATGATGATGCGGCTGAGCACCGGCAGGTCGATGGCCTTGACTATGTCCCGGCGGCAGGCGTAGGCGCCTTCCAGGGCCAGCTTGGCGCGCTGGTCCGCGGGGGCCTTGCGCAGCTCGGCGATCGTCAGGGCCGCCTCGTACTTGATCCAGTCGGGGATGTCCGTCTGGTCCATCTCGCCGAGCATGCTGGTGAGCTTGGGCGAGACCCGGGTGATTTCCTCGAGCAGCAGCTTCCGGGCCCGGGGCTTGACCCTGGCGAGCACCGCCGCGGCCAGCTTCTTGCCGACCTTCTTGTTGAACTCTGCGGGGCTTTCCTTGCCACCGGGCAGGACTATCGGGCAGAAATCGGCGTAGCCGCAGCTGGGGCACATCCAGACCAGCGACTCGACCACGTTGCCCCCCAGGGAGTGCCGGCAGAAGTCGCGGTCCACGCCCCCCTTGCTGTTGCGGTTGAAGGGCACCGGCCCGCTGAAGGCCTTGCGGCACACCGGACAGACCGCGTCGCGCCGGGGGGCCTTCCTGTCCGGCCGGCACTTCATCTTCTTGGGGTGGGTCCCCCCGCAGATCGGGCAGCAGCAGACCCAGTCCGGCCTGTGGTAGTTGCCGCACTTGGGGCACTTCACATAGCCTTTGGGGGGCTTGAGCTTGGGCGGCAGCTTCTTCGGTCCCGGCCGGGTGCCCGCCAGGCAGAGTCCGGGCCCGGCGGCCAGCATCCCGGCCAGCACCAGCAGGGCTAGAGCGGCTCGTTTCATGGGCTCTTGTCTCCCTGTTCTCTCACAGGATTATGACGCTCCTGGGGAGCGCCGTATTCTATACTAAATGGCGGCCACCCGCAAGGCCCGCCGGGCGGCCCCAAACCTCTGCGCCTGCGTCAGTTGTGTCTGCCGGCCGGCCTCCCTATAATCCCCGGGCGGCGGCCGGAGCCCAACTGCCGGAATTTCGTGCAGGAAACCGGCCGCCGGCGTCGGCATGTCCGCGAGGAGATCGGATGGCCACGGACCATCAACTTGTCAGCTGGCTGAAGGGGCGGCACCCGGACTCGGCGCTCGCCGAGCTCCTGGCGCGTTACGGGCCCATGGTTCGCCGCGCGGCGCTGCGCGTCACCGGCGATGCGCACGCCGCCGAGGACGTGGGCCAGGCGGTCTTCCTGGTGCTGGTCCGCAAGTCGGGCAGCCTCGGGAGGGTGCGCTCGCTGGGCGGGCTGCTTCACCGGCTGGCCACGGACGCCTCGCGCGACTGGCTCAAGGCCGAATCGCGGCGCAGGCGGCGCGAGGAGGAGGCGGCGAAGATGAAAGCTGCACGGGACCAGGCCAAGCCGGCGCCGCTGCCGGCGGGTTTCGACGCGGCACTTAACCGCCTGCCGGCCGCCTGCCGGGAAGCGGTGGTGACGCGCTACCTGCACGGCCTGAGCGGGGCCGAGGCGGCCGCCGAGCTGGGCGTCAAAGAGGGCACGCTGGAGGCGCGTCTATCTCGCGCGCTGGCCCGGCTGCGCCGGGCGCTTTCGACGAGCTCGCCGGGCCTGACCGGCGCCGCGTTGGGCGCCAGCCTGTCCGGGGAGGCGACCGGGGCCGGGGCGCTTACTACCACGCAAGTAGCGTCGATCACCGCGGCGGCCTTCGGCGGCGCCAGGACCACGGTGGCGATGATGGCGGAAGGGATGGTGAAGGCCATGATGTGGACCAAGATCAAGATTGCGGCGGCGGTCATATGCGCGGCGACGGCGGTGGGCGCGGGCGGAGGCGTTGCGGTGAACCATCTGGCCGCGGCGGAGCCCAGGAAGACCGAGAAGAAGGCCGAGCGCAAGAGCCCGCTGGCCGGGCTTCCCAGCCCGGAGGGCCCGCACATTGCCAGGATCAAGGCCATGAAAGACAACTCCTGGCTGGATCTGGGCTCGCCCAAGCCCGACCCCAAGTTCGGCGACGGACTGGGCCGCGCCTGGGGCTGGAAGATGCCTTTTGCCCCCAAGCTCCGCGGGGCCTTCATCTACGGCGAGGGCGTGCACGGCTTCTCCATGGTGAGGAACGGGGTCCGCCGCTACAACGACGAGCTCTTTTTCTACGACATCAACGGCCACCGCTGGATCTGCTGCGACCCGGGCACGGACGTGGCGAACTACAGGGCAATCATCAACAAGGACGGCTTCGAGACCCGGCCGGACGGGGAGGTCGCGCCCGTCGCCGACTGCGCCCACACCTACGGAATGAACACCTACGACACTGACCGGGGGGCTTTCATGACCCACTCGGTGCCCAGCACCTACTGGCCCAAGGTCATCAAGGGCCGCAAGAAGTTCCTGGCGGACAACAAGGGCAAGAGGAACCTGGATCACGCCAGCCCCTACATGTGGAGCGCGCAGAAGGGACGCTGGGACCGCAGGCGCACGAAGATGCGGTCGCCGAGATCGCTGAGGCTGCACACCATGCTCTACATCCCCACCATGAAGAAAGCCTTCGGCCACAGCTTCACCAGCCAGGACATCCGCTTCTACGATCCCGCGACCAACACCTGGGAAACGGTCAAGTCCAAGGGGCCCAAGAACACCATTTCCTACTGCGAGCTGCACTGCTACGACTCCAAGCGGAACCGCGTGTATCTGGCCGGCGGCCGCGGCGCGGGCCGGCTGCCCAAGGGCAGCAACGCGCTGTGGGTTTACGACCTCAAGACGCACACCTGGATAGACCCCAAGCCCAAGGGCAGCCCCTGCGCGGGGATACCCGCCTACGCCATCACCACCGCCTTCATGCTCTACGACTCCGCCAGCGATGTCGTGGTGATGTTCTCCCACAAGACCGGCCGGGACAAGTCGGTCGATATGAGAGGAATGTACGTATACGATCCCGCGAGGAACGCATGGGCCACCGTCAGCAGGAGCCTTCCCAAGGGGACCGAACGGCTTCCCGGGCACGGTTTCTACGACCACAAGCTCAACGCACATTTCTACTTCGCCGCCGGCGACAGCCGCGGCGGCGGGAAGATGCTGGTCTACCGCTACAAGCGGGCCGGGGGAAAGTAGCCGCGTCCCGCCAGCCGCTTTTTTCTGAACGCCCTCCTTTCGAGGGGCGTTACCCATTATGGCGAGCGTAAGTCCCTGAAAGGGAGGTGCTTCGTGGCTGCCGCTATTCGCAAGCTCACGGTCCTGGGACTGCTGATTCTCATCGCTCCGGGCGCGCTCCGGGCCGGCGAGGCTCCCCCCGACCATGTCGAGCTTACCCCGGAGCAGCGCTGCAAGCTGGAAAGGCTGGTATTTGACTGCCAAGTCAAGCTGGCGGAGCGGGCCCAGGGGCTCGGCGAAGTCAAGACCAGGCTGTTGGCGGCCGAGAGATCCGCGGTGTGGTTCAAGGAACGTGCCGCCGGAGCCGCCAGCGCGGCCGACGCGGCGGGCCTCAAGACCTCGTACCTGAGCATGTCCGCCCAGCTGGCCGCCGCCTACGGCCGCGCGCTGCAGAAGGCCCGTTCGCAAGAGGCCGCCGGTACGGCCCGGGAACTCCTGGCGGTCAGGTCCCGCTCGCTGGAGGCGCTGAGAGAGTCCGCGTGGGCCGGGACGCCCGCGGGCCGGCTCTGGCTGGCCGAGGAGTTCCTGGCGGCCGGCGATTACCGCGAGGCCCGAAGGGACTACCGGGCGCTCCTGGACAAGTTCGACCCCGACGGCGACGGCAAGAAGCTGGCCGGGGGCAAGCTGATCAGCTTCGGCGAACTCAAGGCCGCGCTCCGGAAGTCGCGGGACCTCACGACGGTGGACGACCTGGGCGAGGCCCGCGAGAGGCTGGACCGGATCGATCTGTGCCGCAGGGGCCGGCCCGAGAGGCGGCGGGGCGAACAGGTCCTCGCGCGGGCTCTGGACAGGGACTACGCCCGGGCCGTCCGGCTGATAGAGAAGTTCCTGAAGGACTACCCGGGCTATGGTCTGGGCCCGGGCGGCAAGCCCGGCAAAGCGCGCAAAGCGATAAAGGTGCTCAGGGACGAGCTGGAGTTCCGCTGCTACGCGATGCGCGCCCGCACGGGCCTGATCACATGCTGCACCAGGCTGGGCCGCGAGGCCCTCTAGAAGTCCGGAGCGGAGAAGGCTGCGGAGCGTTTCAGGGAGGGCGCCGCCGAGGCCGCCGGTCCCCTGAAGCACCGCCCCCGCGACGCCGAGCTGCGCCTGGACTACGCCGAGTGCCTGCTGGGCGCAGGCAGCGCGGAGGAAGCCCGCGCGGAGTACTTCAAGCTGCGCAGGGGCCTGAAGGACGGCGGCGCGCCCTGGTGGCGGGCCACCCGCGGGCTCTGGCGCGCGCACCGGGCGGCGGGCGACCCCGCGTCCGCCCGGAGGCTCCTGGACCGCCTGAAGATCGACTACCCCCGGGGCATCAAGAAGCACTTCCCTGAGTTCGCCAGGTAGCCGCGCTTCGCCAAGCCCTTCGCGCACCCCTCCGAAAGCGGCCGCCCGCCGCGGTTTGGCGTTTGACGCTCCCTCTCCGGACCGCTAAAATCCCTCCGTTGCGGGTTTTGCCGGCGGCCCCTGCCAGCGGCTGGCGTGCCGCCAGTGCCCTTGTGACGCGGCGGGGGAGCACCGCAGCCCCTGTGCGTAACGCCGCGGACACATAGTCGGCAGCCACTGGCTGCGATTTTTCGAGGGAGGTTTCGCGCAAGATGGCAATCAAAGTAGGGATCAATGGCTTCGGGCGCATCGGACGGCTGGTCTTCCGCGTGCTGGTGACGCGCGACGACTTCGAGGTCGTGGGCATCAACGATCTCTTTGACACCGCGGCCCTGGCCGCCATGCTCAAGTTCGACTCGACCCACGGCAAGTATCCGGGCGAGGTGGCCGCCGACGGCGATAAGCTGGTGGTCGACGGCAAGGCCATCCCGGTCACCGGTATCAAGAACCCCGCGGAACTGCCCTGGAAGGACCTGGGCGCGGATCTCGCGGTGGAGTCCACCGGCGTCTTCCGCAAGCGCGAGCAGTGCGAGTTGCACATCCAGGCCGGCGCCAAGAAAGTGCTCTTGAGCGCCCCGCCCAAGAACGCGCTGGACGCCATCATCGTCATGGGCGTTAACGAGGAGGCCCTGGCGCCCGAGCACAAGATCTTCTCCAACGCCAGCTGCACCACCAACTGCCTGGCCCCGGTGGCCAAGGTGTTGCACGAGAACTGGGGTATCGTCCGGGGCCTGATGACCACGATCCACTCGTACACCAACGACCAGCAGGTGCTGGACATGCCGCACAAGGACCTCTACCGCGCCCGGGCCGCAGCCCTGAACATCATCCCCACCACCACCGGCGCCGCCAAGGCGGTCGGGCTGGTGATCCCCGAGCTGAAGGGCAAGATGACCGGC
>CAZONU010000014.1:0-6292 GCA_964581145.1 uncultured Planctomycetia bacterium
CAACGACGCCACCCTGACGTTCGGCAAGTGGGCCACCCAGGCGGCGGCGGACTTCCCCGCGGTCAAGTTCGTCAACCGCATCGACAGCTCCTGGATTTTCGAGAAGAGCGCGCGCACCGAGATGGGCGACTGCATCCAGCTGTGGGTGGTCAACCGCCACTCCCACGGCGGGGCCCCCGACGAGGTCGAGCTGCTGCGCTCCAAGGGCCAGGAGACCTGGTTCTACGGGGGCTGCGGCGCGCTGGCCGCCCAGGACAGGCTGGACAACCTCAAGTGGCCGTGGATCGCCTGGGGCCGCGAGAGCGAAGGCTTCACCTGGTGGAACGGCACCGGCTGGGGCACCTGGGAAAAGCCCGGCCCCGGCGGGGGGCACTGCTTCTACGCCGGCGACCGCTTCGGCGTGGAGGGCCCGCTGGCCTCGCTGCGCTTGAAAGTGACCCGCCAGGGCATGCAGGACCACGCCTATCTCAGCACCCTCACGGAAAAGACCGGCTCGCGCGCCGCGGCCGACGCGGTCCTCGCCGAAACGCTGAACACCGCCGACCGCGAGGGCTGGTACCAGCGCGAGGAGGCGGCCGAGGGCTCCGGCGCGGACGCCAGCTCGGTGTTCCGCACCGGCAAGCCCTGGAACAACGCGCCGCTGGCGGCCTGGAACCGGTCCCGCGCCCGGCTGGCCGCGGCCGTCGAGCAGGCCTGAGAGCGAGGAGCACGACCATGGCCAGGAAGCACCGCGTCAAGCCCGCCGTCCGCCGCGAGACCGAGGCGCGCCTGCGCCGCGCGGCCCGCGCCGCGGAGGTCTTCGTGGACGGGGACGCCTTCAAGAACGTGGTCCGCAAGCCGGAGCTCAACACCGGCGACCAGTACTGCGTCAACCACGACGACTTCATAAAGACCAAGCAGACGCTGCTCAACATTAAACGTTTAGAGAAGGGCGACATCGGCATCATGGCCTGGCGGCCCTTCAAGGGCGAGGCGGACATCGTCGTGCCGGTGGACACCGGCCCGCTTTCGGTGCGCCCCGGCAACCACCCCATCAGCCCGGCCATGGCCGAGGCCTTCGCCGGGAAGACCGCCGTCCAGGAGACCGAGATGCGCGGCTGGCCGCTGCTCGCGGCGCTGGCCCCCGTCCGCGACAGCCTGGACGAGGTGGTCGGCGTCGTGGAGGTCTTCGCCTCGCTGGTGCCCGAGAAGTTCAAGGTGGGCATGCCCGGTTACTGATTTCGGACTGCGGACTTCGGCGGCTGGCTGGGAGCCGAGACAGCAGCAATCGGCGTAAACCGGCCCCGGGATGGTCTTACCGGAACGCGTCTGAAGTCGAACTCTCTGGCGCTATTTGGGCGTTATCGCAACAGCAAGGTTCTTTACTCGCCCGGTGGAGCTTGCGGGTAAATCCAGCTTGGCCGACTTGCCACTGGTGGTTTGCCACTGGCCAACATCCTTGATTCTCACGTAGTAGACACCGGGATCCAGGCCCTTTATCGCGAAGACCTTATTGGGGCTTATGCTTCCTTCCGTTACTATCTTTCCGGATTCGCTGCCCTGACGCACCTCATAGGGGACCTTGGGGAACTTCTTGTCTGCTGTAAAGACCAGCAGAAGCACGTACCTTTTCGTTCGCGGGTCGGGAATGACTATGTCCACTTGGAGAACGCGCTTGTCTTTGGCGGTGCCTTTTTCTACGCGGCGAAGAAAAGCGTGGCCGCCCAAGGGGCCGGTCGCGATCACCTTGCAGGGCAGCTCGCCTTCGACCCCCAACTTGTAGCGTCCGTTCTCGTTGCTCTTGCACTGGCGCACCCCCTGGACTTTCGGCCGCAGGGAATGGACCGTGATGATCGCTCCTGCTACCGGCGTCTTCATGTCAGCCCGTACAACACGGCCTGTGAGCACCCATCCGCCAGGCAGGAGAATATCTTTCCTGAGTCTGTCCGCCGGCTTGATGACAATGGGTTGAGTTGTCGAAACCAAGTTCCTGTTTCTCGGGGGATGTACGATCAACTGATACTCACCCGGAACCAAGTTGTCTCGGAAGAAGTACAGCCCATTCCCGTCAGTCTTGGAGGTGAGTGAGATAGGGCCGTCCGAGGGCACAACAAAGCCGGAGATTTCTTCCCTCTTGTAGTCGCCTGTCCTTGCCAGGCTGACCGTGGCTTCCACAGTGGGTTCCCGGCTGCTTCCGGAGATGTGCCTGACGCGACCATATACCGCCACGTCGGACCGCTTCATGCCAGCCAACACAGTGCGAATCTTCTCTCTGACTGCCGCACTGTCAGAATCGAACGCGCCCTTGGGACCGGGCTTCTCCTCGTCCTTTTCAACGTCTTCGGTCTTTGGAGTTTCTTGATGAAACCACGGCACAGCGACATTGCGCAGCCACCGGCCGAAGAGCAGGGCCATGGCGATCAGAATCAGTACGACTATGGTGGGTGGATAGAGGATGGCTCGCTTCCAGCGTGACCGCCGGAGGCGGGGTCTTGGTGATTGTTCGGGGCTTGTCATCATTCGCTCCGTAATGAGACTGCCTTGGAGCCGACTCATCCTAGTCAGTGAACGGTGCCCAGTCAAGGTTGTGCGAGTTCGTGCTCTTGTTCCCTTCCCGACCTCGCCTTGAAACTAGGCGCCCGAGGCAGTAGCTTCTCCGCTTGAGTTCGAACCTTCTTGCGGAGAGAGGTCCCATGACCAGTCGACTCGAACGCGCACCCGGAGTCAAGGAGTTCGAGCCCGCGCCCGCCGACGGCTCGACGCCGTCAGTCAACCCCCCGCCGGTCAGGTGGCTGGCCCACGAGGGGGTCGCCCGCTGGCGGGTGACGCTGACCGGCCCGGGCGGCAAGCGCCTGGAGTTCGGCCCGCTGCGCGACCCGATACTCGCCCTCCGCAAGAAGCTCGCGCCCGGCCCGTGGTCGTGGCAGTTCATCGGCCTGGACTCTGCCGGGCGGGAGGTCGGGCGGAGCAATGAGCGGAGCTTCACCGTGAGGCGCGGCCTGCCCGGCTTCGCCGCCCCCGACGCCGGGAAGCTCGCGCGCAAGTGGAAGGGGCTGCGCCCGCGGCTCTTCGCGGGGCGCGTCGCCCTGGTCAGGGAGCACCTCGACGGGGAGTTCGCCGGGGCTTTCGCGCGCCTGGAGAAGTGGTGCCGGCTCGCCGAGAAGGAGCCGGCCATCGCCGAGCCGGCGCCCTTTCGCCCGTTTGCAGGCGACACCGTGGAGCACAACCAGGACTGGTGGCGGATACTCTCGGCCGGCAAGGTGGCCTCGGCCCACGCGGTGCGCTTCGCGCTCTCTTACCTCCTGACTGACAACGCCAGGCACCTGGAGCTGGCCAGGCGCTGGACCATGAACGTCCTGTCCTGGGACCCCTGGGGCACGACAAGTTTGCAAATCTGTGACGAGGCGGGCATGCCCATCATCGAGCGCATGGCCTGGGTCTACGACTGGCTCTACCAGCACTGGAGCGACTCGGAGCGCGAGCGCTTTCTACAAGTAATGCTGGCCCGCGCCGAGGAGGCTCGCGAGCGCGACCGCCAGGTGGGCTTCGCGGCCCGGCCCTTCTTCAACCACCAGTGCCGCACCCTGGCCTTCACCGGCGCGGCGGGGGTCGCCTTCCTCGGCGACATCCCCCAGGCGACCGAGTGGCTGCAGTACATCCTCGACGTCCTGGCGGTCAGCTACCCCTCGGGCTCCTGGGGCTCGGACGACGGCGGCTGGTCGCAGGGCCTCAACTACTGGTCGGCCTACATGAACCGCCTGGTGCACTTCGTCTGCGCCGCCGCCGAGCTGGACATCGACCTGGCCGCCAATCCCTACTACCGGAACACCGGCTACTTCGCGGTCTACAACCTGCCGCCCTACGCCCCGGGCGGCGGCTTCGGCGACAGCTGCGGCCCGGCCAACCGCCCGGGCTTCATTCAGAAGCTCGTAGTGGGCGCCTTCGCCGCCGCCGCCGGCGACGGCTGGCTGCGCGGCTACGCCGACGCGATACCCGTCAAGTGGCGCCCGCCGGAGGAGATGCTGACTGCCGAGGGCAGCCCCGTCGACACCGCGCGCCGCTGGGACGCCTGGGGCGTCTCCGAGGTCACCGCGCTGCTGCTGACCCCCGGGCCGGGCCTCGAACCCGAAGATATCAGCGAGCTGCCCGCCGCGCGGGAGTTTCCCTACATCGGCTGGGCGGCCATGCACTCCGCGCTGGGCGACGCCGAACGCGACACTTGGCTGCTCTTCAAGAGCGGGCCCTTCGGCTCGGTGAGCCACAGCCACGCCGACCAGAACAGCTTCAACCTGTTTGCCTACGGCCAGGCACTGCTGATCGACAGCGGTTATTACCCCTGGTACGGCTCGGTCCACGACGTGCTCTGGACCCGGCAGACCTGGGCGCATAACGCGGTGCTGGTCGGCGGTCGCGGCCAGCCGCCCTTCGACTGGTTCGCGCGCGGAGGAGTGCAGGGCTTCGCCGAGAAGTTCCCCTTCGCCTACGCCCGCGGCGAGGCCAAAGAGGCCTACAACCGCCCGCCGGAGAAACTGGCCCGCAAGCTCGCCGAGAAGCACCGTCCCGAACTGCTCGAGCTGATGGGCCCGGCGACGGAAGTCGAGCGCGCCAGCCGCTCGGTGCTGATGGTCGCCGGCGAGCGCCCCTGGTACGTGGTGCTCGACTGGCTGGAGGTCGCCGACGCCGTAAAGTTCCAGTGGCTGGCCCACGCGCTGGAGGAGATGGAGATCGTCGAGGGTGGTTTTAACGTCCAGAAAAAGGGCGCGCGCCTGGCGGCGCGCTTCGTCTGTCCGGGAGACGTGAAGATCACCCAGCAGGACCGCTTCGCCGTCGCCCCCGAAGGGCGCATGAAGGACGCGGCCAACCAGTGGCACCTCCAGGCCGAAACTGTTGAGCCCGCGCGCCAGGCGCGGTTCATGACCGTGCTGGTGCCTCACCGCGAGGGAGAGCGCCCTGCGGCCGTCGAGCCGGTGGAGGCCGAGGGCGTTATCGGCGCGCGGGTCGGGAAGGACCTGGTCCTGGCGCCGGGCCACGGCGTCGTGGGCGCCATCAGGTGGGGCAACCTCGAAGCCGAGGCCGCCGCGGTGGCGGCCGCCGGCGGGAAGCTCTTCGCCGCCGAGGCCACGAGCCTGTTCGTCAGAGGAAAGGCCCTGCACGAATCCGCCGAGCCGGCGGCTGTTCTGCGCCGCGCGTCGCGCAAAAGCATCGGCTAAGCCGCCCAAACCGGCCGGATAGCGGGCCCGGTCGATTATCCGATTTCTTCCTTGAACCTTCACGGGGTCCCGGTGTATATAACACCGGTCCTAAGTCCATAAGACCAGTGGGGGTCCCATTCGCACATGACTGCAAAAATGACGCTTACTGACAAGTTCGCGGCCCGGCTCCGCCAGGAAATCCGGGCCGGCAGGTGGACCGGCGAGAGGCCCATACCCTCTGAACGGGCCCTGGCGGAGAAGTACGGCATCTCCCGGGTGACCGCGCGCAGGTGCCTGCGGCTGCTCTGCGGGGAGCGGCTGATCGAGGCCCGGCCGGCGCGGGGCTACTTCGTGATCCCCGGGGCGACCGAGGCTGCCGCCCAGGAGACCGCCCGCGCGGTGCTCTTCGTGCAGCGGGGGCTGCGCGACAACCCCACGCTGGACACCATGCACACGGCCATCGTCAACGGCGCGCTGGCCGAGGCCAACGGCAAGGGCATCGAGATCTATGTTTCATGTCAAGAGCCGGCGGACTTCCGGCAGATGCTTCGCGAACAGTGGGGCCGGCGGCTGCGCGGGGTGCTGCTGGACTGGTCCCGGCCGGACCTGGCCCGCATTCTGCTGGCCGAGGACGTGCCTTTTGTCGTCGTCGAGACCGACATGGAGGAGCTGGGCACCACCTCGGTCATCCAGGACAACATTGGCGGGGTGCGCCTGGCCATGGAGCACCTCTTTGAATACGGGCACCGCAAGATCGGTCTGGTGCTTGGCGATGAGGACGCCGTGCACCCTCGCGAGCGCCTGGCCGGCTACCGCGAGTTCCTGCTGCGGCGGGGGCTGCCCGGCGAGCCCGGCTGGGTCGGGCGCGAGGCGCTGGACGCGGCCGGGGGACGCCGGGCGGCGGCCGCGGTGCTGGACGCGAATGAGAGGCCCAGCGCGCTCTTGGTCTGCCACCGGGAGATGCTCGTCGGCGTGCTGGAGGAGCTGGCCGCGCGCGGCCTGGCCTACCCGGGGGATGTCTCGCTGATGGTCTGGGGCGAGCCCCAGCCGGGCGAGCCGGGCGGGGAGGCGACCGACCTGACCCACGTGGCCTGGAGCAAGGAGGAGATGGGCCGGCTGGC
>CAZONU010000014.1:6302-27584 GCA_964581145.1 uncultured Planctomycetia bacterium
GGGTGATCCCCGCGCCGCTGGCGCGCGGTGGCGCCGAGCCCGAGCCGGAGTCGGCTTGGTGGTGCTTCGATGCGCTTCAGCAGGCGGTGCTGCGCGACGCCGAGCGCAACACGCCTCTCGTCCGCGACGGCTGGCGCGCGCTGGAGGAGCGCATCAACGTCGGCCGCCCGGAGCGCATCGTCATCCGCATCGAGACCAAGCTGGTGGACTGCGGCTCGGCAGGCGCGCCGACGGAGAGGGGGAGGAAGGAGTGATCGCCAGAACGCTTGCCTGTGTCACCCCCTTGCTGTTCTGCGCTTGGGCCTTTGCCGGAACGGTCAGCTATCCGCCCAACACCTGGGTGCCGATAACTCCCAGGTTGAAGATCGCCAAAGGGGCCGTTCCCGCCGGCAAGAAGGTCGACCGCCACTGGCAACTGCATCGCTACGGCGGCCTGACTTATCGCCCCGGAACCGGCGAAGTGCTGATCCTCGACGGGGCACTCCACAACACGGGCATCTACGCCAGCAGCGTCTTCGGCCTGGACGCGACCACGGGCGCCTACACGCTCTACAAGGCCACCAACTGGGAGAAACGGGACACGCCTTCGGCGCTCAACAGGACTGACCCCACGCCGGCGCCGCGGCACACCTACGGCGCCTGGGCCTACGTGCCCGAGAAGAAGTCGGTCTACCTCTGGGACGGGCACAACCGCACGGTGCAGAGCGGTCCGCGGGGCAAGCAGATCGGGGCGGGGCTCAAGAAAGGCGGCGTTCCCGTACGCTGGATCAAGCCCACCGGCCACAAGCTCCTGGGCATGTGGGTCTTCAACTTCGACACCGGCAAGTGGCGTGGCATCGACAAGTGCAGGCAGTACCCGCCGAGCGGCGGCAGCCGGCACATGCGCTGGGTGCCCAAGCTGAAGCGCATCTATCTCTTCATGCCGCTTGCCGGCTTTCACAAGGACAACGTCTGGAGCTTCGACATCGAGAAGGAGGAGTGGACCTGCGAGAAGGTCAAGACCCCCTACGAATGCCTCCCGGCCTGCTTTTACGACGCGGGGCGCGAGCGCATCGTCTTCACCATGGCCAAGAGCCGCGCCGAACTGAAGAGCGAGAAGGTCCACGGCTTGGGCGCCTACTATCCCAGGACCAGGAAGTTCGAGGTCCTGGCGGTCAAGGGCGGCCGGCCCAACAACATCGGCCCGGGCAACCAGGCCTGGTGCCACCACGCCAAGCACGATCTCTACTTCGCCTGGAGCGGCACCTACGGCAAGAACCAGACCGACGAGAACTGGGTCTACGACCCCAAGACCGGCGAGTTCAAGCAGTTCCTGCCGCTCAAGAACATCCCCGTCAAGAAGCAGAAGCACGTCAAGATCGAATACGACGCCAAGAATGACCTGTTAGTAGTCTGCCGCCAGGAGAAGGGATCGCCGCAGTGGTACGCGATGCGCTTCGACCTCAGGACCGCCAGGTTCAGGGGGGCGGGCGCCGCGGGCAAGTAGGGGAGAATCGGAGATGAAACTGGCAACCGCTCTGGTGGTATTGGCATTGGTCGGTGCGGCGCGCGCCGGCGAGGTCAGGTTCACCACCAAACCCACCGCCAGGAAGGCCGGCGCCAGGGTCGCGATCTCCTTCGCCGTCGACAAGGGGACCGACGTCGCCGTTTACGTCCTGGACGCCAGGGGCAAGGCCGTCCGCCACCTGGCCGCCGGCGTGATCGGCGGCAAGGGCAAGCCGCCGGAGCCCCTGAAGCCGGGCCTCTCCCAGAGCGTCGAGTGGGACCTGCGCGACGACACGGGAAAAGCCGCCAAGGGCGGGCCCTTCAAGGTGCGGGTGACCGCGGGCATGAAGCCGGCGTTCGACGGCTTCATAATGGACGCGCCGGCGGCCACGGGTGTGGTCACCGCGGTGGCCGTCGGTCCGGAGGGGCAGGTCTACATGTGGCACCGCGACAACACCGCCAACGGCAACCAGGGCAGCAACAAGCTCAAGGTGGTCGGCCGCGACGGGGAGTACCTGCGCACGCTGATGCCCTACCCGGCGAGCCTCCCGAAGGAGAAGGCCAAGGTCTTCGGCGCCATGACCGACGCCGAGGGCAATCTCGTTCCGCGCATATATAACCTTCAACAACTCAGCATCACCAACCGCGGGTACACGGCGCGCGGGCGGACCCTGGTCAGCGGCGGCTGCGTGGACGCCAGGGGCCGGGTCTACTGGCTGATGGCCAACGCGCGCCTCGCGGCGCTGGAGGCCGACGGCAGTCCCGTTTACGGGAAGTTCCTCGGCAAGTCGCTGCTGCCTGACTTCAAGGCCGTGCGCGGCTGGGGCTCGCTGGCGGTGAG
The DNA here is from genome assembly GCA_964581145.1 of uncultured Planctomycetia bacterium. Taxonomy (GTDB): domain Bacteria; phylum Planctomycetota; class SZUA-567; order JAKLDR01; family JAKLDR01; genus CAZONU01. The sequence goes on from CAZONU010000014.1 coordinate 8,629, forward strand.
CGGGGACGGCAGGTCTCTTTACGTGGCGGGCCTGGCCAAGGCCAAGAACAGGTGGGACAAGAGCGCCAAGGTCGCGTCCTGCGTCTGGCGCGTTGACTTGAAGACGCTCAAGACCGAGGCCTTCCTCGGCGACCCCGGGAAGCCCGGGAAGGAGAAGGGTCTGCTGACCACGCCCAACAGCGTGGCGGTGGCCAAAGGACTCGTCTACGTGTCCGACCCCGGCGCCGGCCGGGTCGCGGTCTTCAAAGAGGCCGACAAGTCCTGCGCCGGCGAGATCAAGGTCAAGGCGCCGATCAGCGTCGGCGTAGACCCCGCCACCGGCGCGGTCTACGCCAGTGTGCGCACCGGCAAGAACATCTCCGACCTCGTGAAGTTCAGCGGCTATTCAGGCGGCAAGGAGGTCGCACGCCTCACGCTGCCCAAGAGCTACGTCACGCCCCGGATCGCGGTGGACAGTTCGGCCAAACCGGTCCGCATCGTCCTGCCGACGTTGCGGTGGCGGGGCGCGGAGATCACCAGCATCGAGGATGCGGGCGGCAAACTCGTTTCCCGCGGCGACCCCCGCAAGATCAAGGGCCCGTGGGCTCCGGGCCCGCGCGACCTGACCGTGGACCGCTCGCGCGGCGAGCTCTACATCAAGTACGGAGTGCAGAAGTACTACCGCCTGGACGCGAAGACCGGCAAGATCCTCGACAAGATCAACCTGCGCAACGTTGCCGGGGGCAGCAACGCGAACGCCACCCAACTGGTCGTTGCGCCGGACGGCAACCTGGTTGCCCTCAGTTGGCGCCTGGGACTGCGCCGGCTGGATCGCAAGGGCAAGCCCTTGAACTGGGAGGGCCGGGACACCAACGCCATCCCCTACGGCGGGATCATGACCTTCCAGCAGCGCTACATGGCCATACCCAACCCGAACGAGATATTCGTCATGCTGCCCGGCGGCTACCGCACCAAGAAGAAGGCCCGCGGCACCTGCCTCAACGTTCTGGACACCGCCGGGAAAACCAAGCGCACCTTGATCTGGCTGTGCAGCCAGGGGGCCGTGCCCCGGATAGACTCCAGGGGCAACATCTACATCGCCGACATGGTCAAGCCCAGGGGGCGCACCTACCCGGAGTTCTTCGACGGCAGGATGCCCCCTTTCAAGAGCAACGGAGCGGCGATCGGCGGCGGCCGCATGAACAAGGACCCCGAGCAAGGGGCGCGTTTCTGGACCAGCAGCATGTACGGCAGCATCATCAAGTTCCCGCCGGAGGGCGGGATCATCTGGTACAGCAAGGACGTTTGCGTCGACGCGGAAGGCAAGCCCCCGGCGAAGCTCCTGGCCAAGCCCAAGGTCGTCTACGGGAGGCACATCGGCTACAACTTCAAGCCCGTCGAGGTCCAGGGCGCCGAGTGGGTGCGCTTCGGTTACGCCCCCTACGGCGAGGCCCGCGGCGCGGGTTTCTGCATGTGCGAGGGCGTGGGCTTCGACGTCGACGGCTTCGGGCGGGTGTTCTACCCCAACCTCGGCCAGTTCCGGATCGAGGTGGTGGACACCGCCAACAACTGGATAGGCGCGTTCGGCAAGTACGGCAACCAGGACTCCGACGGCAAGGACGCCAAAGCAAAGAAACCGGCAATTCCCTTCGCCTGGCCGACCTACGTGGCGGTCAGCGACACCCACGCCTACGTCAACGACACGCTCTCGAACCGCGTCGTGCGCGTGAAGCTCGGCCACGCCGCCGAAGAGACCTGCGCGGTGCAGTAGGAGGAAGACCATGAAGCAGTGGCTCATTATCGGCGTCCTGTTGACTGCCTCGGCGGCCCGCGGAGGCGAGGCGGGCCCCGCCAAATTGCCCGCTAACAAGTGGGTGGAAATCAGCGCCGGGAAGAACCCTCCGGTCAGGTTCGCCTCCGCGCGGTACATGCGCGCGACCGACGAGTTCATGATCTGGGGGACGGCCGGCCGGCACCGGCACGAGAGCAAGGTCTACGAGCTCCAGACCCTGGCCCTCAAGGACAAAAGTCCGCAGTGGAAGGAGTCCTTCCCGCACGGCAAGGAGAAGGCCTGGGCCGGGGGGAAGTTCCCCAACTGGGGCTGCAGATGTCACCGGCTGCGCCACAAGCCCGACCGTCCCTGGCTCACCAACGTGACCGACAGCTGGCTGGGCAACTCCGGGGCCCTGAACATCGTCCGCTTCGCCGAGACCGAGGGCGTCAAGCGACCCACCCGGGGGTACAGCTACCACCAATCGGCCTACGACACCAAGCGCGACCGGCTGGTTTACTTCATGGGTCGCAAGACCTTTGCCTACGACCCGGAGAAGCGCGAGTGGTCCGACCTGGCCGCCAACGTGCCCACGGGCTGTGACGGGCTGGGCTGGGCCTCGGTGGCCTACGACCCCGAGGGCGATAGAATGATCCTCTTCGGCGGCGCCTACGCTCTGAACCCCTGGGGAGGCGCGCGGACCTGGGTCTTCGACTGCGCGGGGAACAAGTGGACCAAGGCCAAGTGCTCCGGCGACATCGAACCGCCGCTGCGCTGCTGCTCCCAGCTGGCCTACGACTCGAAGAACAAGTTGATGGTGCTCTTCGGCGGACACGCGCTGACGCGCCTCCTGGCCGACACCTGGACGCTGGACCTCGCCAAGATGAAGTGGAAAGACATGAAGCCGGCGGCCTCGCCGCCGCCGGTTGACAGGTGCGCGGCGTGCTTCCTGCCCGAGAGCGGCAAGGTCTTCCTGGTCACCGCGTCGGTCAGATATTCGAGCAAGCGCCACAGCTTGGGCGCGGCTTGGACCTACGACGCCGCCACGAACAAGTGGACGCCGCTGCCCGGGGAGCTGCCCAAGAAGAACATGGACTGGATCAGCTGCGACTACTCGCCCAAGAAGAAGACCGTCCTGCTCAACTCCCCCGGCGTGGGCACCTGGCTCTACCGCCCGAGCCTGGCGAGCGCCGCCCCACCCAAGCGCAAGATGGTTCCCCCCGGGACCGAGACGCTCCACCCCTGGGGCGCGGCGCAACTGCGGAGCTGGGAGAAGGCCCCCAAGCCCGACCGGGGGGCGCGCGAGGCCTATCTCAAGAAGCTGCCGGTCAACCAGGTGGTGGACAGCAAGTACCCGGGGTCGCTCAAGGCCAAGACCTGGAGCACCGCGATCATCGACACCGACCGCGGCGTGGTGATCTACACCGGCGGGGGACACTCCGGCTACACCGGCAACGACATCGCGCTCTACGACGTAGGGACCAATCGCTGGACAATGGACAGACCGCCCTGCTTCTTCCCCTACTTCAACAACTACAACGGCTCGCTCTACGGCTGGGGCTATCATCTGCGGGCCACCAGCCAGCACACCTACCGCTGGTACGCATACGACCCGGCGAGCAAGATGATGGTCTACTGCGCGCGGTACTGCGGCCCTCGGGACGGCTTCACTGTCCAGCTCCGCGAGGACGAACCAGCCTTCGTCTACGACGCCAAGAAGCACAAGCAGTGGACGTTCCTCTACGATCCCGTCAAGAACGTCAATTACCCGGCGGTCTTCGGCCGGCCCTTCGGGAACAGCTGGTCGATGGCGCTGTGCACGACTCCGCAGGGCGTGTTCGCCAAGGCCGGCGGGAGCCTGTTCCTCGCGAAGGTGACGCGTGACGACGCGAAGAAGAAGGCCGACGTCAAGTGGCAACTGGTCGAGAAGGGCGCCCCCTCGGGCAGCGGCGAGTTCCAGCCGCTGGTCTACGACTCCAAGCGCAAGCGGCTGCTCTTCGTGGCGGCCAGGAAGAGAGGAGGCCCGGTACAGGTCTGGGAGCATCCCCCGGGCAAGGGCGCGTGGAAGGAGCTCAAACTCAAGAAGAGCACGCCGCACATGTCCCGCGAGATCGTCTACGACCGCGTCAACGACTGCCTGGTCTCCATGCCCGAGCAGAAACTCATGGTCCTCGATCTGTCCGCGAAGGACAAGGAGTGGAAGGAACTGGCCGTGGCCATGCCCAAGGGCCGGTACCGCACCGAGTGCGCCATGGTCTACGACCCGGTTCACAAAGTTTGCGTGATGCTGATTCCCAGGAGCTTCAGCGGCTACACCCAGACCATGCTCTTCCGCTACGACCCCAAGACGGCCAAGTACAAGGAGTGATCATGAGACGGCTCGGCGCAATCTCCGAGGTTGTGCTCTGCGCGGCGGCCCTGACCGCGCCGGTTTCAGCGGGCGAGACCTCCCCCAGCCGGAAGGCCGACCTCGCCAGGCTGCCGGCCAACACCTGGGTGGCCGTCACGCCCAGGTACGTCGGTGCGCCCGACGGGGGCAGGCTCTTCCCCATGCACTGGAACAACAAGGGGACCTACGACCCCGCCACCAAGCGCGTGATAGTCATGGACCGCTGGGCCGATAAAGCCCGCAGCCACACCATCTATGCCAACGCCGTGCTGGCCTACGACCCGGCCAGCAACACCTGCACGGTGCTCAAGCTCTGCAACTGGAAGAGGCAGAGCACCCCCAAGGGAGGCTACAGGACGGTGGCCCTGCCCGCGAACGAGAAGGATCCCACGCCGATCCCCCGGCATCCTCTGGGCTGCCTGGCGCTGGTCCCCGAGCTCAAGACCTTCTACCTGGTAAACGGCCTGAACCAGACCTCGCCGAGGGGACACCCCGCCGACACCTGGAAGCTGGACCTGGCTAAGGGCAACTGGACGCTGGCCACCGCCAGGTACAAGGGGCAGGCGCACCCGCCGAACCCCAGCATGGGGCACGTCATGGAGTACGATCCCGATGCCAAGGCCATCGTCTACTTCGGTAGCCGCCACGCCGGCGGACACGAGATGTGGACCTTCGATCCGGCGAAGGGAAAGTGGAAGGCGGGGGCCAAGGACCCCAAGGCCGGCCGGATCCCCACCGGCAGCGCGGGTATCACCTACGACTCCAAGCGGAAGCTGATCGTGCTGCTGAGGGGGCAGGACCTCCGGACCTACTCGACCGGGCGGAAGGAGTGGAAATCGCTGAAGCCCTGCCCGCGCAAGACCGGCGCGCCGGGGTTCAGCTACGACTCGAAACACGACGTCTTCCTGGCCACAACTTCCGAGCGCCGCGCCAAGACCGCGACGACCCTGATCTACGACCCCGCGAAGAACGAGTGGGGAGAGATCGCCGGCCCCCGGCTGCCCGCCGGGTCGCGCTGGAGCAGCGTCACCTACGCCCCGGATCACAACGTCTTCGTCTTCCAGGGCGGCACATGGGAAAAGCCCCACTGGCTGCTCTTCCGCTACGACCCCAAGACCGCCAAGTTCAAGGAGTGAAGCATGAAGCTTCAGCTCGTCGCACTGACCGCGGCCTTCTGTGCGGCGGCGCTTGCCGCCGGGGGCGCGGAACCCAAGACCTCCACGATCCCCGCCCGCGGGCCGCTCGAACCCCAGAAGCGGGGGAGCCGGTACAAGGTCCCGCGAATGAGCCACAAGCGGCGGCTGGCTTGGGGCTGGAGCTGCGAGCTCGCCGACGGCTCGGGCCTGTCTTTCGGATGGCTGGACACCCGCGCGGACGACGGCCGCCCGCACACCCGGGTCAAGGGGGCCGGCGCCTGGAAGCGCATCGACAAGGAGTTGTCGGCAAAGAACCCGCTGCAGAAGCACTGCGACCGGGCCTGGTCGCTGCGGGAGAAGTTCAAGGACGCGCTGGCCCGCGCGCGGCACATCTACCTGGAGGGGCGGACCGAGGTCGAGGAGAGGAAGTTCCTGGCCGGGGAAGTCAACCCCGGCCTGAAGGACTGCGCCGCGGACCTGGCGGCCCTGATGACCGGTCTCAGGAAGCCGCCGGCCCCCGGCAAGTACGAGGCCGGCCAGGCCGGCTTTGCGCTCGAACACCTCCGGGCCGCCGCGAAAACGGTCAGGCCTTTGACCGTCCGCACCGAGTCGGCACGCCTCGCCGAGATGCGCCGGGCGCAGATACACCTCGAAATCGCCGCGGAAGCCCTCGGCGCCGAGCCGCCGCCGCGGGTGCTCAGCAAGATCGCCTGGGACGCCAGGACCAGGCTGTACGTCGTCTTCGGGGGCGAGCACTTCGATTACCTGACCAACGACCTGTGGGTCTTCGACCCGGCGAAAGGGAAGTGGTCCCAGCGCCATCCCGCGGGCGCTCCCGAGCCGCGGGCCGACCATCACTTCGACGCGCCCGGTGACGGCAAGGTGAAGATGCGCGGCGGCTACACCTATTCCAACAAGACCGGCTACGGTTCGAGCCAGTACATGCACGTCGGCCCGGGGCGCTGGGTTTACGACGTTGAGAAGAACGCCTGGACGGCCGAAAGCGGCGGAAAGAAGGCGAAAGCAGACGCCCGCGTCTACCGCAAGGAACCCTACATTCCCGAGCACTACGTCAAGGGCGGTCGCCCGGACGCCGCCGCCCATGAGGCCAGGCTCAAGAGCCTGGCGGTCAACACCTGGGTGGCCATGAACCCGCCGGCACGCTTTCCCCGCTGCCGGGACTGGGGCACGGTGGCCTACGACCCCGGACGGGACCTGGTCTACATGTACTGCGGCGGACACTGCGTCTACACCGGCGCCGACGTGCTTCACTATCACCTGGCCACCAACCGCTGGGAGCAGCCGGTGCCCACGGAAGAGCCGCTGGGCATGATCGCCGCCTCCGGGGTGTCCGTCCCGGGGGTCAACTTCAACCGCCGGCCGTGGATGACCAATCACACCTGGAACAGCTACGAGTATCACCCCAAGCTCAAGAAGATGGTGGTGGCCGGGCGGCTCACCGGCTGGTCCCAGCCCCAGCCGGACCCCTACTTCTACCTCTACGACCCGGACCGGGCCGAGTGGGCCAGGCGCCACCCGGTGGGGGGGATGCACAACAACCGCATGAGCGTACAGCTATGCTGGACCCCCAAGGGCATGCTGGCTTGGAGCAACGGCCTGTGGCTGCTCGACGCGGCGGGGCTCAAATGGAAGCCGCTCAAGTTCGAGGGCAAGCTGCGCAGGCCCGTAGTCGACAACACCGGGTTGATATACGACGCCAAGCGGGACAGGGTGCTCTTCTTCGTCAAAGGCTACGGAGACAAGAACCCTTACGCCGGGGTCATTCCCGCGCTGGACATGAAGACCCTGAAGCTCTCGGAGATCAAGCCCGCGGGCAGCGGCGAGATCGCCAGGCTCACCGCCAGGAAAAAGGGACGCTGGTACCTCCGCGAGGTGGTGCACGATCCGGAAAGCGACCTCTTCCTCTGGAACTCGCGGATCGGCGGCGATTGCCTGCCGGCTTACGAGCCGGCCAAGAACCGCTGGATCGGAGTGAAGATCAAGGGGGCGGCCAGCTTCGGGCACGCCGTGGGGATGATATACGACGCCAGGCGCAAGCTCATCTGGGCCATCGACGGCCACAGGGGCGGACTGACCTGGGCCCTGCGCTTCGACGCCAAGAAGGCCGCGATCAAGCCTCTCAAGGAACTGGAGGCCGTGCCTCCGTCGCCCGGCAGGAAGTAGCCGGCACCGGGCTCTTGACAATCGCCCGCCGGCGGTGTAAACTCCAGGCGTCGTGGGGGATTAGCTCAGCTGGGAGAGCGCGAGGCTGGCAGTCTCGAGGTCACGGGTTCGATCCCCGTATCCTCCACCACCGAAACCCAACACAAGCCGCGGAATTCCGCGGCTTGTGTCGTCTTGGTATTTGCCCTCCATCGTTGTGAGGGCTATGTGAGGGTGAAGTCGAGTCCGGCTTTGACCCTCACGCGCCGCCGCCCATCTCGCGGCAGTTTCAATCCACGCCCCCGCGCGGGGGCGACCGAGCGGCGACGAAGGCGAACACGTCCTTCTTCTTGTTTCAATCCACGCCCCCGCGCGGGGGCGACCCCCAGCGCCTTGCGGACCATCTTCATGTCAGCGGGTTTCAATCCACGCCCCCGCGCGGGGGCGACGCGTCCAATCGGTGAGGCGGCTGGCAAGCTGTGTTTCAATCCACGCCCCCGCGCGGGGGCGACCCAGCATCGCCGCGCGCGTCCCCTGGGCCGAGCTGGTTTCAATCCACGCCCCCGCGCGGGGGCGACACGCGGTCCGCGCGGTCTCCGGCGCGCTGGAGGAGTTTCAATCCACGCCCCCGCGCGGGGGCGACCCGGCCGCGCGCTCATGCAGAAGCTCCCGGCGGGGTTTCAATCCACGCCCCCGCGCGGGGGCGACGCCTGGCCGCCTCGGGTGGCCACTGCCCCTGGGTGTTTCAATCCACGCCCCCGCGCGGGGGCGACAATCGCCGGGTCGAGAGAGAGGAGACGAGAGATGGTTTCAATCCACGCCCCCGCGCGGGGGCGACTCACCTTGGCGGTGACATCGTCCATGGCCCGGATGTTTCAATCCACGCCCCCGCGCGGGGGCGACCCCTCTGACTGTGTGTGTACCAGAGGGAGGGGGTCGTTTCAATCCACGCCCCCGCGCGGGGGCGACCACCTGGGGTTCCCGCTCTGCACGACGGACACTTGGTTTCAATCCACGCCCCCGCGCGGGGGCGACCATGTTCACCTGGGTGTTGGGCGCCACGTCGTCGGTTTCAATCCACGCCCCCGCGCGGGGGCGACGATGAACCCGGAGGATCCCCTGACAGCCTTTGAGTTTCAATCCACGCCCCCGCGCGGGGGCGACCGCGTACCTGTCAGACGCGTACCTGCAGGGCGCGTTTCAATCCACGCCCCCGCGCGGGGGCGACCCGACGCGGTAAAGAAGCGCGCTATGGTCACGTTGTTTCAATCCACGCCCCCGCGCGGGGGCGACTGTCGGTTGACATTGCCCCTAAGTACCCATACGCGTTTCAATCCACGCCCCCGCGCGGGGGCGACACAACGAGCCACGAGCCCCGCCCTTCCGCAATCCGTTTCAATCCACGCCCCCGCGCGGGGGCGACCCTTTACCGGCGGGGCCACCGTCAACGTCTACTCGTTTCAATCCACGCCCCCGCGCGGGGGCGACCTACCGCGACAGCCTGGGCCTGCTGGTCATGGAGTTTCAATCCACGCCCCCGCGCGGGGGCGACACCGCGGCGAGGCGGTGTTCATGGCCGAGTACCAGTTTCAATCCACGCCCCCGCGCGGGGGCGACGTACCTTGGCGCCGCGGCGCTGGCCGCGCACCTTGTTTCAATCCACGCCCCCGCGCGGGGGCGACACCCCGCCGTGCCCGTCGTGGTCCTGGCCGCGCAGTTTCAATCCACGCCCCCGCGCGGGGGCGACCAGAAAGACCATGTCCGCCATGCGGGCGGACGAGGTTTCAATCCACGCCCCCGCGCGGGGGCGACGGCAAGCGGGCGTGCTCCTCGGGGTGTGACTTGCGTTTCAATCCACGCCCCCGCGCGGGGGCGACGGCGTAGCCGGTCGGTCAACCTTCTGCTGGCCATGTTTCAATCCACGCCCCCGCGCGGGGGCGACTCTGATGTTCATGGGTGAGAACGTCAAGGATCCGTTTCAATCCACGCCCCCGCGCGGGGGCGACGTTCAAGTCCAGGGCGGGAAGGGGGCAGCTGGGATGTTTCAATCCACGCCCCCGCGCGGGGGCGACGCCTTCCGGTAGAGCTCGCAGGCCTCGACGATGTCGTTTCAATCCACGCCCCCGCGCGGGGGCGACGCTGCTGGTTTAGAGCTCGTGAAGTCGGTGCAGGGTTTCAATCCACGCCCCCGCGCGGGGGCGACCGTGGAACTCCGAGCTCTTGGACTCCTCCCAGTCGTTTCAATCCACGCCCCCGCGCGGGGGCGACCGCGGACGGCGCCCGCGCCGCCGGGCAGTCGGGGTTTCAATCCACGCCCCCGCGCGGGGGCGACACGACTCGCGCCCACGTCTCCGGCTCAATCACGTGTTTCAATCCACGCCCCCGCGCGGGGGCGACGTGGGCGACGCCGCGGAGGATCCCGGGGAGTGAAGGTTTCAATCCACGCCCCCGCGCGGGGGCGACGCCTGGTCGGTTACCTGCGAGAGCGCGAACATCAGTTTCAATCCACGCCCCCGCGCGGGGGCGACTCAACAGCCACTTGAGTTCCTTGCCGCTACCCCTGTTTCAATCCACGCCCCCGCGCGGGGGCGACGTATTCCGCTCATACGGGAATGCTGCGGGAACACGTTTCAATCCACGCCCCCGCGCGGGGGCGACTGCCCACCAAGGGCACGCCCGATGTCTACGTTCAGTTTCAATCCACGCCCCCGCGCGGGGGCGACTCGGCAACGTGCTGGCCGCCGACGGGTCAGTGGTGTTTCAATCCACGCCCCCGCGCGGGGGCGACGTCCATGTGGGAAACTCGGTTCTACGGCCTGCCCAAGTTTCAATCCACGCCCCCGCGCGGGGGCGACGGAGCCGGCCACCGTGTTCCTGGGCCGGGTCTGGTTTCAATCCACGCCCCCGCGCGGGGGCGACCTCGGCGGCCTTGACGTAGGCCGCACTGGCCAAGCCGTTTCAATCCACGCCCCCGCGCGGGGGCGACGCCTGCGCCCGGCCTCGGGCAGCGGCTACTACGCGTTTCAATCCACGCCCCCGCGCGGGGGCGACCACGCTGAGCACCTGGTACGCCACGCAGATGGCGGTGTTTCAATCCACGCCCCCGCGCGGGGGCGACATAAGCGGTGCCGCCCACAAGGTGCGGATGCTCGAAGTTTCAATCCACGCCCCCGCGCGGGGGCGACCTGGGCATCACGACGGCGTCCGTGCCGGCGCCGGAGTTTCAATCCACGCCCCCGCGCGGGGGCGACCCCCCACGGGTACAGCTGAAAGGGTCCAGCGAGGCTGAACGGGAGGAATGAGCGGTTTTGAGGCAGTTTTCGGCGGCAATCGGAGGTCCGAATCGGGCGGTGGACAGACCTTCTCCGCAGCGAAGCGCGTCGCACCGGGATGTCGAGCGTCAAGCAATGCGTCGCAGCTTGACGACGGGCAGGTGTCTCCGTTGGCCCTGGAAGTGGATCACGAGTTTGAGCCTGGCGCCGCAGGGCCCGCGCACCGGAGCCTGGGGCGCCGCGCACGGCGAGGAGCGCGGCCACTTCGGGCGCGGTTCCCATCGGGGCTGCGCGTTGGCGGGAGCCCTGCCGTGATAGACTTCGTCCGGCGTCCTGCCGTCGAGGAACTCGTGCGTCCGTTCCGCGTTGTACCAGCGGGCGAAGAGGCCGAGCTCCGCCTTCATGCGGTCAATGTTCATGGGGACCAGGATGCGGCGGGTGTGCTGGTCCTTGAGCGTCCGCATGAAGCGCTCGACCACGGCGATGCTGCCGTACTTACCAATAGCGCCGTAGCGGTTGAGGATGTGGGGAAAGCACCAGCCCCGGAAGCAATCACAGTCGAACTGCTTACCCCTGTCGGTGACGATGTGCCTGGGCCCCCGGCCGAGGGCGATGACCAGCTTGCTGAGGAAGGCGCAGATGTCCCCGGAGGACGGGTTCTTCCTGAATACGGCGAGTCCCTGGACGCGCCTGGAATAGTGGTCGACGACGGCGAGCACCCACCAGCAGAACGGCCAGCACTGAGGCAGGGCGCGGGGCAGCCACGGCGCCCAGAACCCGGCGACGATGGGAACCGCGGTGAGATCGAGGTGCCAGAGGTGGTTGGGGTACTCGGCGGTGACCACCCGGCCGGAGGACTTGTCGGCTGGAGTCTTGACCGGCTGGGCGACTGCGGGCCGGGACGGTTCCTCCCGGAGAATCCTGCCCACGGTCGTGGCGGCCAGGTGCAGCCCGGCGCGGGCCAACGTCTGGGCGATCTTCTTCTTGCCCATGAACGGGCAGAGGCCCTTGAGCCGTTGGACCAGATACCTGACAAGGTCGGGGAACCTGTTGACGGGGAAGCGAAGCTGCACCAGGGCCTTGGGGCCTTCGTCGGTCAGCCGGGTCGTCCACATGGAGACAGTGGCCTTGGAAACCAGGAACACGTCCGCAGTCTGCTGGAGAGACCACCCACAACTGGCGCGCATTTCCAGGATGGCCATGCGTTCGACGGGCGGGTAGTGCGGCCTGCGGCGAGGGTCGATGGCCGCCATGCGGGAGTCCTTGATGCGGGTCTCCTCGTGGAGCCGGGCGATCTCGGCTTCAGCGCGGTCGAGCCTGGCGGCCAGCCGCAGCCGGGCGATGCGGCTGTCGAGGCACATTCCCCGGACATGAGTGACCGCCGCGTGGGCCAGGGCGATGGAGTGAAGCACGGCGGACCTGACCAGCGCATGCCAGGACTTGGGCAAGGGCAGCTTCTCGTAGGGGAACGTATCTGTCATGAGTCTTCCTCTGCGTCGCGAGACAACGGCTTGCCTTCCAGGCTGCGCGGTGGTATGATAGCCGCGGCTGGCAGGAGGGAGACTTCCAGGCATGGGACAGGAGCCGGATATCCTGCGCAAGGTCCGCGAATCCGCGGCGAAGAGGATTCTGTTTCTTTCCCATGCCGTGCGCCAGATGTCCAGGCCGGAGCGAATGATACGCGTGGCCGAGGTCCGGGCGGTTCTTGAGAACGGTGAGGTCATCGAGGACTACCCCGAGGATGCTCGCGGACATAGCTGCCTGATGCTGGGGCAGAGGGAAGAAGGGCGACCTATTCACGTGGTTTGTGCTCCCAAGGACGATTACCTGGCCGTGATTACTGCTTACGTGCCGGATTCGGCGGAATGGAGCGCGGACTTCAGAAAGAGGGCTGAATCATGAAATGCGCTCAATGCAAAGGGGAGATGAAGAAGGGCGCCGCCCCGCTGCACATCGACCGTGGGGGGTGCCATCTAACGCTGGACAAGGTCCCGGCCTGGGTGTGCGCCCAGTGCGGCGAGGCGTATTTTGAAGAGCAGGAAGTAGAGGCCATCCAAGATTTGGCTGAGTCGGTCGAAGAGAAGTCGCGGCCCCTCGGTCTCACGGCGTGAGGGGCTGCCGTGGGTCGTGAGGGCTATGTGAGGGCGGAGTTGGGACCGTGTTTGCGTCCTGGCGGTCCTTTTCCCGTCCGGGGTTGGTCATGAGGATAGGAAACGTCCCGACGCAAGGTCCGGCGTTGTCGCGAGATAGACCGGGCTTGGCCTCATCGCGTCCGGCGTATGCATGTTAGGTATTCGGGTTCGATCCCCGTATCCTCCACCACCGAAACCCAACGCAGGCCGCGGACTTCCGCGGCTTGCGTCTTTATTGCACGTTGAGGGATTCCCCATGAGGGCTATATGAGGGCGGGGCCGAGTCCGGCTTTGGCCCTCGCGCGTCCGCCTTCGTGCGGCGCCCCGGGGAAGCGGTTTACCGTCGCTGCGCTTCATCACAGCTTCGGCGCTTCCGAACCTCATCCGATGCCCTCAACCGCCTCCGAAAACCTCGTCACAGTGTGCTGGGCCACTATACGCGCTATAACACTTTCACTTCCCAAAGAACTTCTGGAGATCCTCCTTCTTCGCCCCTGCCTCGCGCCACTTCTTCACGACCTCGCGTTGCTTCTTCAGTCTCTCTTGGAACTTGGCCTCGCTGGAGGATAAACGCCATTCCACATGACCGTCAGCGAAAAGGACGTTGAAGCCGGGTGTGTGGCCATCACGGTCGTGATTGGCCGGTGACTTGTCGTACGCTAGGACGAGCCTTCCGGCGAGGTCAGCGGGCAAATCCGCCGGGATGCCTGCTCCGATGTATGCGTAGTCTACCGGATTGGTAGGTCTGGCCCTGCAGCCTCCCCATCCTTTGCGCGCTGAGGGGCAGGTGAGGACTTCCTGGTCGCTTAGGTACTCTGAACCCAGTGATTCCAGGTCCGGAGGGTAGGCTCCGTCGTTCTCCTCCGCGTAAATAATGCATGCATAACCTATTTGCTGCAGGTTCTTACCGCAAGCCGCTCGCCTCTTACTCTCCAGCACGCGTGCTCCTACAAGAAGAGGAAGGGGCAGGGACACTACCACAATGAGCACACCCGCCAAGGATATGTAGCGGATTCGTCTCCTTCGTCCCTTGTTGAGATGGTGGGCCAGAGTCAGCCCCAAGATTCCCAGCACAGCGGCGGCCACGCCGACCCACAAGCCGATTCTCCCAAGCGGCGTATCAGGCAGCAGGCAACTTGCCACGAAGCAAAGCGCAGATGCAAGCGATAGCGAGGCGCAGACCTCAATTGCCTTGGACCACTTCCTTCGCGTCAATTTCTTTTCGCTCATGCTCTGGAGGTCCCTACAGGCAGTGTGCTACTGGACGTGGTCATGCTCACATTCCTCAAGACGGCTCCGGCGAACATCCCACAGGATGAGCATGGAGGGAGGAGCTGCCAACTGACTCAGCCATTCCGTGAAGACCATTCCAGCTTCTACAGGTCTCAGACGAACTCACCGAATCTCCATTTGCGGTGGGGTAGGCTCACCGTAGGATCGAACACAACGGGGAGCCCAATGTTCCAGGGATCCAGAACAAGCCACCTCGTGCTCGGTTTCCCAGTCTGCTGGAAGTCGGGAGGAGTCAGCGGGGTCTTAGCCGCCGCTTTGCCCTTAACGGTTTGCACTGGGGTTGCGCAGTACCGGATCCCAACCGCCACATGCCCTACAGTACAGAAGCTGTTCCCAGTCAGTGCAATCTCCCATCCTGGCGGCTTCCCGAGGGAGAGGTCTGCTCGCGCTCCGCTTCGTCACAGTCTCAGCGCTTCCGAACCTCATCCGACACCCTCAATCGTCGCCGAAAACCTCGTCACAAGCCGCTGGGCCGCTATACCCGTCGTCAGGCTGCGGCGCATCGCTTGACGCTCGACATCCTGGTGCGACGCGCCCCTCCGAGCAAGAGGTCTGCTCGCGCTTCGATTCGGGCGTCCGAGAACCGTCGAAAACGACCTCAAAACCGCTCATTCCGGTTCAATGTTTCCGGACCCCTTCCCCGTTCCAGGAGTTCCTTCCGAGAGCTTCTTCCGAAAACGATTCCTGATCGTTTCCACCTGTTGTTTGCGAACCCTCTCTGAAGCGGCCGGGTCAAAGGGCAATGCTCCCATCTCCTTTGGGTACTTCCATCGCAACCAAAGGTAACCAATCTTCCTGCCGTAAATCTCGTTAATCTTCTTTGCGGGGTCATCCGCGCCGAGGCCAGATGTAGCCATCGCCTCGAGGCTCTGTTCTATGTCCTCTTGTGCCGTCGCAGCAAGCTCTAGCCCGGGCCCAAGCCAACGACGCAAGAAAAGGTCAGCGTACCTGTCATCGCTTACCACTTTGCCCTGCAAGTAAACCGCGAACTCGCCATTTGCCGAATGTGTCGATGCAAACATCATCCCGACCCCATTCCTTATGGCGGCTCTCTTGTCAATCGCTGCCATGCACAGAAGTTCAAAGCCGGGGCGACCTGCAGACAGCAGGTTCTCATAAGCCTTCGAAGCGACGTCATGGGAATCACTCCCCACTAGTTCGTACTGACTCTGAAGATATGACGCCCGTTTGCAGCCGCACATGGCTCCCCCTAAGTACGCAACCAGCATCAGCCAACCAACCTTGCGCAACATGGTCCTAGCCTTTCTTACTCGCCCCCAGTCGTTGATGCCAAAGACTTAGGAATTGCAGTGGAACTCTCATGTCGAGTCTGGAAAGTATCAGTGCATAGAATTGGACCGCGTTTTCCAGCAACTCGTCTGTCTCCACGCAGCACACACCCTTGGCACGAGTTTGCGGGAAGTATTTCGCAAATTCACCTTTGGCCAGCCTTTTCGTGTTGTAGTCGCTGTGCCCTACGGGCTCTTGTTGGCCAGACTTCAGCGACAACTGAGTTGAAAAATCAATGTTTTTGACGTTCGTTAACGAGGGCGCACCAACCAAGCCCCAAGGTAACGAACGCTTTAGCAGAGCTGCTATCTTATCGTTCTCAGACCAGTAATTGTATATCGTCGTGGCGTTGTCCGCCCAACCTTTCCCTGTATCCTTTCCGGGAATGGGCGAACCGGTAAACACGACCTGCCCCAACTTTGCCCCAGCACGGAGTGCTTCGCGAGCTACAATCGTCCCTTGGCTGTGAGCGTAGACATGCACCTCCTCTCGACATAGCGGATCAACCACCGATTCCATCAACGATTTGAAGTTCTTAACGAACTTGGCCAACTTGCCTCGTCCGGCAGGCTCAGAAACAGAGCCTCTGTTGTACCAGTCTTCATTGCCCCATTGAAAGCCTAGAATGTCTTCGGTCACACTGGCCTGCCCCCGTTCTTTGGTCCACATGGAGAGTTAGTTTCCCTCCACCAGAGCCCCGCCCCCTAGGGGGCGGGTGCACGTTGTGCAGCTCGCAGGTCCCGGCATGATCGCCTCCGGTGCCGGCGGCCTGTAGCCCAGCGCGCTGTGCGGCCGCTGCGTATTGTAGTAGTGCCGCCACCTGGCGGTCAAGACCCTGGCCTCCAGCAGCGTGTCCAACAGCTCGCGGTTCAGGAACTCGTCCCGGAACTTGCTGTTGAACGACTCGCAGTACCCGTTCTCCCAGGGGCTGCCTTTCTCTATGAACAGCGTGTTCACTTCCAGGTCTCCCAGCCATTTCACGACCGCCTTCGCCGTGAATTCCGGGCCGTTGTCGCTCCTGATGTGTTCCGGCGTCCCGCGCATGATGAAAAGCTCCGCCAGCCGGCAGAGCACGTCTTCCGAGTTCAGCTTCCTCGACACGTCGATCGACAGGCACTCCCGGGTGAACTCGTCTATGATCACCAGAAACCGCAGCGCACGGCCGTCACTCGTCCGCCCGTGCACGAAATCGTAGCTCCACACGTGATTGGGGTGCGTCGGACGCAACCGCACGCACGACCCGTCGGCGAGCCACAACCGGCGGCGCTTGGGCTGCCTCTTCGGCACCTTCAGCCCTTGCTCGCGCCAGATCCGCTCCACACGCTTGTGGTTCACTCTCCACCCGTCCCAGTGCAGCAACTCCGTTATCCGCCGGTAGCCGTAGCGCCCGTACTGCGTCGCCAGATTGACTATGTCTCTCATCAGCCGGGGCTCGTCGTCAGGCACCTTGCGTGCGTACCGCTGCGTGCTCCGCGGAACCGACAGCGCACGACACGCTCGCCGCTCCGACACCCCGACATCCTCCATGACCCGGTGAACCGTCCCTCTCCGCTTCACCGGGCTGATCAGTTTCCCGAGGCTGCCTCTCTCAGTATCTGGTTGTCCAGCGATAGATCAGCCACCAGCTTCTTCAGACGGGCGTTCTCCTTCTCCATCTCTTTCAGCCGCTTGGCCTGGTCCGTCCGCAGCCCGCCGTACTCCTTCCGCCAGCGATAGTAGGTCTGCTCGGTTACCCCGATCTTCCGACAGGCCACCCCCGTGCTCTGCCCCTTGCTCAGCAGTACCTCCGCCTCCCGCAGCTTCGAGATGATCTGTTCCGGCGTGTACCTCTTCCTTGCTGCCATTTCTGACCTCCCCTTTCTCCTTGACCCAGGTCCAACTCTAACTTAAAACCTGGACCAGTTCCAGGGGGGCACGCCAAAGGGGCTGAAAGGGTCCACCGACGTTGAACGAGAGGAATAGGCGATTCCGATGCGATTTTCAGCGGTTCTCGGACGCCAGAAGCGAAGCGCGAACAGACCTCCAACTCGGAGGAACGCGTCGCACCAGGATGTCGAGCGTCAAGCGATGCGCCGCAGCTTGACGACGGGCAGGTGTCTCCGTTGGCCCTCGAAGCGGATCACGAGTTTGAGCTTGGCGCCGCAGGATCCGCGCACCGGAGCCTGGGGCGCCGCGCATGGCGAGGAACACGTTCGCGGTCTGCTGGAGAGACCAGCCGCACTGCGCCCCCATTTCCAGGATGGCCATGCGTTCGACGGGCGGGTAGTGCGGCCGGCGACGCGGATCGATGGCCGCCATGCGGGCGTCCTTGATGCGGGATTCCTCGCGGAGGCGGGCGATCTCGGCTTCAGCGCGGTCGAGCCTGGCGGCCAGTCGCAACCGGGCGATGCGGCTGTCGAGGCACATTCCCCGAACATGTGTGACTGCCGCGTGGGCCAGGGCGATGGCGTGAAGCACGGCGGACCTGACCAGCGCAGGCCACGACTTGGGCAGGGGCAGGTCCTCGTAGGGAAACGTGTCGGTCATGCGGCCTCCGTGCCGTTGCGAGCATTCCTTCAGCGGAGGCATTTTCGCGATGGGGCGCGTTCCTGCTTGGCAAGGGCGGCAGTCAGGCCTTGCTAAGGTTGCCCGGGTACTGTAGCATAGTGATTTCCTAGCAGCCTTCCGGGAGGGCATCCGGGAGACAGGAGATCATGAGCGGGAGACGTTCGCCCAGCGTGGTGGTCATAGCCGGGCCAAACGGCAGCGGCAAGTCCACCGTAGCCCCGGAGTTGCTCAAGGGAACTCTGGCCGTCACTGAGTTCGTTAACGCCGACACGATTGCGCAGGGGCTTTCCGGCTTCGCTCCCGAAGGTTCGGCCCTGGAGGCTGGCAAAGTCATGATCCGCCGACTACGGGAACTGGCCAGTCGCGGAGAGGACTTTGCCTTCGAGACAACCCTGGCCAGCCGATCCTTCGCCCCCTGGCTGTCCGAGTTGCGGGGAGATGGCTACGCTGTTCATGTGGTGTTCCTGTGGCTGCCCAGCGAAGAGTTCGCGGTCAAGCGGGTCGCTGACCGGGTGCAGATGGGCGGCCACGATATCCCGGAAGAAATTATCCGTCGCCGCTATCGGTCCGGCTTAAGGAACCTATTCGACCTGTACCAGCCGATATGCACGGGGTGGCAGGTCTTCGACAACTCCCGGACTACCGGGCCGCAACTGGTAGCCAGGGGCATCGGGTCAGAGACGACCGAAGTGCTCGATCCCGAGACATGGGCCCAGGTACTGAAAGGGCGCAACGATGCCCAGTGACAGAGACATATCCGCGATAATGGCGGACGGGAAGACCGTCGAGGCCGTGCTCCGCAAGGCGGTGCGCGAGGCCCTGCTCAAGCACAGGCAGGCCGGGCATCCGGTGGTCGAGTGGCGGGACGGAGAAATCGTGTGGGTTGGCCCAGAGGATCTGGAGGAAGTGATACGTAGAATGGACGCTGGCGAGAGGTTGTAAGATAAACTGTGTAAATGGTCATAGCGTAGCGTAGGCTTCAGG
>CAZONU010000015.1:0-27542 GCA_964581145.1 uncultured Planctomycetia bacterium
CTCAAACGGCGCCGACGCCTTCGAAACCATGACCCCCCCGGCGATGGGCGGGGATTGTGACCTGGCCGAGGCCGCGCGGCGCGTCGGCGACCGGCTGGCCTTCATCGGCGGTTTTGATCAAAATGCCGGCTTCGAGAAGGGCGACCCCGAAACGGTCAGGAAGATGGTCCGCGAGCTCTTCGCGGCCCGGCCGGAGGGCGGCTACATCTGCGCGCCCTCGGACCACTTCTTCTTCGGCGACCCGGCTAACCTCCAGGCCTTCGCGGACGCGGCCCGGGAGTGCGTCTACTAGCCCCTATGCCTCTTCTATCTGTCCCGGGGCGGGGACGATCGCTTCCCGAGCGCCCAGTTCGGCGAGCGCCTCGGCGAAGGGCTTCGACTGGTCGGGCTCGCCGTGGACCACGAAGGCCTTTTTGACTTTCGGGCCCATCTCCCTGAAGTAGTCGAGCATCTCGTCGCGGTCGGCGTGGGCGCTCAACGCCTGGATGCTGTGCACCTCGGCGCGCAGGCGGTACTTCTCGCCGAAGATGCGGATCCTCTTCTCGTGGCGCACCAGCCGGCGGCCGGTGGTGTGCTCCGCCTGGTAGCCGACGATCAGCACGATGTTGTCCGGGCTCTCGACGGCGTGCTTGAGATGGTGGAGGATGCGCCCGGCCTCGCACATGCCCGAGGCGGAGATGATGATCGCCGGGCCCTGGACGCGGTTGAGCTTCTTGGACTCCTCCACGTCGGCGGTGAAGGTCACCCGTTCTATCGTGAAAGGGTCCTCCTTGCGCCGCAAGAGGGCCATCATCTCGCGGTCGTAGCACTCCGGGTGGCGGTCGTAAACCGCGGTGGCCTTCGTTGACAGCGGGCTGTCCACGTAGACGGGGATCTCGCCGAGCTGCCCCGCGGCCCAGAGCTCGTGCAGGAAGTAGAGAACTTGCTGCGTCCGGCCCACGCTGAAGGCGGGGATGATCAGCCGCGAGCGGCGTTCCAACACCTTGCGGCAGAGCGCCAGGAGTTCCTTCTTGACGTCCTCGTCCGGCGGGTGCCGGCGGTTCCCGTAGGTGCTCTCGGTGATCAGGTAATCGACGTCGTTGACCACCTGCGGGTCGCGGAGGATGGGCATGGAGCGGCGGCCCATGTCGCCGGTGAAGAGCAGGCGCGCCGAATTCCCGTTCTCCGAGACGTCGTAGACCGAGATCGCCGAGCCCAGGATGTGCCCCGCGTCGCGGAAGGTGAGCTTCACGCCCGCGACGAGGTCCAGGGGCTGGTCGTATTTCACGGGCTTGAAGAGCGCCAGAGCCGCCTCGGCGTCCTCGTGCAGGTAGAGCGGCTCGAAGGGACGCTGGCCTTTCTTCTTGCGCTTGCGGTTGACGTACTCCACGTCCTTCTGCTGGATGTACGCCGAGTCCCGGAGCATTATCGAGCAGAGGTCGCCGGTGGCCGCCGTGGCGTAGATGGGTCCCTTGTAGCCGCGCTTGACGAGGGTGGGCAGGTTCCCGCTGTGGTCGATGTGCGCGTGGGAGAGCACCACCGCGTCGATCGCGGAGACGTCGAAGGGGATATTGCGGTTGCGTTCGAAGGCCTGCTTGCGCCTTCCCTGGTAGAGCCCGCACTCCAGCAGCACCCTGGACTTGCCGAACTCGACCAGATGCATCGAACCCGTGGTGGTCCCCGCCGCGCCGTGAAAGTGGATGCGCATGATGAGAGTTTCTCCCGATGTCCTCCGTCCGCAAATAGACGATACGCGGTATGCCGCGGGTGTCAACGGAATTGCGCGCGGCCTTGCGCCGCGCGCGCCGGCCCCGTAGACTGGCGGCCCGCTCGAAAGGAACCCAGTGGTCTACCTCGGCGCCTACGTGGTCTGCGTGCTCTTCTTCAGCCAGCTCCTGCGGCTGGGCCAGAAGCGCTCCTGCCGGACCGCCTCCGTGGCGGGAATCAACTACGCGGTCACCGCGGTCCTCTCGGCGGGGATGTTCCTCTTCTGCGGGGCCTGGAACGCCGCCGGGCCCGGGGTGGCCGCCGGCCTGGGGGCCGCCAACGGGGTGCTGTTTTGGGTTCACCTCCTGGTGATGGTCGCCGGGTTCCGCCGGGCGGGCGTGGGCATCACCTGGGCCTTCGTGAGTTCCGGGGTGGTGCTGCCGGTGCTGGTCGCCCACTTCGCCTGGGGAGAGGCCATGAGCCTCCCGCAGTGGCTGGCCCTGGGGATCGTGCCGGCGGCGGTGGTGCTGCTTCGGCCGAGAGGGAAGAAGGAAGAGGAGGGGGCGGGGGAGGGCAATGGGAAGCGGCTCGGGCTGAGCGGCGACGTGATACTGTTACTCTGCTTCCTGATGGCCGGGGCCATCGGCACGATCCACAAGGCCCAGGAGTTCTATACCAAGCTTCTGCTGGCCGGCGCGGGCGGAGAGCTGGACGGGGCGCAGGAGCTTCTCGCCCGAAACACCCGGCTCTTCTACCAGGCGGTGCTCTTCGGCGTTTCCTGCCTGTGCTCGGTGGGTTACATGTGCCTGAAGCGGATGCGGCCGACCGTGAGGGAGTTCAAGATCGGCGGGGGGGTCGGCGCGGTCAACACCTTCGGCCTGTTCTTCACGCTCTTGGCCATTAATGCCGTCGCGGCCGCCGTCTTCTTCCCGACCTCGGCATGCCTGATAATCATCCTCAACACCGTGCTGGGCCGCGCCCTCTGGAAAGAGCGGATATCTCCCCGGCAAATTGCCGGCGTGGGCCTGGCCCTGGCGGTGGTGGTGCTCTCCAACCTCGGCGGGGAAAAGCCCGAGCCTAGAGGTGGCGCTCCAGGAACGGAGCGGCAAGCTCCCAGAGAAGGCGATGCCCCTCCCCGTGGAGAACGTAATCGAAGCTCCTCTGGGCGCCTGAGAGCCGGTAGGCCTCCCCGACCGTCGCGGCAATCGCGTCGCGATCCTCCGGGGTGATCAGCCCGTCGCCCTCGCCGGCCTGGAGCTGCAGGGCCCGCGGGGCGATTAACGAATAAACCTCGGCCACGTCGCCGCGGGCCAGCAGCCCCGGCAGGCATTGTATCCCGCACGAGGAGAGCTTCAGCGAGCGCTCCCGGAAGGTGTTCATGGCCCCGGATGAGACGCAGGCTTTGACGCGCTCGTCGAAGGCCGCCAGCCACATGGCGGTGCGCCCGCCGTAGGAGTTGCCGATGACCCCGATGCGCCCCGCGTCCGCCTCCGGGCGGGCGGCCAGCGCGTCGATGGCCGCCCGGCCGTCCTGGATGTGCAGGGCGGTGAGGTTCATGCCGTACATCGCCGCGGCCATGCCGATTACGTTGCACTTGTCGCGGCCTTCGCCGACGAAGCCCAGGTGCCCGTCGCGGCCGCGCCAGCCCCACCAGGCCGGGACCAGCACCACGTAGCCGGCGCGCACCGCCGCGAGCCCGTAGGCGGCGGGCCCCTCGCCGCTTACCCCGCCGATGTCGTCCATCCCGCCGGCGGCGTGGCCGTGCGAGGCGATTATCCCGGGGCGCTCCTCTCCCGGCTTGAGAGATCGCGGTATTAACAGGTAAGCGGGCAGGGCCGAGAGCTCGCTGACTTTGATGTTGAGAAGCTGCCGGGTGTGGTCGGACAGCTCGGTCGATTCGAGGACCCGGACCTCCAGCGGAACGCGCTCCGGGACCGGGCCGCGGAGGCCCTCGATCCGCTCCCGGAAGCGCCGCTGCCAGGCCGGGAAGTCTTCCCCCTCGCCGTAGAGTTCCGCGGGCGGGTGAGCCCGCCCCCAGGCTTCCAGGAGGTCCGCAAAGGATTCAGGCTCCACTTTTCGCTCCCCGGCTCTGGCGGGCTCGCCACGCCAGCGCGCAGACGATGCCCACGGCCATGCCGCCCAGGTGTCCGAGGCTGGAGACCTGGCCCATTCCTTCCGTCTGGATCCAGGCTCCCAGCAGCTGCAGGCCCCCGTAGAAGATGAGCAGAACGATGGCCGGCAGGCGCAGCCACCAGAAGTAGAAGAAGAGCAGCCCCAGGCGCGCCCGCGGGAAGGCCACGGCGTAGAAGGCCACCACCCCGTAGATGCCGGCGCTGGCCCCCACCACCGGAATCTCGCCCCGGGGATCGAGCCCGGCGTGCAGCAGCGTGCCGGCCAGGTGCGAGGCGAGCACCAGCAGCAGGAACTTGAACTTGCCCAGGCGGTCCTCCACGTTGTCGCCGAAGACCAGGAAGAAGTAGAGGTTGCCGAGCAGGTGGAAGAGCCCCCCGTGGACGAAGAAACTGGTCAGAATGGTCAGGCCGGCGGAGCGCGACCACTCGTCGGGTACGAAGCCCAGGTTCCGGACCGCGCTTTCCAGGCTCGACCAGGCGGCCAGGAAGGCGATCACCAGCACGGCGCCCAGGCCCCAGGTGGCCAGGGGCCGCGTCGATATCGGCGGGGCGCCCACCTCCACAGGCATTCCGAAGAGGGCCGGCAGCCACTTCCAGGCCTCGGCCGGGGGGCCGGACTCCTTCCCCGCGGCGCGCTGGCCCTCGGTGCGGCCTCGCTCCAGGTCGAGCATGGCCATGGCTTCCCGGGCCCGCATATCGCGAGGCAGCTCCCGCCGCGCGGCGACCGGCGCTTCCGGTCCGTGGGGGATGGCCTGGTACTCGGAGGGGTCGAACCAGATGCACAGGCAGTGACGGCAGACGTCCAGCTCCAGGCCGCCGTACTGCTTGGGCATGTCCACCTGGCGCATGAACTGGTTGCAGTGCGGGCACGCGCGCCCGCCGAAGGTCGCGTACCTGGAGGCCTGCCAGAGCGTGTTCCGGAACTCGTCGGAGACCCGGTCGCGGCGCAGGGTGGCCAGCCCGATCATGCGGCCGCCGCAGTCGGGGCAGTGGTAGACCACCCCGAACGGGCTCATGGCCCGGGCCAGCCAGCGGTTACACTTCGGACAGCGCACGGATCGCTCCTCCTGCCCCAGTCTAACCTTCCGGGGCGGGTCCCGCCATTGCAAACCGGGGCGTCAGCGGTGCAGCGCCTGTTGACCGGAGGCCGCCCGCGCGCTAAGATTCCTCCGGTTCGGCGGCAGCCGGAAGCCCGAGGGACCCTCCGTGGCCGACTTCGTACACCTCCACGTCCACAGCCACTACAGCCTGCTCGACGGGGCCTGCCGCATCGAGGACCTCGCCGAGCGCGCCCACCGCTTCAAGATGCCCGCCCTGGCCATCACCGACCACGGCAACATGTTCGGCGCGGTGGAGTTCTACAAGGCCTGCGAGAAGGCGGGCATCAAGCCGATAGTCGGCATGGAGAGCTACGTCGCTCACAAGAGCCGCCTGGACCGCAACGCCGAGGGGATGAGCGAGGCCGGCTACCACCTGACCCTGCTGGCCACCGGATCGGCGGGCTACCACAACCTCCTCAAGCTGGCCAGCACCGCCTACCTCGACGGCTTCTACTACCGCCCGCGCGTCGACAAGGAGGTCCTCGCGGAGCACGCCGAGGGGCTCATCGCCATGAGCGGCTGCCTCTCCGGGGAGGTGCCGACCCTGCTCCTCTCCGGCAAGCCCGAGCGCGCCCGCGAGGCGGCCGGGTTCTACCGGGACCTCTTCGGGAAGGACGGCTTCTTCCTCGAAATTCAGAAGAACGGCATCCCCGAGCAGGACCGGGCCAACCGGATGCTCGCCGAGCTCTCCGCCGAGAGCAGCATCCCCCTGGTGGCCACCGCCGACCTCCACTACCTCCGCCGCGAGGACGCCGAGGTCCACGACGTGCTGCTCTGCATCCAGACCGGCAAGAAGCTCAGCGACGTCTCGCGCCTGCGCTTTCCCACCGACCAGTTCTACTTCAAGAGCCCCGAGGAGATGAAGGCGGACTTCGCCGAGGTCCCGGAGGCGGTCGCGAGGACCGTGGAGATCGCCGACCGCTGCAACCTGGCCCTGGACTTCAACACCCAGCACATGCCCGTCTTCCACCCGCCGGGCGGCGAGAGCCCCGAGGAGTACCTCCGCAAGCTCGGCTGGGAGGGAATGAAGAAGCGCTACGGCGACCCGGTCCCGTCCGAAGCCGCCGAGCGCTTCGAGCACGAGGTCAAGGTCCTCTCCCGACTGGGCTTCGCCAGCTACTACCTGATCGTCTGGGACTTCATCCGCTACGCGCGCTCGGTGGGCATACCCGTGGGGCCGGGCCGGGGCTCGAGCGCGGGTTCGATCGTCGCCTATGTCCTGCGGGTCACCGACCTGGACCCCCTCAAGTACGGGCTGCTCTTCGAGCGCTTCCTCAACGAGGGCCGCAACGAGCCCCCGGACTTCGACATCGACATCTGCCAGGAGCGCAGGGGCGAGGTCATCGACTACGTGACCAAGAAGTACGGCCGCGAGTCGGTGGCCCAGATTATTACGTTCGGGACCATGGCCGCGCGGGCCTCCATCCGCGACGCCGGGCGGGTCCTGGAGGTGCCCATCCCCGAGGTGGACCGCATCGCCAAGCTGGTTCCCCCCGAGCCGAAGATGACCATCGCCAAGGCCCTGGATCGCGAGAAGGAGCTCAAGGGCCTGTACGAGTCCGAGGCCACCGTCCGCCGGCTCATGGACATCGCCCGGGGGCTGGAGGGCCTGGCCCGCAACTGCAGCACCCACGCCGCCGGGGTGGTCATCAGCGACCGGCCCCTGGCCGAGCTGGTGCCCCTCTACCGGCCGCCGGGCGAGGAGACGGTCAGCACCCAGTACGACATGAAGGTGGTCGGGGAGCTGGGGCTCCTCAAGATGGACTTCCTGGGGCTGCAGACCTTGACCGTAATAGACAAGGCCTGCAAGCTGGTCAGGGAGACGGCCGGCGAAGAGCTCGACCCCGCGAAGTTCCCCCTCGACGAGAAGCGCGCCTACCAGATGCTCTCCCGCGGGGAGACCAAGGGCATCTTCCAGATGGAAAGCTCGGGCATGACCGAGCTGGTGGTCCGCCTGCGGCCGGACTGCTTCGAGGATCTCATCGCCCTGGTGGCCCTCTTCCGGCCGGGACCGCTGGGCAGCGGCATGGTCGAGCAGTACGTGGACTGCAAGCACGGCCGCCAGAAGCCCTCCTACCGCCACCCGATCATGGAGCCCATCCTGAGGGAGACCCACGGGGTCATCCTCTACCAGGAGCAGGTCCAGGCCCTGGCCGCCCGGATGGCCGGCTTCTCGCTCTCCGAGGGCGACACCCTGCGCCGGGCCATGGGCAAGAAGATCCCCGAGGGCATGGCCCAGTACCGCGACCAGTTCGTGGAGGGCGCCAAGAGGAACAAGGTCAAGGCCTCCATCGCCGAGCAGATCTTCCAGGAGATCGAGTACTTCGCCGACTACGGCTTCAACAAGAGCCACTCGGCCTGCTACGCGCTCTTGGCCTACCAGACCGCCTGGCTCAAGTCCGTCCACCCGGTCGAGTTCATGGCCGCGGTGCTTACCCTCGACTCCGGCAACACCGACAAGGTCGTCGAGTACATCAGCGAGTGCGCGCGCCTGGGCATCGAGGTGCTGCCCCCCGACGTCAACGCCAGCGGGGTGGTCTTCACCGTGCAGGGGGGCAAGATCCGCTTCGGGCTCAGCGCGGTCAAGGGCGTGGGCACCAAGGCGGTGGAGGCCATCGTCGCCGCCCGCGGGGCCCACGGCGCCTTCCGGGACGTCTTCGACTTCTGCGAGTTCGTGGACACCCGGGCCTGCAACCGCTCGGTGATAGAGGCGCTGATCAAGGCCGGGGGCTTCGACTCCACGGGGGCGAACCGCGCCCGGACCGCCGCGGTGCTGGACGCCGCGCTGGCCTCCGGAAGCCGCCTGGCCCGCGACCGCGCCCAGGGGCAGATGACCCTGCTGGACTCCGGCGGCTTCGCCGGCGACGGCGGGCGCCCCCTGCCCAAGCTGCCCGAGGTGCCCGAGTGGCCCGAGAACAAGCTGCTGGAGTTCGAGAAGGCCGTGCTGGGCTTCTACCTGACCAGCCATCCCCTGGCCCGCCACGCGGAGCTGATCAAGAAGTACTCCTCCACCTCGACGCAGCACCTGGCCGGGCTGCCCGACGGCGCCGAGGTGCTGCTCGGCGGGCTGCTCGCCCAGGTGAAGATCACCACCACCAAGAAGGCCGGCCGGCGCATGGCCCGCCTGGTCCTGGAGGACCTGGAGGGCAGCGTCGAGGCGGTGGCCTTCCCGCGGACCTACGAGGAGTTCTCCGACCAGCTGCGCGCGGACAAGCTGGTCTTCCTGCGCGGCAGGGCCGACCGCAAGATGGAGCGGCTCTCGATCATCGTCAATGAGGTGATCCCCCTGGAGGAGGCCCGCTGGGAACTGGCCGGCTCGGCCGTGCTGCGCTTCGCCTCCGGCGAGCTCGACGACGAGATGCTCGAGGAGCTCGGCGAGGTCCTCGCCGCGCACAAGGGCTCCAAGCCGGTCTACTTCCAGGTGGAGACCGGCGAGGGCGAGGTGGTCACCCTCCAGGCCGGCAGCGGGGGGGTCAGCCCCTCGGACCGCTTGCACGAGGACCTCTGCGAGCTGGTCGGCGAGAAGCGGGTGGAGTTCCTGCCGGAAAGTCGAAGATAGCTCAGCGCGCGCTCAGCGCTTCGAGCTCCTTCCAGGCCATCCACAAGGCGCGGGGCACGTGAAAACAGCCTTTCCACTTGCCGCCCTTGCAAGCGAGCAGCACCTCCCCGCGACGGTCGAGATAGCCCCACCACTCGCCGAACTCCGGGTCGGGGAAGCGCGCCCAGGCCCACTGGTCAACGCGCCGGAACCACTCCAGGCAGCGCTCCTCGCCGGTCGTCGCGTAGCCCATGGCCAGCGCGACCAGCGCTTCGAGGTGCACCCACCAGAGCTTCTGGTCCCAGTCGAGCCTGTCGGGCGGCCGGCCCTCGGCGTCCAGGAAGTAAAAAATGCCGCCGCCCTCCGGGTCCCAGCCGCGCTCCAGTGTCGCCAGCGCAGTCTCGGCCGCGTCGAGGGCCAGCTTCGCGTCTCCCCTCCGCCGGGCAACGTCCATGACGAACCAGGTGGCCTCGATGCCGTGGCCCGGTGAGTAGAGCCGCCCGTCGAGGCAGTCGGGGTGCGAGCCGTCCGGCGCGGAGTTCTCGTAGACGATCCCGCGCGTCTTGTCCCGGCAGACCTCCAGGATCTCGCGGAGGCACCCGTCCAGGGCCGCTTCGCGCTCGGGCTCGGAGAGGTGCGCTTCCATCTCCAGCGTGAGGTTGACCAGGATCATGGGCAGGGCCAGGGGGACCAGCGCCCGCGCTCCGCCCGCCGCCTTGGAGAAGCGCCCCTTGGGGTTCTCCTTGCGCCGCCAGATGTTCCGGTAGGTGGCCAGGGCGATTTCCGCGCACTCCTCGTCCCCGGCGGCCAGGGCGTACTGGCCGAAGGCCGCCGCCGCGAAGCAGTCCGAGAAAATGTTATAGGCCTCCACGGTGGGCCGGCCGTCCCGGCGCAGGGAGAAGTACCAGTTGCCGTCGGCGTCGCGGCCGCGGGCCTTCAGGAAGTCGATGCCCAGCCTGGCGGCGCGCAGCCATTCTTCGCGCGCCTGGAGCCGGTTATAGAGTGCCGAGAAGGTCCAGGCCTCGCGGGCCTGGAGCCACACGAACTTGTCGGTGTCGTAGACCTGGCCCTGGCGGTCGAGGCAGGTCAGGTACCCGCCCTTTTCTTCGTCTAAAGAATGGCGCAGCCAGAATGGCAGCACGTCGTCGAGCAGAGCTTTCTTGTATTTTGCAGCGAGCTTCGCGAAGTCGAGGTCCACGGCTGGCTCCCTCCCGCGCGAAGTGTAGCGGCGGGGGAGGACGGACGCAAGACGGGAGGCTAGAGCTTGCGCTCCGCCGTGGATGGCGGCGCGGGCACGATCTGTACGCCGATCAGCACCAGAACGGGACCCGCGACGCGTTTATCTCGGGTCTTGGGTTCCAGCAGCAAGGCGGTCCAGCCTTCGTGAGAGAGCGTAATGACTGTGTCCCCCCGGCGCTCGTCGACGACCGGCACCTCAACCTTCCCGCCGGGGGTCTCTTTCTTGTCGGTTGCGAGAAGCTCGCAGTAGGCAGGACGCAGGTGCATTCGCGCGGCAAGCTGATCCCTGGGGACCGTCGCGAAGACCTGCATGTCAAATCCGGTATAGAACTGCTGCCGGCCGGCGGTGCCGTCGTCGCTGTAATAGCACAGATAGCTGCGCTTCTTGCGTTGGGACACATGACCCGTAACCCGGCTGCGGAAGACCGAATCGGGAAAGCGCGTTATCCGTCCTCCATTTTCTTTCACGGCTGCGGTCAGTGCCGCGGCCTGCTTGTCCGTGAACTCCTGACCGGCCCTGAGGCCCAGGCGTTTCATCAGGCCGGGGAAATCGGCGGCGGTCATGAGCCGGGCTTCCATCTCCACGCCGTAGCACGCGCCGAAGCGCAGATCCTCCAAATGCTTCATGATCTTCTCGTGAACCGCGGGCGTCTGGACAATTACCAGCAGGCTGCTGCGCTCCTCGATGGTCTTTTCGGCCGACCATGCGTCCTCGCCGATCAGAGTGCGGATCTCGTCCACGAGTTCCGCGGTCGAGCCCGGCGGTCCAGGTGACCATAGTCTGGGCGCGAGACCCAGGCGTCGCAAGGGCGGGGTGGGACCTTTGCCCAGGAATGGACCCGTGCAGATCGGCGGGGCCGGCTCGGTCATATCCTGGACATCGTATATTCTCATGAAGGGAACCGGCGGGTAGCGCCAGGCGCGGTAGCGCTGATAGGCAATCGGGGCGGTGAAGGCCGCGGCCAGCAGCCCGGCGACCAGCAGCCCGCTGGCCGCGGCCATCCGCAGCCACCACCAGCGGCGCTTTCCGGCGGAAGGGGCGGTAGAATCCACGGGGGTGCTCATACAGTAAAGGCGCGCGTCCCGAGGCGGTTCTTAGCCCGGATCTTGCACGGACCGGCCGTAAGCCTCTTGGATAAAATCTCCTCCGTGCCTCCGCGTCTCCGTGGCGAAACATCCAAGTCAGCCTACTTCTTCTCCCGGAAGCGGACCAGCACGGGGATCTCCTCCAGGCCCAGCTCCTGCTTGATCCGGCGCTCGAAGAACTTCCGGTAGCTGCCGCGCAGCGCGCGGGCGCGCACGGTCTGCACCCTGAAGCGCTGGGGGCGGGTGCCGGTCTGCACCGCGAAGCGGATCTTGGGTATCTGCCCCTTGCTGGAGGGCGGGGGCTGCTGGTCCAGGATGCGCTTTACCGCGCGGTTGAGGAGCGCGGTCCCGATCTCCTTGCCGGCCAGCTCCCACAGCTCGCGCAGCAGCTTGAGCACCGCCCAGACCCGCCGGCCCTCCAGGGCCGCCGTGAATACCACCGGCGCGAAGGAGAGCCCCGGCAGCTGCTTCCCGAGATACTCCTCGTACTCCCCGGTGGTGTCCTCGTCGGCCGTCAGGTCCCATTTGTTGACGACGATGACCACCGGCTTGCCGCTCTCGGCGGCGAGCATCCCCAGGCGCTTGTCCAGCGCCCCGACCCCCTCCATGGCGTCGAGCATCAGGGCCACGGCGCCGGCGCGCTCCAGCGCGCGCTCTGAGCGCAGCAGGCTCTTGTACTCCGGGGCGTTCTCCGGCCGGCCGCGCTTGCGGACCCCGGCGGTGTCGACGATCGTGTAACGCTGACCCTTCTGCTCGACGAGGACGTCCACCGAGTCGCGGGTGGTCACCGGCCGCGCGTCGGCGACCACGCGTTCAAAGCCGGCCAGGGCGTTGACGAAGGTGGATTTCCCCACGTTGCGCCGGCCGACCAGGGCGATGGCGAACTCCCCCCGGGGCGGCGGGGGCGCTTCGGGCATGGCCGCCAGCAGCGCTTCTTTGAGGTAATCCAGGTTCCGGCGGTGGAGCGCGCTGACCGCCAGCGGTTCGCCGAAACCCAGGGCGCTGAACTCCGCGACGGCCGGCTCGCGCTCCTCGTTGTCCACCTTGTTGACGGCCAGGATCACCGGCTTGCCCGCGCGGTGCAGGCGCGCGGCGATCTCTTGGTCGGCGGCGGTGAGGCCATCGCGGACGTCGGTCAGGAAGACCAGGGCCGCGGCTTCCTCGACGGCCACGTCGATCTGCGACTCGATGCGGTCGGCCAACTCGGGCAGGTCGATGATGCCCATGCCCCCGGTGTCGATGAGGTCGAAGCGGCGCCCGTCGTATTCTGCGGCGTGGATCAGCCGGTCGCGGGTGGTGCCGGCCATGGCGTCCTCGATGGCCACCGGCCGCCCTACCAGGGCGTTGAACAGGGTGCTCTTGCCCACGTTGGGCCGGCCGACGATGGCCGCGCTGGCCCAGCGCGCGGGCTCCTTTTTCTTCTTGCCCATGATGAAAAGAGAGTCTCGCCGCCGGCGGCCCAAAATCAAGGGGGCGCCCCGGACGGGGCGGCCCCGCCGGGCCCGCGCCCCTCCCGGCATCGCCTCTCAAGTGCCTGAAATGCCGGGCTTTCCGGGCCCGCCGCGCGTCCGATAAATGCCATTTTGGCTCAAGCGGGCGCTTCCGGATGGCCGATAAAGTTACGGCAGAGTGCAACATTTAATAAAGGAGGCGCTCCGATGAAGCGCGGTTTCCTGGTTCTCTCGGCTCTGGTGACCCTCGGCGTCCTCATGGCGGCGGGCTGTACGCCTCCGGGCGATGGCGCGAACAAAACCAACCGCCTGGACCGGGGCGACGACTACTACACCGGCCCGCTACGGGTCGGCCGGCCCTACCAGACCCTGGAACAGAACACCTTCACCCGGGTGGGCGGCGACTACGACCCGGCGGTCAGTCCCGACGGGACCAAACTCATCTTCTCCTCGACCTACCACTCGCGGGTGCCGGAGATCTACATGAAGTCCGTGAACGGCGCCACGGTCACCCGGCTGACCAGCACGCCTGACGCGGAGATCCAGCCCTGCTTCAGCCCGGACGGCAAGCGCTTCGCCTACGCCACCAACCGGCGCGGCAACTGGGACATCTGCATCGAGCCGGTGGCGGGCAGCCGGGGAGATCAACGTCAGCAAGCCGACCGAGATCGCCTGCGCGGGATCACCTGGGTGACCCACAGCATGGGCACCGACGAGATTTCCCCCAGCTTCCACCCCAGCAAGGACTGGATCGCCTTCAGCAGCTACAACCTCCGCGCCGGAAGGTGGGAGATCGTCGTCAAGAACTACAAGAACGGCCGCACCCGCTACCTGGGGGAGGGCCTCTTTCCCAAGTTCAGCCCCGACGGCAAGAAGATCGCCTTCCAGCGGGCCCGCAGCCGCGAGCCGCGCTGGTACTCGGTCTGGACCGTGGAGGTCGACGAGGAATTCAACGCCACCAAGCCCACCGAGGTGGTCTCCAACGCCAGCTGGGCGGCGATCAACCCCAGCTGGAGCCCCAAGGGCGATTACCTGGTCTTCGCCACCGTCCACGAGAGCCCCATCGCCCAGGACGGCAAGCGCATCCTGATGGGCGACGACATCTGGATCGTCAACCTCCAGGGCCAGGACCTGGTCAAGCTGACCACCAGCCGCGAGCCTGAGAGCCACCCGGTCTGGACCCGCGACAAGAAGGGCCGTGACCGCATCTACTTCTGCTCGATGGTCAAGGGCCCCAAGAACATCTGGAGCCTCAATCCGCTGCTGCCCTGGCCGCGCGGCTCGGTCAAAGGCCCGCTGCCCGGTCCCAGGGAGAAGAACCCGCCGCCGCCGGCGCCCGGGGAGAAGACCGACCCGGATACGCCCGGCGCGCTGCACACCTACATGGCTCCCCCGCCCCCGGCGGTCTCCGCGGGCGGCTCAAGCGACAACTAGAGGCCGGGGTCCCGTCGTGCGCCGCGCGCCCCTCCTCGCCGCCGCCTCGCTGGCCGCGCTCTGCTTCGCCGGCTGCCGGCCGGTGCGGAAGGCCAGGTTCCCCAGGTGGCGCGACCGCCTGGCCCGCTTCGCGGAAATCGAGAAGCTGGCCGTGGCCCCGCTGCGGGACGAGTCCGGGAAGCTGGGCAGGTACGAGGACGTTTTCTCACGCCTGCTGGCCGATGAGATCGTGCCTTATAAGCGTTTCAAGATGATCTATCCCAAGCAGCTGGCCGCCGCCGCGGAGCAGGCCAACCTGGAGCTGGTCAAGCGCGCCAACAGTGAGGGGCGCACGCCCGATGAGGACAAAAGAATCAAGCTGGGGCGCTCGGCGCTCGACGCCGTGCACGCCGCGCGGGCCGCGGGGGCCGACGCGGTGCTGGTGGTGACCGCGCACACCTTCAAAATATATCCCCCCAAGCGGCTGGCGGTGACCTACCGGGTCTACGCCTGCGCGGCCCCGCACCGCTCCTTCGACAACATCCGACGGATGACCGACGCCGGCGTGCCCCAGGATATCTCCGGCCCGCTGCGCGACAAGTTCATCTGGGAGCGGCAGGAGCATTACGACACGGAGCGCAAGGGCACCCGCCTGGACATGTACCTGCACTCCCGCAAGCACGAGAAAACCCGCGCCTTCGGCAGCGAGATATTCTATTACTCAACCGAGAAGTTCCTGGCCTTCGTCTCCGCGCGGCTGGCGGGCAGGCTTTACCGGGACTCGCTGTGGTACCGCTCGAACGCGGGGCGCAACGTCGCGCGCAAGCACGGCCTGCACCGCGGGAAGCTGGCCTCCGGCGGCTCCAGCGGCTCGGGCTTCGAGCCCGGCCACGGCGAGCGCGGCACCGAGCGGCGCTGACGCCGCGCCCCCTGCCTCCAATCCGGGAGTTGAAGCGTGAGCGCTGAGCTGGCCGAGTTCGCTATGTCCGACTACGACGAGGCCGCGGCCGTCTGGAGGGAGGCAGAGGGGGTCGGCCTGGACGCCGCCGATTCGCCCGAGAAGATCCGGTTCTACCTGGCGCGCAACCCGGGGATGAGCTTCGTCGCCCGCCGCGAGGGCCGGCTGGTGGGCACGGTCCTCTCGGGGCACGACGGCCGCAGGGGCTACCTGCACCACTTGGCCGTGCGCCCCGAGTGCCGCCGCGAGGGCGTGGGCCGCGCGCTCATCGAGCGGTGCCTGGCCGCCCTGGCCGCCGGCGGCATAGACCGCTGCAACCTCTTCGTCTATTCGGACAACCTGGCGGGCAAGAAGTTCTGGGAGCGGTCCGGGTGGAAGCTCTACCCGGGCCTGGAGCTCTTCTACCGGGAGTTCCCCCTACCTCAGCCCCAGGACCTGTAAGACCTCGGCGAGCACCACCTCGCCCCGGGCCGCGCGGCGGATGCCGTCGGCGGCCATGGTGGTCATGCCCTGGCTCACCGCGATCGCGCGCAGCTCCTCGACCGCCGCGCCCCGGCGCAGGGCGCTGCCTACCTCGGCGCTGACCTCCAGCACCTCGGTTATCACCGTGCGCCCCCGGAAGCCGGTCCGGCCGCAGCGCTTGCAGCCGACGGGCCCGCGGAACTCCGGGGAGAGCGCCTCCCAGCCCAGCCCGCCGGCGCGGGCCAGCTCGGCGGCGTGCTTGAGGACGCCCTCGGAGGGCTCCTGCGCCTGGCGGCACTCGGTGCACAGCTTGCGGACCAGGCGCTGGGCCAGGACCAGCCGGGTGGCCTCGGCGACCACGAAGGGCTCGCTGCCGATCTCCACCATGCGCTTCAAGGCGCTGGCCGCCTCGTCGGTGTGCAGGGTGGTGAAGACCAGGTGGCCGGTGAGCGCGGCCTGCTGGCAGACGGTCAGCGTTTCCCGGTTCCTGATCTCGCCGACCATTATCACGTCGGGGTCGGAGCGCAGGATCGACCGCGCGCCGCGCTCGAAGGTCAGGCCCTCCGCCGGCTTGATGGCTATCTGGGTCACCCAGGGCAGCAGGTACTCGACGGGGTCCTCCAGGCTCATGGTCTTGACCCCGGGGCCGGTGAGCTCGTTGAGGCAGGAGTAGAGCACCGTGGTCTTGCCGCAGCCGGTGGGGCCGGTGACCAGCACCAGCCCCCACGGAGAATGAATGGCCTTGAGCAGCCGCTCGCGGTCGTGCGGCGCGTAATCGATGCGCTCCAGGCTCAAGGAAACCGCGCTGGAGTCCAGGATGCGGATCGTGGCCGCCTCGCCCATCACCGGGCCCACGAAGCTGACGCGCAGGTCCAGGGTGCGCTCCCCGGTCTTGAGGATAATCCGGCCGTCCTGGGGCTTCCTCTTCTCGCGCACGTCGCAGGCGGCCGCGGCCTTGAGGCGCTCGATCAGCGCCGGCAGCAAACGCAAGTCGAACTCGGCCACGGGGTGGAGCACGCCGTCGATCCGGTAGCGGATCATGCCGACCGTGTCCTGCCCGGCCCTGGTGGAAAACGGCTCAATGTGGACGTCCGAGGCCTGCAGCCCCACGGCCAGGTTTAACATTAAGTCAATGACATTGCTTACGCCGCCCTTCTCGGAGCGCGGGACTTCCTTGACGCCCATCTCCCTGCCGCGCTCGGTGAGCTCGGCCACCAGCGGGTCGATGCTCACCGGCAGCTCTACGCGGGGCTCCTCGCCCTTCAGGAAGCTCTCGATGTCTTCCTTGTAGAAACGCCACTGGCGGCCGACCTTCATGCCCTTGATCTTGCCGGCGCGCAGCCAGCGGTAGAAAGTCGGGCGGGTGGTCTTGAGCAGGCCGATGGCCTGGTCCATGTCGACCAGCTCACCGCGTTTCCCGTTGGGGCCTTCCGGAGCACGTTTGGGGGCCTTCTTCGCGCTTCGGCCCTGGCGGGCCGGCTTCTTCGCCCCGGCCTTCTTCTTCGCACCCTTCCTGGCAGCCATTGCGACCTCCTTTCCGGTTCTATCATAGTGTATCATAGATACTGTGATATGTCAAGAGATTTTCTTGGAAAAATACGCCGCCTCCCGCCGATATAGCTCAACGTCTTGTGGCAGAGCGCCTTGGGCGATTGCTCGAAGCTTACTTCTCCTTCGATTTGGCCGCCGGCCGGAGGGCGTGCCGGCCCGGCGCCCACTTGTACCTGGCCTTGTTCCCGGCCCAGAAGCCCGCCCATAGCTTCTTGAGCTCCGCGCCCTTGGGCGCGTCGGCGAAGTTCTTCTGATCGAGCTTGCCGGCGGCGCCGGGGACCAGCAGCACGGCCGGCCGGCCCCGCAGGGGCGGGTCGCCCATCACCGCGCGGCCCGCGAAGGCCCAGCTCAGGGCATAGGCCGCGTACAGCGGCAGCAGCCGGTCCTCCGAGTCGAGCAGCGCGATCACCGCCGGGACCGCCTCGGGGTCGCCGATCTCCCCCCAGGCGGCGGCCGCGGACCAGTTGTAGTTCTTCTTGCTGGCGGACAGCTTGGCGCCGAAGTACTTGGGAATCTCCGCGGCGGCGGGCCGGTGGCCGAGCTGGGCCAGGCTGGTGCAGAGCCGGTTGCGGTTCTTGGGGTTGCCCTCTTTGGCGAGCTGGTCGAGCAGGGGCTTGGCGGCGCTCTTGTCGCCGATCATGCCCAGCAGGCGGATTACCGTCCCGCGGGTGTTCCAGGGCTCCAGCTCCAGCAGCCTGATGATCACCGCGACCTCTTCCCTGGTGTGCTTGAACCTGGGGCGGTGGGGCTTGCCCGGCTCCATGGCGATGAGCCCGCTGACCGTGCCGACGCAGGCCTCGCGAACCTCCTTGTCCTTGCTCAGCGCCCCGGCCATCACCGCGGCCAGGCCGCGCTGGTCCCCGCGGCCCACCAGGCAGCTGCCGGCCTCCACGCGGACGATCTCCGCCTTGTCCTTGAGCGCGGAAACCAACAGGTCCACGCCGCCCTTCTTCCACTTGGGGCGGTCCAGGGCGCTCACCGCGGCGCGGCGCACGGCCACGCTCTCCTCGGCGAGGCACTGCCCCAGGAGCTTGACGCCTTCGGCCTCGCTCCAGCCCTCGGCGCTGCGGGTAATCAGGCAGAAGGCCCGGCGGGCGTCCTCCCTGGTGGCCAGCCGCGCGGTCCAGGTCAGGTAGCGGACCAGGCCGTCCCACTGGAACTTTTTGGCGAGGCCGGGCGCGTCCTTGAGGGCCCACTTCCTGATCTGCGCGGTGCGGATGCGGGCGACCACGTCCCGGTAGCGCTCGCGGAGCTTGCGGTCCCCCTCTTTGAGCGCCTTGTAGGCCTTCTCGATCTCGGGGAGGAACTTCTCGTCGCCGGCGACCAGCTCCCTGGCCGCGGCGGCCTCCACCTCGGCGTTGTCGTCC
This sequence comes from uncultured Planctomycetia bacterium, assembly GCA_964581145.1. Classification (GTDB taxonomy): domain Bacteria; phylum Planctomycetota; class SZUA-567; order JAKLDR01; family JAKLDR01; genus CAZONU01. The sequence continues at coordinate 17,984 of CAZONU010000015.1, forward strand.
TTGAGGCGCTCGACGGGGCTTTTCTCGCCGGCGCGGGCGGCGGCCGGCGCGAGCAGCAGCCCGGCAGTCAGCAGGATCATCGCATACCTGGTCATATCTCGTTCCTCCGGTCGGGAGCAGGCGGCCGGGGGGATTATACACCCTTCACCGCGGAAGGTTCAAGCCCCGCGCGGCACTTGACTCCCGCGCCGCCGGCGGGAAGAATTCTCTCGGAGCACCGACCTTTTGGCCCCGGAGGTATCCGCGATGAGCGACGCCGCCCGTCCCAACGTCCTCTTCATCATGGCCGACCAGCACCGCTTCGACTACCTGGGCTCGGCGGGGGCCTCGTTTCTGCGCACTCCCAACCTCGACCGGCTGGCCGGACGGGGGGTGCGCTTCACGGGCTGCACGACGAACGCCCCGGTCTCGGTGCCGGCGCGCATAGGCCTGGCCACCGGGCTGCAGCCGGCCCGCCTGGGCTCCGTCGACAACGACAGCTACCTTCCCGCGGGCGCCACCACCTATTACCAGCGCCTGCGTGATGCCGGTTACCGGGTGGGCTGCGTGGGCAAGCTGGACCTGGCCAAGCCCGACCCTTACAACGGCCGCCACGGCGACCGCCCCTGCGTCTACGGCTGGGGCTTCACCCATCCCGAGGAGGTCGAGGGCAAGATGCACGCGGGAAAAAGCCCGGCGCCGCTGGGGCCCTACGGCTTCTACCTCCGCGAGAAAGGATTGTACGACAAGTTTCACGCGGACTACGTAGAGCGCCGCAGGAAGGGCTGGCGCATCGGTGCCGCGCACGACTCGGTGCTTCCCGCGGAAGACTTCGCGGACAGCTACGTCGGCCGCCGCGCCGCCGAGTGGGTTGAGAAGGTCCCCGACGACTTCCCCTGGTACTTCCTGACCAGCTTCGTCGGTCCTCACGATCCCTTTGACCCGCCGACCGAGTACGCTGAGCGCTGCCGCGGCGCCGAAGTGCCCGCGCCTATCAGCGCGGACATGTCCGGCAAGCCCCGGTGGGTCGAGGCACGCTTGGAACCCGGCAGCCCCGGCGAGATTGCCGAGACCCGCCGGCAGTACGGTGCGGCGATTGAGCTCATCGACCACGAGATCGGGCGGATCCTCGCGGCCCTCGACCGGCGGGGCATGACCGGGAACACCCACGTCGTCTACACCAGCGACCACGGGGAGATGCTCGGCGACCACGGGCTCTATCACAAGAGCTGCGCTTACGAGCCGGCCCTGCGCGTGCCGCTCATCGCCGCCGGGCCGGGCGTCGCCCCCGGCCGGACCTCCGACGCTCTGGTCGAGCTCATCGACCTCAATCCCACGGTGTGTGATCTGGCCGGCCTGCCCGCCCAGGAGAACATCGACGCGCGCTCAGTCGTTCCGGTGCTGCGCGGCGAGGCCGACGCGCACCGGGCCGAGGCGGTGGCCGCCCTGCGGGGGTTCCGGTGTATACGCACCGAGCGCCACAAGTACATTGAGAACTATAACGACCTCGACGAGCTCTACGACCTGGCCGAGGATCCCGGGGAGCTCCGCAACATTGCCGAGAGCGAGCCCGAACTGGTCCGCTCGCTGCGCCGCCGGATGAAAGAGCGCTACCTCGAGGGCCAGTGGCGGCGCTGACGCCATGACCCGCTCCACAATCTACCGGGGGCCTCCTGCCCTTGACAGGCTGGGGCTGTCCCCGGAATCCCCCGTCCCTTAAATCGGTAACCGTCCCCGGATTCCGTCCCCCGGCGCCGAAGTGCCCGCGCCTATCAGCGCGGACATGTCCGGCAAGCCCCGGTGGGTCGAGGCACGCTTGGAACCCGGCAGCCCCGGCGAGATTGCCGAGACCCGCCGGCAGTACGGTGCGGCGATTGAGCTCATCGACCACGAGATCGGGCGGATCCTCGCGGCCCTCGACCGGCGGGGCATGACCGGGAACACCCACGTCGTCTACACCAGCGACCACGGGGAGATGCTCGGCGACCACGGGCTCTATCACAAGAGCTGCGCTTACGAGCCGGCCCTGCGCGTGCCGCTCATCGCCGCCGGGCCGGGCGTCGCCCCCGGCCGGACCTCCGACGCTCTGGTCGAGCTCATCGACCTCAATCCCACGGTGTGTGATCTGGCCGGCCTGCCCGCCCAGGAGAACATCGACGCGCGCTCAGTCGTTCCGGTGCTGCGCGGCGAGGCCGACGCGCACCGGGCCGAGGCGGTGGCCGCCCTGCGGGGGTTCCGGTGTATACGCACCGAGCGCCACAAGTACATTGAGAACTATAACGACCTCGACGAGCTCTACGACCTGGCCGAGGATCCCGGGGAGCTCCGCAACATTGCCGAGAGCGAGCCCGAACTGGTCCGCTCGCTGCGCCGCCGGATGAAAGAGCGCTACCTCGAGGGCCAGTGGCGGCGCTGACGCCATGACCCGCTCCACAATCTACCGGGGGCCTCCTGCCCTTGACAGGCTGGGGCTGTCCCCGGAATCCCCCGTCCCTTAAATCGGTAACCGTCCCCGGATTCCGTCCGTTTGCTGGTGCTGATGGCCTCGATACCCGAGGCGGCGATCGAGTACAGCGAGGTCATTCTGTGGAAGGGGTCGGTGCTCAGCGGGCTGGGTGCTCCGGCGAAGGCCGGACTCAAGAACGTGATGCGGCAGGCGGCTGCTCAGTGGGTGCAGGAAACCCTGAAAGTCTATGGCGGTGAAATGACTGAGGAGGCGCTACAGGGACTGCTGGACATGGTGACCAGGGATGCGGCCCGCTGGCTGGACGCCAATGCCCCGGGCACGGACTGGAAGGCAGAGTGGGCGGCTTATGGCAAGGAGATGGAGATGGCGGCCCGCAGCATGGCCTGGCTGATACTGCCGGGCCGGCTGATGGGCGGGGCCAGGGGAGCCCAGGCGCAGTTGCGGGAAGCGGCGCGGCGCAAGTACAGCACGATAGCAGCCGAGTCGCTGGTCTCGGAGCTGATAACTGCTGAGGGCGCCCAGGAGTTGGTGGAGGGCGACCGGGCGCTGGCGCAGGAGATGGCTGACCTGCCGCAACTGACTCCGGCCCTGGCCTCTCAGATTCTGGACAACCCGGACCTGGGGAACATCGAGCAGGGCGACCTGTCGCGCGTGCAGGGCAAGATACGCGAGGCGCTGAAGGAGGTGCCCCAGGAGCTGACTCCCGAAGAAGCTGCCAAGGAGATGGGGGTCGAGGAAGAGGCGGAATTCGAGCCCGGCCAGCAAGTGAAGTTGCCGGACGGCCGGACCGCGATAGTCGTAGGCGTCGAGGGCCGGAAGGTCGGGGTGAAGGTGGCCGAAGAAGCAGCCCCGGCGGTCACGGAGGAGGAGGGCCGCCAGGCGGCGCTGGAGCGCAAGGCCGAGCAGATGGAGCGCGGGCTTGAGCCGGGTGCCCGGGTGCAGATGCCGGACCTGGGCGAGGCCGAGGTGGTGGAGATCCGCGGCCAGAAGGTCAAGGTGAAGCCCATCGCGGTGCCCTCAGAGGAGATACGGGTTCGCAAGCCTGTCAAGGAGATGGAGCAGGAGGAGGCGGTCAAGGCGCATTTAACCGACATGGTGAGCGGTGCGCCGAATGTCCGGGCCTACGAGGAATCAGAACCGAGTTCGCATGAGGTTCTGATTAAGGTGCCGCTGGGCACGTTCAACAAGATCACGCCCAAGAAGGGCCAGGCCGAGCACCAGCTTGCGGACCTGATGCTCCGCACGGCGACGGGGGTGATGAAGGCTCTGGGCCTGGACTTCTACCGGCTGGGCGGGCCGACGTATCTTATCAAGGCGGAGTCTGCCGAGCAGGCGCAGGAGATCGCCAAGCGGGTGACGAAGGCGCTGGCCGCAACGAAGGTGGCCGGCCGAGCGCTCACCTCGACGAAGGAGGTGCGAGAGTCGAAGCAGGGGCCTCTGGGCCGCAAGCGCATATCGGAGATGGCGCCCTCCGAGGTGAAGAAGGCTTTGCTCACCGACCCGATGACCGGGCTGGGGAACAAGCGGGCGAGGGACGAGCGGCTGCTGGAGATGCACCTGGAGAAGCCGGGGGGCCAGGTGTTCTCGGTGGCGGCAGACCTGGACGGGTTCGGGGATATAGTCAGGAATCTCGGCAACGAGCAGGCCGACGAGCTGATGCGGCGCATAGCCCTGGCCATCGGCGAGATGGAGGTTTTCCGGTTATACGAGCGCGGCGACGAAATGGAAATGCTTGTCCGGTCGGTAGATGAGGGGAAAAAGTTTGCCTCCCTATTGACAAATCGGGTTAAATCCGCTACACTAAAAGGGAGGGATAGCAATGGCGAAGCCTATGAAGTCACCGTCACCGGCACCGCAGAAGTCGGGCGGACCTACCGGGAAGCCGATATCGCGGTCGGCAAAGCCAAGCAGCGAAAAGCCCGTGCCCGAACCCGAGCGGCTCGCGCGCGTGACCTTCGTGCCGCTCGCCCGGCGGCTGAGCGACGGAAAGGTGTTTCACCTGAAGGACGTGCCCGGGTTCAAGTTCCTGCCCGAGGACGAGGAGCCGGTCGCCAAGAAAGCCTGACGCGCGCCTTCCCCGGCGCTGATATAGAACGCACCAGCTACGGCTGGAGCATCCGCTTCAAGCAAGCCCCTGAGCCAGTGACGGTCCAGGAGGTCGCCGAGATACCCATAGACTGGGAGGCGGCCGAGGCCCAGACGGGCATCAAGTACCGGGACGACCCGGACCTCATGGCCCGGACCGAGGCGCTGGGTTCCTTCGAGTTTACTTTGCCCGGCGGCGAGCGCGTTGGAGGGCTGGCCCTTCTGCGCCTCGCGGCCGGGGCGGACGAGGCTACTATCCTGCACGAGCGGGTCCATGTGGCCAAGGCGTTCGGGCTGTTCACCGAGAAGCAGTGGAACGCGCTGGTGAAGCAGTATTCGGGCATCGACCGCGCGGCCGAGCAGCAGGAAGAGGACGTGGCCACGGCGCTGCAGCGAAAGACTATCACGGGCAACACGTGGAGGCAGCGGCTGCGGCGCTTCTTCAGGCGGATACTGCGGGCCTTCGGATTCGAGAGTGCCGAGGACATCCGCCGGGCGATGGACACGGAGAAGTTCTGGCAAAAACCGGCAAGATTGGCCGCCGAGGGCGCGGGCGCGCGGTTCGAGCTGGCACCCGCAGTCGAGAGCGCCGCGTTCAAGAAGTGGTTCGGCGACAGCAAGGTGGTGGACGCGGACGGCAAGCCGCTGGTGGTGTACCACGGGACGAGCACGCCGGGCTTCGAGCGATTCTCCATCCGGGGCGGTCTCGGCGGCGGTCTGGGCTTCTGGTTTGCCAGCACGGGCGAGGCGGCTAGTCGGTTCGCCCTCCAGCGGTACGCGGGCCAGGGGCCAGCGGTCATGCCTGTGTACCTGAACATCAGCAACCCGACGGAGTACCAGGATTGGGAGGCGTTTACGACGGCGCTGCGCGCCCTGCGGATAAAGAAGGGCGCGAGAACCCTGCGGACCATCGAAGGCTCCGTAGCTGCGTTGCGGCGGAGCCTCATGCGCCGGGGCTACGACGGCGTGGTTATCAGACAGAGCGATACCGACATGGGAGGCCTACGCGAGGACTGGGTCGCCTTCAAGCCCCAGCAAATCAAGTCCGCGACGGCCAACGTGGGCACGTTCGACCCGCAGGACCCGCGCATCCGCTACCAGCTCACCGACGCCCTCGGCTTCTACTCTGCGCTTCAAAAGAGCGTGGAGGGCATGGACTTCCGGCAGATGCCGGCGGCGCAGCTCTCGGCCCGGATAAAGAAGACGCAGGGCTTGAAGCAGGCGGAGCTGGACGACTCAGGGGTGATCGGCTGGCTGGCCGACCAGCCGGGCAAGGTGCGGAAGCAGGACGTGCTGGATTTCTTGCAGAAGGGCGGGGTCCAGATTGAAGAGGTGGTGAAGGGGGGCCCAGGGGAAGAGGGTGTACGTGACGCAGCTATCGTCCGTACCGGCAGCATTATCGCCGTGATTCTGGAAGCAGGCGGTCTGAGCGAAGCTGACCAGGACGCTGCCGACTTCGCCCTGCAATCGTGGTCAGAGAAAGATGGCCGGTCACCGCAGGATGAGGCGTCGGTGGAAGAGATGCTGGTCAAAGCCGGTGACCGGCGGACAGTGCAAGAGATACTAAGCGAAGTTATAGCCGAAGAGGACTACGCTGAGCGCACCACCAAATTCCAGGACTACACGCTGGCGGGCGGCGAGAACTACCGCGAGGTGCTGCTGACGGTGCCGTTGCCAACGGACAAAGCGCAGCAGGCCGTTCACGATTTCGTGTCGCGGATGCTGCCGGGGCTCCCGAACCAGAAAAAAGCCTTTTTTCAGTGATCAAAAAAGAGCGTTTTCGGGCCCTTTTTGGCTCGGTGCTGAAGGGCCTTGGTGTCCATCGGCCGAAAAAGTTGGAAAATCTTCTCCTGGAAAACGCGTCGGTTAGGTGTTTTGTGGGCGGCAAAAACCTCCATTTCGTGACTGCCCCCCCCTTCCGTAGAACCCCGTAAAACGTACCGGAGCCCCCATTTTATCCCGGAATTCCCTTGACTTTTCCGCGGGAATGCGGTATAATGACTATAGAATATGGGACCACAGAGACACGGAGACACAGAGGGGGCTATTGACCTTGATCGCGGAAAGCGACGCCCTGAAATCCAAGCCCGGCCCGCCGCGGCCCGAGCCCAAAGGTTCTCGGTGCCTCTGTGCCTCTGTGGTGGATAAGAACTTGCTGATCAAGGTGGCCCGCCAGCGCGCCCGGGGGATTTCCTGGGAGACCATCGCCCGGGGGACGGGCTTGTCCGCGTTGGAACTGGCCCGGCTGCCCTTTGATCACGCGGAGATCTGGGAGCCGCTTTACAAACGCGCGGAGAAGCTCCAGTTGCAGGAGGCCGAGGGCGAGGGCCTCAAGGCCCTGAATATCCTCCTCGAAGACAAGGACCGGATCGCCGCCGAAAAGGCCGCGAGAGAGCTGCTGCTCCACCGCCGTCACATTGAAAGACGGAGATACCGGCCACGGAGACGCGGAGACGCGGAGAAAGAAGAACTCTTGACCGCGGCGAGCGTACCCGGCAACACCGGCGTCGTTACCCGCGACCAAGAAAGTTTCTCCGTGCCTCTGTGCCTCCGTGGCGAAGAAGCCCCCGAAGAGCTGACGGGCTCAATCATTCACCTGGCCTGCCGCCGCGCGCAGGGGGAGGACCTGCTCGTCACCGCCGCGGAGATCGGCCGCCCTCACCAGGAAGTGGCCCGCTGGGCGTTCGTTTACGCGAGAGACTGGGACCGGCACTGGCCCACGGCGCGCCTTGAAACCGCGCGCTTCTACGCGGCCCGCGCGCTGAAAGCGCTTACGTCATTGGCCTTCGGCCCGGACAGAAAGCTCGCCGCCCGCGCGGCGCGGACGCTGCTCGTGCACAGACGCCACATGCACTGGAACAGCAGCCGCAACCGCAGATGCACGCAGACAGGCGCAGATTTGAGCTTGGCCCGCGGGGAAGCCCGTCCGGTCATGGCTGCGGCCCCCGCCGCGGAAAACCATCAGCGCTCATCGGCGTCCATCTGCGGTTCCAAGTTTGCGTCTTGGCGTCTTGGCGGTGACAATAGCGGCTCCGTGCCTCCGCGTCTCCGTGGCCAGAGGTTGCCCCGGGCGCGCGACGGGCCCGAATAGCGGGGCGGGTCGGGGGCCCGGCTAGTTCTTGAGCTTCTTCTCCATTTCCCTCACCTTGCCCCGGACCTTGTCGGTGAAGCCCGCGTTCATCCTGCCGCCGAGGCTCTCGACCGCGTGGATCATCTTCAGCGAGCGGTAGTACTGGTCCAGGCCGTAGTAGGTGATGGCCAGGTCGCGGCAGACGCCCATCTGCCCCTTGCGCAGGTCGTTGGCCTTCTCCAGCGGCGCGATGGCCCGCTCGAAGTCGGCGCGCTGCATGTAGATGCGCCCGATGCCGTGGTGCACCGACCAGAGCCGCTCGCCCTTGTCCACCGCCGCGGCGTGCCGGAAGACGTCCAGGGCCCGGTCCTCGGCGGCCGCCACGTCCTTCATCACCTTGGCCAGGCGCGCGCGGACCTTGGCCTCCTGCTCGCGCTGGCCGGCCCGGTGGAGGGCGTCGGCCTGGGCCTCGATGCGCGCGGCCGCCGCGCGCAGGTCCTCGGACTTGGAGGTGTGCACCGCGCCCTTGTTGAGGTAGGCCAGGATGAAGTCGGGGTCCACCGCCAGGGCGTCGTCGAAGCGCCGCTCGGCGGCCGCGTGGTCGTGGAGCTTGAGCAGCGCCAGGCCCATGTTGGAGTGGTACAGCGCCTTGGTGCCGTCCAGCTTGATGGCCTGGCGGAAGAGGTCGGCGGCCTTGATGGTCTGGGCGCCGCGCAGGAATATCTCGCCCTGCTTGTTGAGGTAGTCGGCGCGGACCCGCTCCATGTGCTTCGGGCCGGCCTCCTCGCGCTTGGGCAGCTTCCGCCTGGCGGTCTTGTACCACCAGTGGTGCCAGCGCTTGTAGCTGCGCCGCTGGCTGCCGAAGTCCTGGTCGGTGAGCGCGCCCAGCGAGGCCGCCGCGAAGATGCTGGCCCAGTGGTTCTTCTCCTTGGCCGGGTCCAGGCGCTCGATGAGCAGCGGCACCAGCTTCTGGCGGTACTTGCGGGTGGTCACCTTGCGGGCCAGCTCCGCGCCGGTGGCCCGGTCGTCCTGGTCCTCGCTGGTCAGCATCTTCACGGAGCTCTCGTACGTGCCGGTGTCCGCGGGGGGCTGGCAGCCGGCGGCGAGCGGCAGGCCCAGCCCCGCAAGGAGCAGCCACTTAGAGCAGCGCGTCATGGTCGGCACCTCCAACGGCGGCCCGGGAGCGACGGCCTCCCGGGCGGTCCTCTCCGGGGGACGTATTATAGTGACGTGCCGTTCCGGTTCAAACTTAGCCTTTGCCGGCCACGACCAGGCGGCCGCCGCGGAGCAGCTCCAGGGCGGTCTCCTCGAAGGGCCGGGAGGTCTCGGCGGCCACCAGCCGGCAGCGGTGCCGGGCGGCGAAGCCGGCCAGGGCCGCGGCGTGCCCGGCGGCGGCGCGCTCGAAGCCGGCCCGGGCGGCCTCCCCGCCGGCCAGGCGCAGGCGCTCGCCGGTCTCGGAGTCGACCAGCAGCAGCGCGCCCTCGGCCGCCGGGGCGATCTCCGCCGGGGAGAGCGCCCGGATGAGAGCCACGTCGTAGCCCCCGGAGGCCGGCGCGGCGCAGCTTTCCCAGGCGGCCGGGTCGGTCCAGAAGTCGCTGATCCACACCGCCGCGCCGCGCCCGCGCCCCGCCGCGGTCGAGAGCCCGCGCTCGGCGGCGGCCCGGTAGCCGCTCCGACCCGCCGGCGCCAGGCGCTCCAGGAACTCCAGCAGCTCGTAGAAGCCGGCCGGCCCCGGGCGGGGGGCCAGGGCCAGGGCCCGCGCGGCCTCGAAGGCCACCACGGTCAGGCGGTCGCCGCCGGCCGAGGCCAGGTAGCCTATCGCGGCGGCCAGCCGCCGGGCGAAGTCGAACTTCTCCCCGGCGGCCATGGAGGCCGAGGTGTCCAGCAGCACCAGGGCCCGGCCCTCGTGCTCGGGGGTGAACTCCTTGAGGAAGAGCTTCTCCAGGCGCCCGTAGAGG
>CAZONU010000016.1:0-22015 GCA_964581145.1 uncultured Planctomycetia bacterium
CGGCACGCCCGTCGCCGCGCCGATCCTGTCCAGCGACTTCACCAGCGCGCGGAAGGCGGCCAGGTCGATGGACTGCGGCCCGTCGCTGAGCGCGCGGTCGGGGTCGTGGTGGACCTCGACGAGCAGGCCGCTGGCGCCCACCGCCAGCGCCGCGCGGCTGAGTTGCGGAACCATGTCGCGCCGGCCGGCGGCGTGGCTGGGGTCCACCACCACGGGAAGGTGGGTGGTGCGCCGGGCGGCGGGGACCAGGGAGAGGTCCAGCGTGGCGCGGGTGTGGTCCGCGAAGGTGCGCACGCCCCGCTCGCAGAGGACCACGTTGTAGTTGCCCTGGTCCAGGACGTACTCGGCGGCCATCAGGAACTCCTCGAAGGTCGCCGAGAAGCCGCGCTTGAGGAGCACCGGCTTGCCGGTCTGGCCGGCCAGGCGCAGCAGCGAGTAGTTCTGCATGTTGCGGGTGCCGATCTGGATCATGTCGGCGGCGCGGGCGACCTGTTCCAGGCTGGGCGGGTCGATGGCCTCGGTGACCACCGCTAGGCCGGTTTCCTCCCTGACTTCGCGGAGGATCTCCAGGCCCTTCTTCCCCAACCCCTGAAAAGAATAGGGGCTGGTGCGCGGCTTGTAGGCGCCGCCGCGGAACACGGTGGCCCCGGCCTTGGCCACCCCCCGGGCGATCTTCAGGGCCTGGGCGCGCGACTCCACCGCGCAGGGCCCGGCCATGACCGTGAACTTGCCGCCGCCGATTTTCGCCCGGCCGACCTCCACGACGGTGTCCTCCGGCTTGGTCTCGCGGCTGACCAGCTTGTAGGGCTTGGTGACGCGGATGAGTTCCATCACTCCGGGCAGGCCGCGCAGTCGCTCGGGGTCCACCGCGCCCATGTTGCCGGTGATGCCGATGGCGGTGCGCAGCGAGCCGGGGATCACGTTGGGCTTGAAGCCCAGCTTGCGGATGGCCGCGACGGTCTTCTTGATCTGGCTCTTCCTGGCGTCGGCGCGCATTACGACGAGCATGTCTTCCTCCCTGCGTGACCGACAGGATATGCGCGCTCCCGCGCGGGCGCAAACGGAATTCGCGGGAAGCGCGAAACCGGGGGCGCGCCCCACCGCGGCTACATGTAAATCAGCTTCCCGAGGCCGGAGACGATGTAGAGGATGCCGAGCACCAATACAGGCACCCCTCCCAGCAGCAGCCAGATCGCTCCGGCCCACCACAGGCACTTGGTCAGTTTGCGATAGCGCTCCTTGGAGGAAAGCAGCACGGTGAGTCCCCCGATAACGTAGAGCAGCGCTACCCACAGGGCCATGCAGGATCCAATCCATCGGCCCCTGGAGATTGAGTTGCCCTTGGCGATATCCCAGCCGAGCAGGCAGCTCACCAGCAGGATTAGGATCAGGCCCCCGCCCAGGTGCAGCCAACCGTCGTTGAATTTCCTTCTGAAGATACTGGGCATCTTGCCCCTACCCGTCCGCGTCGGTGCTTTCCGCCGGCACGCTCAGGTCCAGTTTCAGCTTGCCTTTGAGGCCCGAGGAGATATGCGCCACCAGCGCGCCATCTTCTTTCTCCTCGATGATAACCGCCTCCACGCCGGGATAGCTCTCCACCAGCTTGAGGCCCGCGACCGGCCCCAGCACGCTGATGGCCGTGGCCAGGCCGTCGGCCAGCGCGCAGTCCGGCGCGATAACGCTGACGCCCACCGCTCCGCCGACCAGAGGCTTTCCCGTGCGCGGGTCGATGATGTGGCTGGCCCGCCGGCCGCCCCGCTTGAAGAATTTCTGGTAGTCGCCGCTGGTGGCCACCGCCTGGTTATCTATTTCCAGCGCGGCCATGAGCTTGGCCGCCCGCGGGTGCTGCAGGCCGATGCGCCACTTCTCCCCGCCCGGCTTGGTCCCGAAGCCGCGGACCTCGCCGCCGATCTCGACCAGCACCGCCCGCGCGCCGCGCGCGCGCAGCACGTCCAGGGCCTTGTCCACCGCGAAGCCCTTGGCCACCGCGGAGAGGTCCACGGTCATTCCGGAGGCCGCCAGCGCCGCGGTGCCGTTCTTCTCGTTGAGAACCAGCTTGTCGCCGCCCACGCGCCGCAGGACCTCGGCGACCTCCGCGTCGGTGGGCGGGCGCTGCTCCCCGCGGCCGGTGTACCTGTAGAGCTTGACCAGCGGCCCCACGGTGACGTCGAAGGCCCCGCCGGAGCGCCGATGTATCTCTTTCGAAAGCGCCAGCACCTCGAAGGTCCAGGGGTCGACGGCCAGGGGCGTTCCCGGTCCGGCCGCGCTCAGCCGGGAGACGTCGCTCTCCGGGTCGAAGCGGCTCATCAGCTTCTCGACGCGCGCGGCGGCCTCGAGCGCTGCGACCATGTCCTCGCGGGCGCCGGCCTCCGTCCGTCCGGCGAAGACCGCCTTGGCCGTGAAGCCGGTGCGCATCAGCTCGCCGCGGTGCTCGTGAAGCTTCGGGCGGAGCAGGATCAGCGCCGCGACCGCGGCGGCCGCGGCGGCGACGCCGATGATGCCGAGGACCAGCGCGAGGCGCTTCATCGGCGACTACCAGCGTCCCGTGGGTCCGGGCGGCTCCTTTATGGCCCCGCAGGCCTGGAGCATGGGGATGAACTTGCGCTTGTCGACGTTGATGACCCGGTCCATCTGGTAGCCCAGCTTGGCCAGGCTGTAGACCTCGACCAGGTTGGCCAGGTCCTCGTCGGTCATCGTCCGGAACTGCAGGCGGATGCCCAGCTTGGCCAGGTGGGTTTCGAGCTCCCGGCGCATGCCCAGCTTGATGACCGCCGCGGCGCGCAGGCCCTCGCGGCGGCCGCCGTCGCGGGCCGCGTTGCCGGTGCTCAGCCCGTAGATCGCCAGGCAGCGCACCCCGTCCGCGCGGGTGACCGCGGTGGCCAAGCCTTCGGCGCCCCTGCCGAAGGTGGTCACCTTCCGGCCCGGGAACTCCCTCTCCATTTCGTGGGTGTGGATCGAGAGGTCCCCCAGGTAGAGGCCGTCGTCGCGGAAGAGCTTCTTCCCGGAGGTCAGCTTGAAGCGGGCCTTGAGCACCGGCATGGTGATGACCTTGCCCCAGGCCGCCGTGCCGGCGTCGCCGACCGGCTTGAGGATGGGCTGCCCGCAGCCGGCGGCGGCCAGCGCCGCGGCGACGACGACCAGGGCAAGCCGGCGGAGCTTCGACGTCATTGTGCGAACCCCTTTCTCTTCAGCAGAAACCTGGCCAGCAGCACCAAGGCCACCAGGCAGACGCCCAGCCAGATGAAGCCGGTCCCGGTGCCGGTGGTCTCCACCGCGCTGGGATAGTGGCTGTATATCTTGAAGTCCAGCTCGGAGCGCCCGGCGCAGCGGGGCTGGCCGCTCACGGCGGTGAGGAACAGGCTCTTGGCCGCGCCCAGCGACTCGACGAACTCGCCGGTGGCCGGCATCTCTCCGGCGTGCCCGTGTATCCGCCCCGGCTTGACCTTCCCGCCGGGCTTCTTCGGCGCCGGCACGTGCCACAGCGGCTTGCCCTCCTGGAGCGTGCCGGGGTCGCGGTAGTGCTCGGTGAAGCCCAACTCGGCCAGCCCCCAGGGATTGTCGGTAACGTTGATGAAGTGAGAGTGCAGGACCATGAGCTCGGTGGGCGCGAGGCCCCAGCTTTTCTCGCCGCTGCGCTCCGCGCCCAGCGCGCCGGGATAGCCGGCGGCCAGCGTGTGGCAGGTGACCTGCCCGGGCCCGACGCGGGTCGCGCCGGCGGGCAGTTCGGCGGCGAAGTAGACCCACTTGCCGGGCTCTCCCCTCTCCGGCAGGCGGCTCTTGTCGGTCGATATCTTCCGCTCGGCCAGGAACGCGCCGAGGTCGGCCTCCGTCATCGGCTTGCCGAACTTGAGGGCGGCGCTGTCAGTCCCGGCCGGCCAGGCCTTCCCGGAGGCGGCGACGGCGTTCTTCCGCCAGAAGGCGGAGACCTCGTCAAGGGGCTCGGCGCCTCGCGGCCGGGCGGCGGCGCCCTCGGCGAGGCAGCAGAGGATCCACACCGCGCCCTGCGGCGCGGGCTCGGCCAGCTCCAGCTCGACGAGGAGGTCCTGGCGGTTGGGGGCGTTGGAGGTCCGGCCCAGCAGGCCGCGCTCTTGGAAGACCAGCAGCGCGCGGACGCGCTTGACCGGGAGGGCTTTTCCCCCCGGAGCGAGCACCACGCCCTGGGCGCGCGCGCCGCGGGCCGCGGCGGCGGCGATGAGCAGCGCCAGAACTGCGGCGCGGACCGGCGTCGGGAATCTCACTCGCAGTTCCGCTTGGGCGGCCGGCGGCTGTCCACCTCGGCGATCTTCTTCTTGATAGCCGGGCGGGCCTCTTCGAAGAACTCCTCGGCGAACCCGCGGTCCCAGGTGCGGTCCTCGAAGGAACGCTCCTGCACCTGCCTGAGGAAGTTCTCCCGGAAGTGCGCCAGGCGCCGGCCGTAGATGTGGTAGCTGTCGGAGATGTCCACGTAGCGGCCCAGCCTGACCTCGCGGCCGGCCTTCTCGGCGAGCTCGGCGGCCAGACGCCCCTGGAGGGAGATCAGCGCGAAGCAGTTCATGAAGGCCGCATCGTAGGCATCGCGGCTGCGGAAGCGCACGTTCACGTTCAGGTGCCAGACGTCCCCGGCGTCGGGCAGCACGCGCAGCCAGATGCTCTGCAGGCAAGCCGGGTCGTAGCAGTCCAGGTCGAACCAGGGCTGCCAGGTGATGGCCTGGGCCCGGCGGGTGAAGGGCGCCGAAGCCAGCTTGTCGACGGCGCGGGCCAGCTGGTCGATCTTCCCTTTGAGGCCCGGAACCTCGTAGGCGAAGAGGCGCTGGTGGTAGGTGTACTCCCAGCGGTCGTCGTCGGGGTCGTCGGGGTCGCGGACCCAGTGGTCCTTGATGCCGTCGAGCACCTCCTGGCGGTACTCCTCGAGGTCCTCCAGGCCTCCCGGGAAGGCCCGGTGGATGAAGGGCTCGGAGGCCGGCTCGCGGACGGTCATGATCATGGTGCAGTCCAGGCTGGGCTCGTCGATGGTCTGGCCGTCGGCCTTCCTGTCGTACTCGGTGGGCACCCGGCCGCCCCTCTCGCTCAGTGCCAGCAGCGAGTTCTCCCAGGCCTCGGCCAGGCCGCGGCCCTCGGCAGAGAGCACCGGGATGGAGCCAGTGGCCGCCGGCGCGGGGTTTCCGGCGGCATCGCCCACCGGAACTCCGGCGTCGAGCGCCTCGTTGACCAGCGCGTCCGCGGCGGTGTTCTGCTCGCGCCTCACGTGCTTCACCTCCCACTTCTCGAAGCCATCCAGGAGGTCGAGGATCTTCTCGTACAGGGGGGCCAGCTTGGGGCTCTTGACCTTGTAGTCGCCGTGAATCTGCCTGACCATCAGCTCGCTGTCGGTCAGGACCGCCACGCTCCGGGCGCCGCGCTCGCCGGCCAGTTCCAGGGCGCGGACCAGCGCGCGGTACTCGGCGACGTTGTTGGTGGTCCGGCCCACCGGCCAAGCGCCAGCCCAGGCCGGACGACCGCGGGGACTCTGGCGGAGCACGGCGGCCGCTGCCGCCGGGCCGGGGTTGCCCCGGCTGCCGCCGTCGACCTCAATGTAGAGCGCGCTCAAGGAATGCCCCTCACCCGGCGCCGGGTCCGTCCTCGCTGTAGCATATCCGCCCGCAGGACCGGCATTTCTGGGTCCGCTCGCCGATCAGCACCAGGTTGTAGGACTGCGGGGTGAGCCTCATGTTGCAGAGGGTGCAGATGCCGTCCTTCACGGGGGTCATGGCCCCCTCGGTGTGCTTGGACAGGACCTGCTCGTAGAGCTTGAGGTCGTCCTCGTCGATGTTCTTAACGCGCTCGCCGCGCTCGCGGAGCAGCTTTTCCTTGCGGTGCTCCAGGTCGGCCAGCCGGTCGTCGAACTCCGCGCGGGCGGTCTTCAGCTTCTCGCCGACCGCCGCCACCTGGGGTTCGAGCTCGCGGGCGGCGGCGGAAAGCTGGTCGGCCTCCTCGTAGGCGGTCAGCGCGCCGGTCTCGATCTCGGATATCTCCCCCTGGACGGTGGCGATCTCGCTCCTGAGCGCGTCGAACTCCTTCTGGGTCTTGGCGATGTTGAGCTGGACCTGGTACTTCTCGGTCTTCTCCTCGAGGCTCTTGATCTCGATGTTGGCCTTGTCGGCGGCGACCTGCTGCTCGCGGGCCTCGGCGAGGAGGGCAGCTTTCTTTTCTTCGAGGGCGGCCATCTCCCGTTCCGTCTCGGCCAGCGCGGCCGGCAGCCGCTGGCTCTCGCGCCGGACCTTGGCCAGCTGCTGGTCGATCCCGTGGAGTTCGAGAAGGCCGTCGATGACCTTAGCCATGGAGGGGGCCTGGCCCTTTCGCTCAAGCAACCAATCCGGATTATCTCCCCCCCCTCCGGCCCTGTCAAGGCGGGCGGCGCGCTCTCCGGCGGATTCGGATTGCCCGTCCGGGCTCCCGCCGGCCTGGCGACCGCAGGGCGGGGACAGCGCTTCTGGGGAAGCTCGTGCTCTGCTAACATCTTGTGTCAGCTGGGTTTATATGGTCAATTTCCAGTTTGCCGCGACCGTCTGACATTGGCGCCAACATTCCGGCCGGCGCGGTGTATAGACGAATGACCTACTAGTGACCTACTTCACGGCGGAGGGAGCCCAGTGGCCGGCAAGCTCGCCAAGCCCGTCAGGCGCCCCGAAGTACGCCAGATCATTGAGGAGATGATTCGCCAGGACCAGCTCTGGGGCCGGCGCTTGCCGCCCTACCGGGAGCTGGCCCGGGAGATCGGCGTCTCCGGCCGCACCCTGCAGCTCACCCTCGCGGAGATGGAGGCCGACGGCCTGGTGGAATCCCGCCACGGGTCGGGCACCTACGTGCTGGAGCGCGAGACGCGGCGAAAGCGCGTGAAGGCCGGACGCCTGGCGGTCATAACCCGGGACTACCCCGGGGACGTGACCGGCACCGGTTACAAGCAGGACATGGTCCGCGGGGCGGTGGCCAGGGCTCCGCGGATGGGGGCGAAGTGCGAGGTGCTGTCCGTCGAGGCCGGGCGCGAGCTGGCGGTGATCCGCAGCAGTCGGCGCATGCGCGAGTTCGACGGCTTCATTCTGGTCGGCATGTCGGACCACGAGCTGCTCGATCACCTGCTGCGCCTGCGCCGCGGCCCGGTGGTGGTGGTCGACCGCAACGTGCGCAGCATGCCGGTGGTCACCGTCAGCGACGACAGCTTCGGCGGGGCCCGCGCGGTGACCCGCCACCTTATTTCCCTGGGGCACCGGCGAATCGCCTTCATCGACCTGTACGACAGCGAGGACCGCAACTCGGACAAGCTGGGGGGGTACAAGGCGGGCCTGTCCGAGCGGGGCCTCGACTTCGACGAGCGGCTGGTCGAGGCGCCCCCCGAGCCGGAGAAGCCGGGCCTGGTCGGCCTGGGGGGCTTCATCGACGAGGCCGTCGGGAACTTCCTGAAAATGGCGGATCCCCCGACGGCCATTTTCGCCTTCAACGACGCGCGCGCGCTGATAACCATGGAGTCGCTGCGGCGGCGGGGCCTCGAGGCCGGCGGGGACATCAGCGTGGCCGGCTTCGGCGACCGGGCCTTCCGGGCCGGGAAGTGCGACTGGCTGACCAGCTGCCGGATCTACGCGCGCAAGATGGGCCAGGAGGCGGTTCGCGCGGCGCTCGAGCGCCAGAACGCCGCCGAGGGCCGCTCGATAATCGTGCCCACCCGCCTGATGGTCCGGGGGAGCACCTGCCCGCCGAAGACCACAAAGTAGAGGAGGAAGGCCGTGCGAATGACCATACCGATTGTGGTTGCCTGTTTCGCCCTCGCCGTAGTGGCAATTCCCTCGCTCGGGGGAGAGGCCAAGAAGCGCAAGGGCGCGCTGGCGGGCCTGCCTTCACGTCCCGGCCCGCACGTGGCCAGAATCCGGGCCCTCGGCGACGGCCGGTGGCTGGGCCTGGGCGCGCCCAAGCCCGATCCCAAGTGGGGTCCGGCGCCGGGACGGGCTTACACCAACAAGATGGCCTACGCGCCCGACCTGGTCGGGGCCTTCCTGCAGGGCGAGGGGGTCCATGGGGCCACCGGGAAGGGCCCGCGCGCGGGATACTACAACGACGACGTCTTCTTCTACGACCTGATGGGCCACCGCTACATCTGCATCTATCCCGGCAGCAAGATAGGCGCAGTCAAGGCCAAGGTCGACAAGAACGGCTTCTGCGCCGCCGCGGACGGGCAGAACTTCCCCATCGCCATCGCCGTCCACGGCTACGAGTGCCTCTCCTACAACCCGGGCACCGGCGAGTTCATGACCCTGATGACCGGCAGCCCCTACTCCCGGAAAGTCACCGGGGGCCTTCCGGTCAAGGGCAAGAAGAGCCTGCGCGGCCGCCGGGCCGGCAAGCACCCCTACTTTTACGGCAGCTACACCGGGCGCTGGGAGCGCCGCAAGGTGGCCGGCGCCGGGCCCACCCCGCACTTCTGCAAGACGCTGCGCTACATCCCCAGCAGGAAGCAGACCCTCTTCTTCGCACGCAAATCGAAAACCCTCTGGTTCTACGACCACGCCGCCAACAAGTGGAACAGCGTCACCCCCAAGGGCACTCCCCCGGAGACCAAGCACATTGAGGGCGCGACCGCTTACGACAGCAAGCGCGACCGGCTGTACATCTTCAACAGCGGCCAGGAGTTCATCCCCGGGGTCTACGACTTCAAGACCAACACCTTCTCGACGCTCAAGGCCAAGAACCAGCCCTACCCGCCCTCGAACGGCTACGAGAAGGGCGCGCGCGTCATGTCTTCGACCTCCTCGGGCGTGCACTACGACCCGGTAGCCGACGTCGTGGTCATGCGCCTCAGGGTCAAGCAGGGCCAAGGCGACCCGCGCAACATCAGGAGCAAGGGCCTGGGCCTGGCTATCTACGACCCGAACAAAAATGAATGGGCGACCAAGTTCGTGCCCCTGCCCCAGGGCATGCCCCGCAAGGCATGCTGGAACAGCTGCTACTCGCCGGAGCTGAACGTGCACGTCTACCACCTGGCCCGCGACAGCCGGGCCAACGGGGTCATCTGGCTCTACCGCCATAAGCGCGGGGCCAAGAGATAGAGGGAGGGTGGTGAGATGTTGAAAGCCGGAACTCTGTGCCTGCTGGCCTGCTCCTTGGCGATGACACTGACAAGTGGCGCCGTCGCCGCGGAGAGCGTGCCCTCGGGCGCCAAGACGGTCATGGACAACGGGACCTACCTGCGCTTCCACGTGACCAGGCGCAAGACCAGGAACATCACCCCCAAGTACCTGCGCAAGTATGACCGCAGGCACTACAGCATGTTCGACGGGGACCCCCAGAAAACGCCGCCGCCCGCGGGCTGGACCGGCGCGGACTTCGACGACAACTCCTGGCCGCGGAACAGGCCGGAGTGGCTGGGCCGGGCCACCCGGCATCACACTTCGATCTTCAGCCTGCGGGGCAAGTTCAATGTGACCGACCCGGCCGCGGTGACGGGCCTGTTCCTGGAGCTCAAGTACCGGGGCGGCGTCGCCGTCTACTTCAACGGCAAGGAGGTAGCCCGCGGACACTTGCCGGCGGGCAAGCTCTCGCCGGAAACCGAGGCGGAGAAGTACCCCGATGAGGCCTGGTTGAGCGCCGGCGGCACGCCGCTGCCCAGCGCGACGAAAACCAAGAGCGCCGACGATAAGGCGCGCAAAGCCAAGCGGGCGCGCTCTCTGGGACCGGTCAAGCTGCCGGCCGGCGCGCTGCGCAAGGGAGTCAACGTCCTGGCCCTGGAGCTGCGCCGCAGCCCGTACAACTCCAAGGTCCAGCAGCCCTGGTTCAAGCGGATCAAGGGCCGCGGCGGGCACTACTACAGCATCTGGAAGACCATCGGGCTGGTGGACATCAAGCTCCGGGCGACGGGGAGCGGGATTGAGCCCAACCTGCCCCGCCCCGCCGGCATCCAGGTGTGGACCCCGGACGTTCACGACCGGCTCTCCGCGCTGGACTACGGCGACCCCACCGAAAAGCCGCTGATCCGGATAGTCGGCGCGCGCAACGGTTCCTTCGGCGGTCAGATCTCCCTGGGCGCGGCCAAGGCCTTCGGGGGCGTCAAGGCGGTCGCCGGGGAGCTGAAAGCCGTGAAGGGCAGCGGAAAAATCCCCGCTTCGCGCGTGAAAATCCTCTACGGCGCGCCCAACCGCTCGTCGAGCAGCGTGCCCTACTTCGACGGGCTCCTTGAAAAAGCGCCGAAGCAAGCGGCGGAGCAGACCCGCACCACCCTGGTCATGCAGGGCAAGCGCAAGACCTACAAGAAGACCCCCTGCGGCGCGACCCAACTGGTCTACGTGAGGGTCGACGTGCCCAAGAACGCGGCCCCCGGCGAGTACCGCGGCGAGGTGGCCGTCTCGGCCTCCGGGCTGGAGCCGGTCAAGGTGCCGCTGGAGTTGCACGTCGCCGACTGGACGCTGCCCGATCCCCAACAGTTCCGCACCTTCATCTCGCTCTACCAGTCGCCAACCTCGGTGGCGCTCGAGTACAACGTCAAGATGTGGAGCGAGGAGCACTGGAAGCTGCTGGAGAAGAGCTGGGAGCTCCTGGGCCGCGCCGGCAACAAGATCTGCAACGTCCACGCCATCGAGCGGACCCAGTTCGGCAACGAGCGGGCCATGATCCACTTCCTGGAGAACGGAGCGGGCGGCTACAAGCACGACTTCTCGATCTTCGACCGCTACGTGAAGCTGGCCCGGAAGCACTGCGGCAAGCTCGAGCACGTGGGCGTCCAGGTGCTGATATCCCGGAGCATGAAGCCGCGGCCCGCGGACCAGGAGTGCAAGGTCACGGTCAGGGACGAGGCCGGCGGGCTGAAGTCCGTGCAGATCCCCGTCATGGGCACGGAGGCGAGCAAGAAGTTCTGGAAGCCGATGATTCACGAGGCCCACAAGCGGCTCGGCAAGCTGGGCCTGGCCGACGCCCTGTGCTTGGGAAGCTTCAGCGACGACAAGGGGCTGGCGGGCCCCAACAGGGCCTTCGACGAGATATGGCCCGGTGGCGGGCCGGCCAAGTGGTGGCGCGGCGGACATATCTCCGCCGGTGGCATCAAGCCTTATCCCGCTGCCGGCGGCGCGGGCCGGATAGTCTTCCACGAGCACTGCTACGGGATGACCCCGGTGACTCCCATCGTGAAGTTCCCTCCGATCTGGGACTACCGGCGCATGAAGAACCCCGGGGTGGCCTTCTTCCGGGACAGCAGCGTCAAGGTGATGCCGCTGCTGGGCATGCGCGTGGAGGTGCTGCGCGGGGTGGCCTGCCGCAAGAAGGGCATGGGCCGCATAGGCCTCGACTTCTGGCGGGTGCTCAAGGGCCGCGGCTCCACCAGGATGTGGATCTATAATCGTTACCCCAACTCCTACGTGGCGGCGCGCTGTCCGTATCAAGGGGCGCTGTCCTGGCCGGGGCCCGACGGCGCCGAGCCCACGGTGCGCTTCGAGAGCTACCTGGAGGGCATTCAGGAGGTGGAGGCCCTCATGGTCCTCAGCGAGGCGGCCGACAAGCACGCCGCGAAGATCGGCGCGGACCTGGCGGAGAAGTGCCGGGAGGTGATCCGCGAGTGCCTCTGGCGGATGGAGAAGGCCTGGGAGTACTGCGACTACGATATTACCCAGAAGGGGTCGCGGGGCGTCCGCTTCCACGGCAACCACTACGGCTGGCAGGCGACCACCAGGCGGCTATACGACTGTGCCGCCGAGGTGGCGAGGAAGCTTGGCAAATAGAAGAAAGGAGCCCGGTCCCATGTCACTGCCCTTCGAGGAGTACCGCGGACGCAATTACCTCGAGAAGGTCGACGCGGACCAGCGCGACGCGCTGGAGGCCTGGGAGGAGGTCCTGCGCCTGGGCGAGTCCGGCAAGGTGGACTGCGAGCACTTCATCGATAACCAGCTCTACCTCTGCGCCGAGACCGCGGAGTACATCTACACCGACTACACGCCCACCACCGTCGAATATCAGGAGGGCTCGCGGCCGGGGCTGGAGAAGGTGATCGACACCCTCGACCTCCGGGACCGGCCCGACTTCGACAAGTTCCTGTGGCTGGCACGCTTCGTGCGCGACCTGCCCAACAAGCACGGCTGGGGCCCGATGCCCTTCACCGGCGGCACCGAGGAGGAACTCATAGAGAAGGGCCCCGCGATGTGCAACGAGCAGGCCCGGCTGCTGGTGGTTCTCGCTCAGGTCGCCGGGCTGCCCGCGCGCTACGTGGGCCACCACATCGGCGGTCACGGGGTGACGGAGGTTTACATCGACGGGGGCTGGGCCTACTACGACATCCGCGGGAAGTTCTTCTTCGGCGGCAATGGGAAGCTGGCCTCCACCTGGGAAATATGGCAGGACCCCGGGATCATCCGCCGGCAGCCCGACTGGGTCACGCGCGAGGTGCACCCCCGCTACTGGCCGCAGGGCGACCCCTACCTCAGCACGGAGAAGAGCTTCTTCAATCCGAAAGAGTGCGCCGGCATCACCAACTACTTCGTGTGGGACGTGGATAAGTACGACTTCTCGCATCCCCCCGAGCACGAGGACTGGCTGGAGATGACTACTCCCGCGCGCAAGCGGCGCAACCGCGTCCGCGAGAAGTTCGGATACTACTTCGTGCCCAAGTACTGAGCCGGTACTGAAACCCGGCGGGCGGCGACCCGGCCGTCCCGCGCTTGTGTTCGGGACTTGACCTCCCATCGGCGCGTGCCAGAATGCGCGGCAGCACCTTCGACACGGGGAGGAACCAGACATGAGTGAATCGCTACCCCTCGCGGAGTACCGCGGAACCCGTTACCTCGAACTCGTCGACGACGTTCAGCGCAAGGGTCTTTACGGCTGGCAGGAAGTCCTGCGCATCGGCTGCGGGACGCTGGTCGACGGGGAGTACTTCATCAACAGCCAGATTTACCTCTGCGCGGCGACCGCCGACTACATCTACTCCGACTACACGCCCACGACGGTCAATTACGAGAAGGGCTCGCGGCCCTACCTCGAGAAGGTCATCGACGGGATGGGCATCGCCGCGCTCTCCGACTTCGAGAAGTTCCTGTGGCTGGCGCGTTTCGTCCGCGACCTGCCCGACACCCGCGGCTGGGACCTCGGCGAGGACTCCCAGAACGGCGGCACCGAGGAGGAGCTCATTGAGAAGCGCGCCAGCGTGTGCAACGAGCAGGCCCGGCTGCTGGTCGTTCTTGCTCAGGTGGCGGGGCTCCCCGCGCGCTACATCGGCCACCACATCGGCGGCCACGGGGTGACCGAGGTCTGCGTCGACGGGCACTGGTCCTACCACGACACCCGCGGGCGGTTCTACCTCAAGCCCGACGGGCAGATGGCTTCCACCTGGGAGGTCTGGCAGAATCGGGAGATCATCCGCCAGCAGCCCGACTGGGTCCAGCGCGAGATCCACCCGCGTTACCTCGTGCCCCAGATCGAGGGCCGCGAGCCGGCCAAGGACCCCTACCTGGTGCCGGAGACGAACTACTTCAACCCCAGGGAGTGCACCGGGGTGGTCAACTACTTCGTGGCCGACCACGGCAAGTTCGATTACGGCCGCGACTGGCCGGTCTCCGAGGAGGACAAGTCGCGGGTAAAGGAGCTCATCCAGCAGCGCCGGGAGGCCCGCAAGGTACTGGGCATGCTCCAGGGCCACTAGTGTTCCGTCAGGTTTGTTTCGGCGGGTCGGGTCACTGGGCGCGCCCCGGGGTCTCGGCCTCCGGCTCCAGGGAGCGGGGCGGACAGAGCCTACCGGGTTGCGTGAAAATGGGGTCCGGCTTCAGCCCCCGGAGCCTCGTCGCCGTCAGCGTCGGCCCGCGCTCGCCGGATGGGGCCGGCGGTGCCGGCGGTGTGGCGGCGGGGGCGGCCCCTGGACCTCTGAGCCGGAGCCGGAGGCTTCTTCATCGGAGCCATGGCGCTCGACCCGCAGGTCCGGCGTTGACAGAGCACTAGCCGCTTTTCGCTTTCCCCCGGCGTCTGCTTCCTGCATAATGGCCGGCGATGACCGGCGACGGCGAACCGCTCCTGGAGGTCCGCGACCTGCGCGTGGAGTTCCGCGCCCCGGGCCTGGCCCCCGCGGTGGCCGTGGAGGGCCTGAGCTTCGGGCTGGGCCGCGGCGAGGGGCTGGCCATTCTCGGCGAGTCCGGCAGCGGCAAGACCGCCGCGGCCCTGGCGGTCGCCGGGCTGCTGCCCCCTTACGCGCGCGCCTCCGGCTCGGTGCGCCTGGAAGGCAAGGAGCTCCTGACCATGAGCGAGCGCCGCCTCCGCCGCCGGCGGGGCCTGGCGGTCGGATTCGTCTTCCAGGAGCCGGCCACCGCCCTCAACCCGGTGCTGCCCGTCGGCGAGCAGGTCGCCGAGGCCGCGCGGGCCCACGGCAAGCCCCGCAAGCTCGCCCGGCACAACGCGCTGGCCGCGCTGAGCTCGGCCGGGTTTCCCGACGCCGAGAGGCGCTACGGGGCCTACCCCCACGAGCTCTCCGGGGGGCTGCGCCAGCGGGCCTGCATCGCCATGGCCATCGTCAACCGGCCGGCGCTCCTGATCGCCGACGAGCCCACCAGCGCGCTGGACGTCTCCGTGCAGGCCGGGATCGTCGACCTCCTGGCCGAGCTGCGCCGGGGCTTCGAGATGGGCCTGGTGTTCATCACCCACGACGTGGGCCTAGCCCCCCGGGTGGCCGACCGCGGCCTGGTGCTCTACGCCGGCCGGCCGGCGGAGAGCGCCCCGGTGGGGGCGCTCCTGGAGCGGCCCCTGCACCCTTACACCCGGGCGCTGCTGGCCGCCGCGCCGCGGCTGGGCTCGGGCCGCGGGCGGCTGGCCGATCTGGGCGGCGCGGTGCCCTCGGCGGCCGAGGAGTTGCCCGGCTGCCGCTTCGCCCCGCGCTGCGGCCGGGCGGTGGAGGTCTGCCGGCGGGCCGCGCCGCAGATGGTCGAGGTGCTCCGCGGCCACCGGGCCAGCTGCCACCGGGTGGGCCCCGGCGAGGCCGGGGAGGCGCACCTGCCGGAGATCGAGCTGTGAGCGGTCCGGACTCGCCCCCTCTTCTTGCCGTCGGCGAGCTCACCGTGGAGTACCGCCTGGGCGGCGAGCTCTTCGGCGGCGGCCGCCGGCTGCGCGCGGCCGACCGGGTCAGCTTCGATATCTCCCGCGGCCGGACCCTGGGCCTGGTCGGCGAGTCCGGCAGCGGCAAGAGCACCGTGGGCCGGGCCATCGCCGGCCTGGCGCCGATCGCCTCGGGCTCGGTCCGCTTCGACGGCCGCGAAATTTCCTCGCTGTCGGGGGCGGCCCGGCGCCAGCTGGCCCGCAGGGTCCAGATACTCTTCCAGGACCCCTACGGATCGCTGGACCCGCGCTTGGCCGCCGGCGAGGCGGTCTGGGAGGCGCCGGTGGCCGCGGGCCTGGCAGGCTGGCGCGAACTCCGCCGGGAGAAGACCGCCGAGCTTTTTTCCCGGGTGGGCCTGCCCCCTGACGCCGCCGGGCGCTACCCCCACGAGTTCTCCGGCGGCCAGCGCCAGCGGGTGGCCCTGGCCCGCGCGCTGGCGGTGGACCCGGAGCTGGTGATCCTCGACGAGCCCACCAGCGCGCTGGACGTGAGCATGGCCGCGCAGGTGCTCAACCTGCTGTCCCGGCTGCAGGAGGAGCTGGGCCTCACCTACCTGCTCATCGGCCACGACCTGGCGCTGGTCGAGAAGATGAGCGACGAGGTCGCGGTGATGTACGCCGGCCAGATCGTGGAGGTCGGCGCCGCCGCCGCGCTGCTGGCCGAGCCGGCCCACCCCTACACGCGGATGCTCCTGGAGACCGCGCGGGGCGGGCGGACCAAGGTGCCCCCCGCCGAGGGGCAGTTCGCGGACGCCCAGCGGCCCGGCTGCCGCTTCGCGCCGCGCTGCGGGCGGGCCGAGCCGGGCTGCGAGCAGGCTGCCCCCGGGCTCGTGGAGGTGACCCCCGGCCACGCGGTGCGCTGCCCGCGCTGGGCCTAGTTCTCGCCACAGAGGACCCAGCGGAAGAAACAGCCCGTTGCCCCCGCGGGGCCGCGAGGGTATGCTTCCCGCGCAGTGGAAAAGGAAGCGGATAAGAGCCGGCCTCGCCTTCGCGGTCCCGCGGACCCGCGGTTCTCGACCGACTGCTGGCGGGAGTTCCCGGCCGGCTACCCCCGGCCGGCGCGCTTCATCCCGGTCGCCGCCGCCTATCTGGTCCTGGCCGGCTTCCTGAGCCGGGGCTTCCGGGAGCATGGCACCGACGCCTACATCTGCCTGGCCGCGGCCTGTTCGCTGCTGCTGACAATTATCGCTGCCCTGGCCGGCGCGCGCCGCGCGGCCAGCCGGGCGGGGCGCCAGAAACTGCGCGAGAAGCTCGACCGGCTGCCGGCCGACCGGCGGGCCGAGTCCGGCGGCAGGTGGCTGTACCGCGAGCTGGCCGCGGTGCTGGCCGGCCCCGGCCTGGCCCTGGCGCTGCTGCTGCCGCTGTATCTGGTCTGCGCCTGGGGCCTGTTTGGCGGCATCACGGCGGCCTACATGAAGCTGGGCTACGGCGCGCTGCTCTGGCTGGAGGCCGGGGCCTCAATGGTCATGGCCGCGGCGGTGGGCCTGTGGGCCGGCGCGGCCAAAGGAGCCCGCAAGGCCCCGCGCGCCGCGCTGGTGGCGCTGGCCGTCGGCGTGCTCGCGCGGGGGCTGATCGCCGGCACGGTGGGCCTGGCAGTGAGCAATGCCGAGAACGATGGCCGGCTGGGGGCCATGTGGGGCGCGGGGTTTGACGCCGCGCTCTCCCTGGGTTTCGCCTTCGCGGTGATGCAACTGGCCTGGCGGATGCTCTGCGAGCGGCTGGAGCGGCCCGAGCGGGGCGCGCCGTCGGAGGCGGAGATGCTCATCGACTCGCCGCAGAGCCTGGGGCTGGGCGTATCATGCTGGAGCCTGTTTCGCTGGCGGCTTTTCCGCGACCCGCTCTTCCGGGCCGAGCGGCGCAGCTACTGGACCCGCCGGCGGCTGGTCGCGCTGTGGCTGGTGGTGATCGTGCTCTCAATGTCGATTCCGCTCAGCTTCTCAGGAGCACTGCAAGTCGAGTGGCTGATAACTGCGATTTGGGGGCACGTGTCCATCGTCGCCGGCGTCGTCTGGTATCTGCCCTGTTGGATTGCCCCCGCGCTGACCGCCACCGCACTCGCCGGCGGCCGGCAGCGCGGCACGCTGGAGGGCTTGCGAGTCACTCCCGCGGCTCCGCTGCGGCTGTTGGGCGCCAAGCTGGCCGGCC
The DNA here is from genome assembly GCA_964581145.1 of uncultured Planctomycetia bacterium. GTDB lineage: Bacteria > Planctomycetota > SZUA-567 > JAKLDR01 > JAKLDR01 > CAZONU01. Next base: position 17,206 of record CAZONU010000016.1, read on the forward strand.
GGTGCTCGCACCTGGTGCTGGCCATGCTGATCGCCGAGCTGGCCGGGGATATTTCCTGGTACTTGCTGCCGGGCCTGTCAATGGAGTCCTCGATCCCCAGGACGATTGTCTACTCTGCGGTGAACGCGCTCTCGGAAACGGCCCACGTGCTGGTCTTCGGCGCGGCGGGGCTGTACTTCGCGGCGCGGTTCCGGGCGCTGGCCGCGGCGCTGGTTTCGGCCTACGCTTTCGCCCTGGCGTACACCTTCACCGTGCAGTTGGCCCGGGAGCCGGTCACCGGGTACCTGGGGCTGGGCCCCGGGAGCCATGACCTGGAGTTCTGGGTGACCGCCTGGCTCCTGGAGATGACCCTGCACGGCTGGGCGCTGTGTTGGCTGATGCGCGGCGCGGCGCGGCGCCTGGCCCTCCCGCGGGGGGAGTGAGAGGCGCCGGCGGGCCAAGTGGGTCACTTTTGCGGCACTTTGTGGTGAACCATCTCCGGAAGATACGTTAACAAATACAGCTTCCGCAAGAGAAAGGGGGCCGGATTATGGCCACTTCCACCGACCTGCGCGCAGCCATAGAGGAAATCCAGAGCCAGCTGCCCGCCGAGCAGATCGACGCCAACGGCCTCCTTTACGAGGCGGACCTGGCCACCCGCATTGAGCGCCGGGTGGGCACCCTGCCCTGGTGGGTCATCAGCGCCGTGGTCCATTCTGTTATCTTCCTCCTGGCTACGCTCCTGACCGTGGCCCTGCCGCCGGCCCGGATCGACGAGGTCAGCATCACCTCGGACGTCGCCCAGAAGAAGCCCCCGGAGTACGACGAGAAGAAGAAGCGCGACATCTTCAAGAACCCCCACGAGGTCAAGGCCGACACCAAAGTGGAAAGGCCCCTGGTAGTCCACAAAGAGGTCACCGACTTCACCCACGACGAGACCGAGAACGACATGGACTCCCAGACCGCCCGCGGCTCGCAGGACGCCATCAGCGACATCCCCCTGGGCGGCACCGGGGTCACCGGGGTCATGGGCGTCGGCGGCGGGGGCATGGCCGGGGTCTACGGCTACCGCGGGGGCGGGGGTCGCAAGCGGGCGGTGGCCCGCTTCGGGGGCTCGCCGGCCACCGAGAGCGCCGTGGAAGCCGCGCTCAGGTGGCTGGTCCGCCACCAGGAAGCCGACGGCTCCTGGACCTGCAAGAAGTACCAGGCCCGGGAGGCCAACGACGTCGGGGTGACCAGCCTAGCGTTGCTGGCCTTCCTGGGCGCCGGCTACACCGAGAAGACCGGCAAGTACCGGGACAACGTGACCCGCGCCCAGAAGTACCTGGTCGCCAAGCAGGAGGCCAGCGGCCTGATCAAGGGCAGGGGGCGGCCGGGATACGAGCACGCCGTCGCCGGGCTGGCCCTGGCCGAGGCCTACGGCATGAGCCGGAACCCGAAACTCAAGGAGGTCGCCCAGAAGGCGGTGGACTACTCGGTCAAGGTCCACCAGGTGCCCTACGGCGGCTGGCGCTACAACCCGCGGCAGAAGGCGGACACCTCGGTGACCGGCTGGTTCGTGATGCAGCTCAAGAGCGCCAAGGTCGCGGGGCTGAGGGTGGACGGCGCCGGTTTCCAGGGGGCCACCAACTTCCTGGACTCGGTGACCACCGACCAGGGGCGGGTGGGCTACACCACCAAGAGCAACCGCAGCCCGGGGCTCACCGCGGTGGGCATGGTCTCGCGGCAGTTCATGGGCATGCGCAGCAGCGCGGCGCTGCTCCAGAAGGGGTCGGGGCACCTCCTGACCGAGCTGCCCGCCTGGCCGGGGGCCAACCGCAAGAGGTTCTACTACTGGTACTACGGCACGCTGGCCATGTTCCAGATGGGCGGCAAGCACTGGAAAGACTGGAACAGTGCCATGAAGAAGACCCTGCTCCCCAACCAGCGTAAGGGCGGCCCGCTGGACGGCTCGGTGAAAGACGTGGACGGCTCCTGGGACCCCAGCGAGTGGTCAGATGAGAACAAGGGCGGCCGGGTCTACACCACCGCGCTGGGCGCCCTGAGCCTGGAGGTCTATTACCGCTACCTGCCGATGTATGCCAAGTAATCCCTGGGGGCGAAACGCAGCGGGGCGGCAGTGCGCCGTCCCGCTTTTTCTCTGCCCGCCGGAGCGCACCCCTAGAAGACCTTGCCCTTTTCCGCCGGGGCGCGCTTCTTGAAGTCCTTGGCCGCGTAGTCCCAGGCGTAGCCGTAGGCCTTGGCGTACTGCAGGACCGTTTGCAGACTGCGTTTCAGCGCGGCGTCCTCGGTCGACTTCCAGAGCTTGTAGATCTCCGGGCCCTTGGCGGGGTCGGCGCAGTAGCGCAGCGAGCTGGCCGCGTAGGAGCGGATGTAGCTGTGCTTGCTCCCGGTGGCCTTGAGGAATACCGCGCAGGCGCGCTTGTCGCCGGTGGCGCGCAGCGCCTCGATGATCGAGTTGAGGCCGTAGGGGGTCTTGCCCGCCTCCAGCGTCTCGGCCTGGGCCAGGTCCTTCCGGAGGCGGGCGGCGATGGGCTCGTAGGCCTCCTTCCCGGCCGCGGCGGCCAGGCCCTTGGCGGCCTCGGCGCGCAGGGCGTAGTCCTTGCAGTCCAGCATCTTCCTGAGATAGGGCACCGCGCGCTTGTCGCGGCGGCTCTTGAGGGCGTAGAGCACCACGCCGTGCGGGCTGCCCGCCGTGCGGGTGTAGACCCCCACCTTGCGCTCGGCGGGTTCGGGGAGCTTCGCGGCCAGCTCCAGGAGCCTGGGCAGGTTCTTTTCCGTCAGCGCCCGGCCCAGCGAGGTCCTGAGGCTGTAGTCGCCCGGCGCGGCGGCCAGCGCCCGGAAGACGTAAGCCAGGCTGCGGTCGGGGTCGGCGACCAGCATGGCCCCGACCGTGCTGCGCAGCACCGGGGGCAGGGATCTGCCGTAGCGCGGGCGGGCCGCCGGGCGGACCTTCTTGATCTCCAGCTCGAACAGCGCGGCCAGGGCGTCGAAGTCCTCCTTGCGGGCCAGCTTGACCATCTGCTCGACGGCTTGGCGGCGGACCTCGGCCTCCGGGCTCTTCAGCGACTCCACGAGGAAGCTGCGCACCCCCTCGCTGCCGAAGGACGTCAGCGCCGCGAAGGCCGCGGAGCGCACCGAGGAGTCCACGTCCTTGCGGGCGGTATCGCGCAGGGCCGGCACGCAGACCGGGTCCTTGAGGCCCTTGAGGATCTCCACCGCCGAGCGGCGCACGGCCGGGTCCAGGTGGCGCAGCAGCGGCAGGAGCGACCTGGCGGGGACCTCGGCGGTGGCGGGGACCTCGCCCAGCTTGCCGACCCGCTTCTCAATGCGGGCAAGCGTGCCCTTGAGCCCGGCGACGTCGGCGGTGAGCGCGGCGAGCTCCGCGCGGGTGGCCGGCGGCTCGCCGGTTTCGGCGGGCCCCTGGCCCGCCTGGTAGATGGTCCAGCCCACGGCCGCCGCGGCGCCCAGGGCCAGCACCGAGAGAATCGTGGAAACCACGGTCAGTGCCTTCATAGCGGGTTCCTCCGGCCAGCGCTCCCGAGAGTCCTTCCGACGGGGGTATTCTAACCGCCGGGGAGCGGTGCGGCCACCCTTATTATAATGTGGGGGCCGGGTCGGCTAGAACTCGAGCGACAGCTTCAGCCAGTAGGTATACTTGTGATTCCGGCGGTCGATGTCCACGATGCGGTCCAGGTACGGCCGGGTGTTGCTGGTGAGGTCGTCGAAGGTCGCGCCGGCCGAGAAGAGCAGGCGGGCCTTGCCGGTGTCCTTCAAGAGGAAGCTGGCCCCCACGCCCAGCCGCTCCCGGTTGTTCTCGAAGGGGTCGGCGGGGTCGAAGATCTGGCCGACGTGCGCGAAGAGGTCGATGCGGTCAACGCTGCGGCCGAACAGGGGGACGTTCCGCAGCGTCGGCGCCGAGACCAGCAGGTACCACCCGTTCAGCGTGCGGCTCTCCCCGCCGTTGTCCCGGCGCCACATGAGTATGTCGATCTCGTTCTCGTCGTAGCCGAAGTCCTCGAGCTCCGGCCGGACGAAGTTCGTGTTCCGGAAGCCCTGCTGCAGCCAGGCGACCTTGGCCAGCAGCTTCCAGTGGCGGTACTTGACCTGCGCGAAGACGCCCCCGGCGTGGTCGTCCCGCTTGATGGGGGTGGTGTCCAGGCGGTTGGTCTTGCCCCACAGGCCCAGGTCCAGCCAGTCGGTGCAGTAGGAGACGTCCCCCGCGCCGGCCAGCGCGCTGTTGGTGTCCAGCGACCCGGTGTTGCCGGCGGTCAGCGACAGCCTGGTGCGCAGGCTTCCGCCCAGCCAGCGCCGCTCCCAGCTCGCGCCGATGTCGTAGGTCCCGGTCCTGGCGACGTAGTACTCCAGGAGCGGCTGGTTCCAGGGCTCGTCCTCGAAGTGGTCTGCGGGCCCGAAGGGCAGCTTGAACTTGCCGAACTTGAGCTCGCCCAGGCCCTCGTGCCTGTAGTATACGAACATCTCCCGGAGCTCGAACTCGTCGTTGAGTTCGTCGAAGAGCTCATAAGAGCGCGCCCGCCTGCCCACCGGGGTGCGGAACAGCAACCGCACGCGCCCGCCCAGCTCGTCGTCGAAGCAGGCGTCGGCGTATATGTCCAGCTTGTAGTAGGCGCTGGACTCGTTGCCGGTGGCCCGGTCGGCGGATATGTTGCGGAGCCCGGTCTGGGCCTTCCCGCCGAAGGAGAACTTCAGCTTCTCGAGGGCCGGCTCCGGCTCCGACGCGGGCTTCTGGGGGGCCCCCTCGGCCGCGGCCGGCCGGGGGACGGGCGCCGGCGCCTCCCCGCCCGGCGAGCGGCCCGGGAGCAGAAGGCCC
>CAZONU010000016.1:22025-27117 GCA_964581145.1 uncultured Planctomycetia bacterium
CAGTCTCCGCTGCTACTCGAAGAACTCCTTGTGCAGGGCCTTCACGGTGGGCGCTATGTCCTCGTCGCGGATCAGGAAGGCCACGTTGATCTCCCGCGCGCCCTGGGAGATCATGCGCACGTTGACCCCCGCGTCGCGGACCGCGCTGAACACCCGCGCGGCGGTGCCCACCTGGCCGGCCATGCCCTCGCCGACCAGGCACATGATGGTCTGGCCCTTCTCGGCGCGGATCTCCGCGAACTCCTGGATCTCCTCGACGGCGGCCTCCAGCCCGGCCTCGCTGTCGGTGGTCAGGGACAGGGAGACCTCGCTGGTGGCGATCATGTCGATGACCACCCCGTGCTTCTCGAGCACGTTGAAGAGCCGGGCCATGAACCCGCCCTCCATCAGCATCCGCGGGCTGAAGACGTCAATCAGGCAGAGGTCCTCCTTGTAGACCACGCTCTTGACCGGCGGCTCCGTGCAGGGGCCCTTGACGATCACCGTGCCCGGCTCGGTCTTCTTGAGGGTGTTGAGCACCCGAACGGGGATGTCGCGCTTGACCGCCGGGGCGATGGTCGAGGGGTGCAGCACCTCCGCGCCGTAGTAGGCCAACTCGCCGGCCTCGGCGAAGCTCATCTTCTCGAGCAGGCGCGCGGACTCGATGACGTGGGGGTCGGCGGTCATCACCCCGTCGACGTCCTTCCAGATCTGGATCTCCTCGGCGCCCAGCGCGGCGCCGAAGACCGCCGCGGTGTAGTCCGAGCCCGAGCGCCCTATCGTGGTGATCTCCCCGCGGTGGTTCTTGCCGATGAAGCCGGTGGTAACTATCACTTCCTCCTGGTGCCGGCCGGCCAGCTCCTCGGGGATGTTATCGTAGGTTTCGCCCAGCACCTGGGCGCCCGAGAAGCGGCTGTCGGTCAGGAAGCCCAGCTCGAAGCTGGGCACCGCCTCGGCGCGCGCGCCGGTCTCCCGCAACTGGGCGGCCAGGATCTTGGAGCTCATCATCTCGCCGAAGCTCATCACGAAGTCCAGCGTACGCAGAGTGAGCTCCTTGACCAGGCTTATCCCGCTCAAGAGCTCGTGCAGCCGCTGGAGCTCGCCGGCCACCAGCTTCATGGGCAGGGAGAGCTCCTCGAGCATCTCCAGGTGGCGGGTGCGCAGGGCCCGGAAGGGGGCCTCCACCTCGCCTTCCAGCGCGCTCCGGGCGCTGGCGATCAGCTCGTCGGTGACGCCGCTCAGCGCGCTGACCACCACCAGGGGCTTCGCGTCGATGCGGTCCAGGACGATCTGCGCGCAGTTCCTGACCCGCGAGGGGTTGCCCAGGCTGGTCCCGCCGAACTTCATGACGATCACGGTCGCGGCCTCCTGCTCAAGAGGGAAAGGGGATTATAGGGCGGGGAGGGAGACCGCGCAAGCGGAGCGGGATTGAGGCAGGCGTTCAGCCCAGCCGCTTCACCAGCCAGGGAACCGCCTCGGCGCCGTCCCAGCGGTGCTCGCCGTCGAAGATCGCGTGCTTGACCGCGCCGCCGGCGCCCAGCAGGCGGTAGGCCCTGCGCGTGATCTTGACCTGGCTGCGGACGTTGGCCAGACCGCCCGCCCCGTTGAGGTCGTCCCGGGTGCCGGTTTCTATCAGGAGCGGCCGGGGGGCGATCAGCGCGGCGATGTCGCCCATGTCCGCGTACTCGTACAGGTGCGGCACGAAGTTGCAGGAGCAGTTGGTGTGGCCGTCGAGCAGCGCTTCTTTATACCCGTAAAAGTAGCCGCTGATCACCGCGCAAGAGACGCGCTCGTCCAGCGCCGCGGTCCACAGGGTCTGGAGGCCCCCGCCGGAGAGCCCCGCGCAGCCCACCCGGCCCGGGATGCAGTCCTTGCGCGTCGCGATGTAGTCAATTAGCCGCGAGAGGTCCCAGGCCCACATGCCGGTGATGGTCTGGCCCAGGGGCAGGGCCATGTTGTTGATCTCCCGGCAGGACTGCTGCAGGGGATTCTCGCGGACCGCCAGCTCCTGGCGCTCGCCGAAGCCGCGAGCGTCGGGGCAGAACGCGATAAGGCCCGCGCGGGCGAACTGCATGCCGTAGTCGTAGTTGTGCTGCTCGATGGTAGCGGCCAGCTCGGGCGTGTTTCGGCAGCCGGCGACAGCCAGCTTGCCGCCGCTGGAGCCGTGCCCGTGGGGGGCCATCACCGCGGGGCGGGGCAGGGCGCAGCCCCTGGGTATCAGGACGTAGAGGGGCATGCACATGCCCGGCTCGGTCTGGATCTCGACCCGCTGGCGGGTGTAGTCCTGGAACTCGACGCTCTCGGTTATGCGCGGCCGGAGCGGCGCGCGCTGCATGGCCCCGTAGCCGGTGATCTCCCGGAGCTTGGCGCGGAGCCTGCGCCGCCAGGACGCCAGCGCCGCCGGGCTCTTCGCCGAGAGGGCCAGCTTGCGGCCCACTGTCTTCCAGCGGCGCTGCATGTGCGGGTGGGTCCGGAAGCGGGCGGTGGGGTCCTTGGTTGGGGCCATGGGCGTTTCTCCGGGACTCCTACTGGTGCCCCCCCCCCCCCCGCCCCCACGGCGAGTAGTGCTTCCGCTCAAAACGCGCTCGGGAACCTCCGGCAACTCTAGCCGGGAGCGGCGGGGCGGTCAAATGCGAGGGGGTATTCAGCGCGTCAGCTCAAAGACGATGTCCCAGCCGGCGGAGTGCTTCTTGCTGTCGTAGGGAGTTCCGCCATGGTCCTTGCGGTCGCGGTCCACCGACCAGAGCTTGAGGCCCTTCTTGGTCTTGGCGTAGAGAAGCGGCTTGCCGCTGAAGGGGTCGGCGGGCAGCGTCTTGAAGTGTTCGGGGAACTCTTTCGAGAGATCGCTGAGCTTCTCGGGATACTTGCCGTGCTTGAGCTTATAAAGCCGGCAGCCCAGCGCCAGCCGGGCCAGGTGCAGGCGTGCCAGGGCGCGGGCGTCCGAAACTGCGACCCGCTCGGCACCCGGCAGGAGCAATCCGGGCAGGTAGTCCCCGGCCAGCGCCCAGCCCACCCTGCCGCCCTTGTGAAACCTGTAAGCATCGCGGTAGGCCTCCCCGACCGCCTCAACCTGCTCGGGATGGCCGGCCTGCTCCGCGGCCCGGGCCATGGCGTCGAAGCCGGCTTCCAGCTTACGAGCGTTCTTCACCGCCAGGCCCGAGACTCGGAACAGGAAGGTCTGGACGTCCGATTTCTCGTCGCTCCGCGGAAGGGGGTTGCTACCTCCACCCTCGGGCCACCACTTCAGATACTCCAGCGTTGCGCCGCCGCTCACCATCCGGTCCACGGCGATCATGGTAAGGACTTTCTCGCGCCAGACTGCTTCCGCCAGGGGGACGCCGCGGTTCTTGAGGTGCTCCTCCAGGCCCGCGATTGCCTTCTTGAGGGCTCCGGCGCCCGGCTCCGAGTCGTTGAGGACCGCGACCAGCGCCTTGGTGGCGCTGTGCTCACAACCGCGCTGATGCATGAAGGGGATCATGCTGCCGTCGGTCCCCGCGTCTCGAGCCAGGCGCAGACCCAGGGCCGCGGTCCGGAGCGCCTGGTCGGCCCGGCCCGCGCGGGCGTGATGCCAAGCGGCCACCTTCAAGAAGCGGCAGGCTTCCCGCAGCCCGAAGAGATAGCGCTCGTCCGTGCCCGCTCCGATGGAAAAGTCGGTCCCGAAGTCGCAGGCGGGTCTGCCGACCGCCTGCTTCAGGGCTTCCAGGTACGCGGCGTTGTCGGCCACGTGCCGGGCGATGGTCGCGGGTTGGCAGCTTTCCTCGGAGTACATTTCCCCCCAGTCTGCCGGCTTGACGTAGAGCCCGAAGGCGTGAAGGTAAAGCGGCGCGGCGTTGTCGGCCGGATCGACTATTGGTTTCTCGGCTTCGACCTCGGCGGTGAGTTCCCGGACGTGGCGGGAGAAGGCCGCCGCCTGCCGGCCCACGTAAATGCTCCAGCCGACGCCCAGGACCACCAGGAGGGCAACGACCCCCAGGAATACCGCCAGGCAGGAGACGCGCCGCCTGGACTTCTTCTCTCCGCTCTCCTGGCCGACGGGCGCGGGTTCGGGCTGTTCGGGCACTCGATACCTCCCGGGTTGATCATATCCACCGGGCACGCCCGGGGTCAATACATTTCCTCGCCGCCCGGCGGGCACCCCCGGACTTATGGTCGATGGTCAATGGTTGATGGTTTATGAGCAGCTTCTTCTCATCAGCCATGAGTGAGGCGAAGCCTCACTTGCTGTACATCGGCAGGTAGCGGTAGTAGATTTCCAGGCTGAGGGCGTTGGTGGCCGTGGCGTAGACGCGCCCGCCGGTGGCATCGAAGAAGCCCTCCGGGTTCCAGGACCCGTCAACGTCGTCCTTGGAGCCGTCCATCGGGCCGCCCCTGCGCTGGTTGGGGAGCAGGGTCTTCTTCATGGCGCTGTTCCAGTCCTTCCAGTGCTCCCCGCCCATCTGGAACATGGCCAGCGTGCCGTAGTACCAGTAGTAGGAGTTCTGGGGGCCGCGCGCCTGGCCCTCCCAGTTCGGAGCGTTCCCGGCCAGGAAGCCGGCCTGCTTGATCATGATCGCGTCGGTGCGGGGCGCGCCCATGAACTGCCGGGAGACCATGCCCACTGCGGTCATCGCGCAGCCTTTGCTGCGCCAGATATACTGCCCGCGGCGGCTGTATCCGATCTTCCCGGTCTGGGGATCGGTGACCTTGTTCAGCCAGTTGGTGGCGCCCTGGAAGCCGGCGCCGTCGACCTTGAGCCCGGCGATGCGCGCGCTCTTCAGGGCCATGACCATCCAGCCGGTGACCGAGGTGGACTTCCAGCTGCCGTGGTGCCAGCCGGCATAGGAATCCTGCTCCTTCATGATCTTGTCGATGCCCTTCTGGACGGGCCCGGCCAGCTCCCGGTCCCTGGTCATGCCGTAGAGCTCGGCGAGGGCCAGCGTGCATATTCCAATATCGTAGATCTCGTGGCCCTGGTGGTGCGGCTTGCTCCAGCCGCCGTCGGGGTTCTGGTTCTTGAGCAGCCAGTTGCGGGTGCGCCGGGCGGTGTCTTGAAACTTCGACTTGGCCTTGTGCGTGTAGCCGGCACCCACGAAAGCCAGAAGCGCCATGCCGCTTACCGCTTCATCGGCAGCCC
>CAZONU010000017.1:0-20313 GCA_964581145.1 uncultured Planctomycetia bacterium
ACGTGTACGTCCTCGACCTCCAGGTACTCGCCCTCCGGCAGGACGGCCATGTCCCCGTTGACCTTGACCGCGCCGCAGACAAACCCAACCACCTGGCCCTCGGCCTCGGCCACGAAGAAGAGGCCGCCCAGGCGCTCGCCGAGATCCCTGCCGGGCGCGAAGGCGTGGATGATTTCCTCGTCGGCCACTCCCTGCTCGATGCGCGCCACCGCTTCCAGGTCGGCGGCGGTGCACTGGCGTATAGCCGCGTCGCTCATCGCTTTTCCCTCGCTTCGGGCGGCTCCTTCCCGCCCGAGAGCTTCCGCGAAAGCCGCTCCCAGGTCCCCGGCCCGGGGGGAAGCGCCTCCCCCCGCCGGGGCCATTGCAGCAGGAAGACCAGAGCGTAGAGCGCCAGGCCGGCGAGGTACCAGACGTACTTGTGCCCGAAGCCCAGCCAGGCGTGCGCCAGCTGGGGCCGGAGCAGTATCAGCGTCGAGAGCGCCAGCATGAGCGACTCGTACCAGCGGTTCCGGGCCACGGTGTACCACTGGGTCAGCGCCGCGAAGGCGAACATGGCCGCGGTGCTGGCCCCGAAGATCACCGCGACCTGCCACCAGGACCTGATGCCCAGGAGCAGGAGGTCGGTGTTGAAGACGAAGAAGAACGGCAGGATGGCGGTGCGCAGGTCGTAGAGGAACCCCTGCACGCCGGTGGGAATCGGCTTGCTCTTGGCCACCGCCGCGGCCGCGTAGGCGGCCAGGCCCACCGGCGGAGTGTCGTCGGCCAGAATGCCGAAGAAGAAGCAGAAGAGGTGCGCGGCGATCAGCGGCACCGCCACCCCCATATCCCCCCCCAGCTTGATGATTATCGGCGCGGTCAGCGAGGCCATCACCAGATAGGTCGCGGTGGTCGGCAGGCCCATGCCCAGCACCAGCGAGGCCAGGGCGGTCAGCACCAGGACCGCCACGAAGCTGCCTCCGGACAGGACCTCCACCATCTCGGTGATCCGCCCGCCGGGGCCGAGGTTGACCACGCCGATGACCACCCCGGCGGCGGCGCAGGCCACGCCGATGCCCATCATGCTGCGCCCGCCGGCCACCAGGCTGTCCCACAGCTTGCGGCCGGCGTCCTTGAGCCCGGCCAGGACCGAGCCGCCGGAGAACTGGGCTTCGATCACGCTGCGCAGCACTATCAGCCCGGCCAGCGCGACTATCGCCCAGAACGCGGAGTACTCCGGGGTCCTGCGCAGATAGAGCAGCATGAAGACCAGCAGGCCCAGGGGTATCAGGAAGTGAAAGCCGGAGGCCAGCACGCCGAAGAAGCTGGGGATGTCCTCGCGGCGCATGGGCCGCAGGCCCAGCTTGGAGGCCTCCAGGTGGGTGATGTAAATCAGCGCCAGGTAGGAGACCACCGCGGGTATGAAGGCGGCCTTGACCACCGTGAAGTAGGGGACGCCGCAGTACTCGGCGATGATGAAGGCCGCCGCGCCCATGATCGGGGGCATCAGCTGCCCGTTGGTGCTGGCCGCCACCTCCACGGCCGCGGCTTTCTCCGCCGGGTAGCCGGCCTTCTTCATCAGCGGAATGGTGAAGGTCCCGGTGGTCACCGCGTTGGCTATGCTCGATCCCGAGACCATGCCGGTGAGCCCGCTGGCCAGCACCGCGGCCTTGGCCGGCCCGCCCTTGAAGCGGCCCACCAGGCTGAAGGCCAGCTGCACGAAGAAGCGCCCGCCGCCGGACTTCTCCAGCATCATGCCGAAGAGCACGAACAGAAACACCGTCGAGGCGGACACGCCCAGGGGCACGCCGTAGACGCCCTCGGTGCCCAGTACCTGCTGGTTGATCAGGCGCTTGAGCGATATCCTCCCGAAGGCGAAGATGCCCGGCAGGTAGGTGTTCACGAAGCAGTAGAGGATGAAGCCCACGGCGATCACGCTGAGCGCCGGCCCCAGCGAGCGCCGGGCGGCCTCCAGGAGCAGCACCAGCAGGATCACGCCGATGACGATGTCGCGCAACAGCGGGTCGCCCTGCCGGCTGGCGATGCCCTCGTAGTCGATCAGGTAGTAGAGCGCGGCGGCCCCGGCGGCCAGGGCCAGGGCCAGGTCCACCACGGGCAGCCTGTCCTTCGCCGAGAGGAAAGACAGAAACCTGGGCAGCCCCGGCCGGGGCCGCTTCAGCGCCGAGAAGCTCAGGAAGACCAGCACGACCGCGAAGGCCAGGTGCACCGAGCGGATGAAGTCGGCGTTCAGCGTGATCCGGTGCGGGGCGATCAGCTGGTTGAGCCCGCGGACCAGCGGAGGCGCTATCTCCGGCAGGGAGAACTGGAAGAGCGACCAGGTGGCGGCGATGACGGGGACCAGCCAGCGCGCCCACTTCCCCGGATGGCGCGAGCCGTACTCCCGGTCCTCGACCAGCTGCTGGGCGTCCTCGACCTCCGCCGCGGTCGGTGTGGCCTGGGGCTCTTCCTCGGGCATGTTCGGACCGGCCGGGGCGCGACTATTTCTTCTTCAGGCCGGCCTCATCGAAGTACTTCCGGGCGCCGGGATGCAGCGGCGCGCTGTCGCCCGTCGCCATCCATTCCGCGGTCAGGCCCTTCAGGGCGGGGTGCAGCTTCTTGAACTCCTCGAGGTTCTCGAAGAGCGTCTTGGCCACCACGTAGACGGTCCCGTCGGGGACCCGGCTGGAGGTCACCAGCGTGCAGAAGACGCCGATGGAGGCCACGTCCTCCTTGCTGGTGGACATGGGGTACTCCTTGACGGAGACCGCGGTCACGCTGTAGTAGGGCTGCTCCTTCAGCAGCTTCTCCATGCCGGTGATGGGCACGAAGTGGACCTTGCGCCGGCCGGCGGTGGCCTCCTTGATGGCCCCGCTGGGGTGGCCCACGGTGTAGAAGAAGGCGTCGATGTGGCCGTCCTGAAGCATCTTGGCGCTCTCCACCGCCTTGAGGCCCTCGGCGTAAATGTCCTTCTGCCAGTCGATGTCTGCGGCGCCGAGCACGTCCAGGGCGTTGCCGCGCTGGCCGGAGCCGGGGTTGCCGACGTTGACCTTCTTGCCCTCCAGGTCGGCCAGCGTCTCGATCTTCGCGTCGTCCGCCGCCACCAGGGTGACCACCTCGGGATGCAGGCGGCAGACGGAGCGCAGCTCCCCCTGCGCGCCCTTCTCCTTCCACTCCGCCAGGCCGTTGACCGCCTGATACTGGCGGTCGGACTGCACCAGGCCGAACTGGAGGTCCCCGGCGACGACCGCGTTGACGTTGAAGACCGAGCCGGCGGTGGACTCCACGGTGACCCTGATGTCGTACTCGCCCTGCCGCTTGTTGACCATCCGGGCGATGGCCCCGCCGGCCGGATAGTAGACGCCGGTCACCCCGCCGGTGCCGATGGTCACGAACTTCGCTTTCTTCCCGACCAGCACCAGCATCACGATCCCGACGATGACCACCAGCACGCCGATTGCTGCAATTGCTTTCTTCATTCCAGACTCCTCCGCGCGCACCCGGGGATCGAGAGGCGTTTCAATCTCAGGCGAAGACCCTACTGCCGTCCCTTATAGCCGCCCCCCGGCGCGGCGTCAACCCGCGCCCCCCGGCCGCGCCCAGGCGGCGACGAGATGCTCGGCGGCCCTGGCCCCGTCAATCGCGCTGCTCATGATTCCCGCGGCGTAGCCGGAGCCCTCGCCGGCGGGGTACAGGTTCTCTATTCCCAACGCGCGGCCGGCCTCGTCGCGCAGGATTCTGACCGGCGAGCCCACCCGCGTCTCGGCGGCGTAGAGCGCCGCCCCGGCGCCACCCAGCGGGGGCATGCTCCGGGCGAAGCGTGCCAGCGCGCGGCGCGCGGCTTTCTCGACGTCGGCGGGCAACAGGCCCGCAAGACTCGCCGCGCGGCGGCGGACGCCCTCGGCCCCCGGGGGCAGCGCCCCGGGCGCGGCGCCCTCCAGGAAGTCCCTCACCGACGAGCATGGAAAAGAATAGTCCCCGCCGCCCAGCTCGAAGACGCGCCGCTCGATTTCCCGCTGCATGAGAATCCCGTCGAGCGGCTTCCTTCCGGCCGGCACCGCGCACACCACCGCGGCGTTGGCGAAACCCGAGGCCCGCGCCCGGCGGCTGGCCCCGTTGGTGGAGAGCCCTCCCGGCTCGCTGGCCACCGGCACCACCAGGCCGCCGGGGCAGGTGCAGAAGGCGTGCGCCGCCGCGCATCCCTCGCCCGCCGGCGAACGCAGAAAGAACTCCGCGGGGCCCAGGCGCTCGTGGCCCGCCCACCTGCCGTAGAGCAGCGTGTCGATCTCCGCCTGGGGACACTCCAGGCGCAGGCCGAGCTGGACCGGCCGGGGTTCGAGCTCGATGCCCGCCTCCAATAGCGCGCCGAAGATATCCCGCGCGCTGGCTCCGGCGGCCAGCAGGCAGGCGCCGGTCTCGATTCGCTCGCCGCCGGCCAGGCGCAGCGCGGCCAGGCGGCCGCCCCCGACCTCGAAGCCCTCCACGCGCGCGCCGGTGCGGACCTCGCCGCCGGCCTCGACGATCCTCTTCCGCAATGCCCGCACGGCGCCCGGCAGGCGGTCGCTGCCCACGTGCGGCCGGCCGGAAACGAGCAGCTCCTCCGGCGCGCCGCACTCCACCAGGAGCTCCAGGAGCTCTCCGGCGCGCGGGTCGTTTCTGCGAGTGTGGAGCTTGCCGTCGGAGAAGCAGCCCGCGCCGCCTTCGCCGAAGCAGTAGTTCGACTCGGGGTCGAGCCTTCCCTCGCGCTCCAGCGCGGCGACCGCCGCGGCGCGCCCGGCGACGTCCCCGCCCCTTTCGAGGACCAGCGGCCGGTAGCCGGCCCCGGCCAGCCGCCAGGCCGCGGCCAGCCCCGCCGGCCCCGCGCCGACCACCACGGCCGGCCCGCGGAGCTCGGCGCTCCCGGGGCGCGGCTCCCAGCTCGGCGCGGGCTGGTCGAGAGCCACCTGTTTCTTCGCCAGGCGCCGGGCCAGCTTCTTCTCGGCGGCGGAGTCCTCAAGCTCCATGTACACGGTGTAGACCAGCCGGGGTTCGCCGCGGCGGCGGACGTCGACCGAGCGGCGGACGACGCCCCAGCCCCTGGCCGCGGACTCGGCCAGCTTCAGCCGACGAAGCGCGGCAGCCAGCGGCGCGTCCTCGTCGTGGTCGGGGGCCAGGCCCAGGTTGGCGATCAGCAAGGCCATCGCTCTCAGCCCCCCGGGGCGGGCGCTCTCTGCAGGCCCACCCAGAAGAGGGACATGGGCAGCAGCAGCCCCGCGACGCAGTAGGCCACCAGGAAGAGGACCTCGAAACCCATCCCGGCCAGGAGCACGCCGCCCAGGAAAGGCCCCAGGAGCATGAACGGCGAGCGCAGGAAGTTGACCATGCCGATGGCCTGCGGGCGCTGGGAGACCGGGACCAGCTCCAGCACGCAGTTGTGGTAGCAGGTGGAAAGCATTCCCCGCGAGGCCCCGGCCAGCAGGAAGACCGCCAGGAAAAGCCACAGGCCGCGGTCCATTATGTAGATGGCCAGCAGGCTGGTCAGCGCCGAGGTCACCAGGTTCAGGAAGTAGAGCAGCTTGGCGCTGGTCCGGTCGACCAGCCGCCCGCCGAGCATCGCGCCGACGATCTGCCCGGCCACCAGGACGGAGGTGGCCACTCCCACGTAGAAATCGTCGGCGCCCAGCTGTTGGATGGCCTTGCGCATGAAGAAGGGCACGATCATGCACCCGCCCATGCCCGCGCCGCCCACGGCGTAGAGCACCGCCGATAGGCAGAACACCTTGAAGCCGCGGCTGCCCCGCCAGGTGGCCGCCAGGTCCCTGACGAACTCGCCCGGGCTGGCCGGACCGCGCGGTTCGGGCGGGGCCGCCTCCCGGCTGCGCCCCAGAAAGAGCGCCCCGGCGGAGACGCAGAGCCCGGCGATCAGGAAGGACCATGCGTAGCCGTAGGGGAAGTCCACGTACTTGAGCAGCGGCGAGAGCACCAGCACCGAGACCCCCAGGCCCATGGCCGCGCCCAGCCCGTTGCGCCAGCCGTAGTAGCGGCCCCGGGAGTCCTCCCGGAATATCTTGCCCACGAAGTCCACCCACAGCGGCACGCTGTATCCGCAGAGCATCGCGAAGCAGACCACGGCCACCAGCAGCGCGACGGTGGCCAGGCGCCTCCGGCCCGGGGTGTCCTGGTAGAGGAAGAAGAGCGCGGCGGCCATGGCCATCCAGACCAGCCCGCCCAGGAACCGCCGGAGCATGATGGTCCGCCGCTTCTCCGGCAGGTGTCCCTCGCGGTAGGCGGCGTAGAGCTGCACGCTGGTCCAGGTGAAGGCGAAGGCCCCCATGGTGATGCCGATCAGCTGGGCGCTGGCGCCCAGGCGGGTGAGGAAGGCGCTGAGCACGGTCACGCCGCTGTAGAGCACCATCGCGGCGATGAACAGGCTGCCCTCGGCGACCATCATCCGGAAGTTGTGGCCGTGGTGGCGCTCGACGGCGCGCTCGAACTGCTCCTGGCGCAGCCGCCGGCTCTCGGTGGAGTTCTGTTCGGACATCAAACGGAAGGGAGGGCTAGGCCAGCCCGTGTTCCAGGACCCACTTCTTGATGCGTCCGGCGAGCTCCTCGTCGGGCGGGGGGCGGAACTCCACCCGGCTCTCCGACAGGCGGGCCAGGCCGTGGTGCACGAAGGGCTTGAGCCCCTCGCGGACCATGACCGTTCCGGTCCCGGAGCGCCCGGCGATCTCCGCCAGGCTGGCCCCCGAGCCCATGTTGGTGTAGTAGGTCCTGAGCAGCCGCTCGTGCAGCTCGGTGCGGGTGATGGCCTGCATGACGGACTTGGCCTCGGAGTGGGCCACCATCCTGGCGATGCGCTCGCGCTCGGGCCCGCTGAGCTTCACGAACTCCAGACCCACCCCGGGAGGGTGCTCCGAGACCCAGCGGACCACCGCCAGGCCCTCCAGCATCTCGGCGTCCTCCGCCGGGCGGAAGGAGAACTCCAGGAGGCTGCCGGCCGGCAGGGGCTCCTCGCAGACCAGGAAGAGCCCGCCCTGGGAGACGTTCATGACCTTGGCGGCCAGCTTCCGGCGGGTGCCCTCGGGCAGGTTGGTCGGCCGGGCGCTGGCTACCATGTCCACCGGCACGCGTTTGTAGGTGCGGCCCTCGGGACCGAGTATCTCGCGGATGACCGCGGCCGCCTCGGGGCCGACCGCCGCGCGCCGCCCCTTCACCGTCGCGGCCACCTCGACCTCCGGCGCGGCGCGCTCGGCCTCGCGGCGGACCTCGCTGATGATCTCGACCAGCCGGTCGGCCGAAGAGGGCCGGTCCCGGACCTCCTTGGCCATCAGGGTCAGAACCAAGCTGTCGACCGGCCCGGGGAGCTCGGGGAACTCCTCGCGGGGCGGCCGGGGCCGCTCGGCCGCGTGCATGTGGACCACGTCCAGGGCGGTGAGGGCCTCGAAGGGCGGGTGGCCGACCAGCATGTGGTAGAGCGTGCAGCCCAGGGAGTACAGGTCCGCGGCCGGGCCGGCGGGCCGGCCCCCGGCCTGCTCCGGGCTCATGTAGAAGGGCGTGCCCAGGATGGTGCCGTGATGGGTGATGGTCGGATCGTCGCTCAGGCGGGCTAGGCCGAAGTCGGCGACCTTGACCTCGCCGCGGCGGCTGAGCATCAAGTTCTCCGGCTTGATGTCCCGGTGGACGATGCCCATCTCGTGGGCGCGGGACAGCGAGGAGGCCGCCTGGCGGGTGATCTCCAGCGCGGCGCGCCAGGGCAGCCGCCCGCGCCGCTCCAGGAGCTCGCTGAGCGACTCGCCGTCGACGTACTCCAGGGCGATGTAATGGTAGCCCCCGGCCTCGCCGACGTCGTAGACCTGCACCGCGTTGGGGTGGATCAGGCGGGCGACCACGTGGGCCTCGCGGGTGAAGCGGGCCAGGTACTCCCTGTTGGCGGCGCGCGAGCCGCTCAGCACCTTGAGGGCCACCGGGCGCTCGAGGACCACCTGCTCGGCCAGGTACACCGTGCCCACCGCGCCCCGGCCCAGGCGGCTGGCGATCCGGAAGCCGCCCAGGGTGCGCCCGGCCAGGTCCTCCTCCTCGGTGAGCGAGCGGCCCACCTCGGGCATCCCCGCGGTCTCCCGGCTGCGCCGGCGCTCGTCGGAATCGCCGGCCCGCCGGGGCAGCCCCGAGCCCCGCGCGCCGTCCGGCGGCAGGTCGACGGTCAGGTCGCTGTCGAAATCGGGCAAGAAGTCCCCCCTCGGCCGTCAGGCCAAGCCGGGATTCTAAGCAGAACGCCGGGGTTTCTCAAGCCCCGTCGGGAGGCGGCCGGCCTCAGGCCGCGTAGACCGGTTTCCCCTCCGCGTAGACCGCGGCGGGGTGGTTCTCGAGGTCGAAGGGGTCGCCGGTCCAGCAGACGAAGCTGGCCCACTTGCCGCGCTCCAGGGTGCCGAGCTTTCTCTCCAGCCCCAGAATCTCCGCGTTCCTGCGGGTGGCCAGCTCCAGGGCCTCCTGCTTGCTCATCCCCGCGCGCAGGAACCAGCGCAGGGTCAGCAGCATGGTCTGTTGGAGAATAACGGGATGATCGGTCATCAGCCCGAACTCGACGCCGGACTCCAGGAGCAGCCGGGCGTTCAGCGGGCTCTTGTGCTTGAGCTCCACCTTGTAGGCGAAGGAGTCCAGCGGGCCGTAGACCACGGGGATGCCCCGCTCCGCGAGCCGCTGGTAGACGCGCACGTCGTGGACGTCCATGGTGTGCTCGCAGGTGACGCGCAGCCTGAACTCGTCGACGATGCGCAAGAGCGCGTCGATGTCGTCGGCCTTGTGGACGTGGACCCGGAAGGTCTCCTTGCGGGTAAGGAGGTCGCGGACCACCGCGTCCTCCGCGCTGAGCTCGGCCTCGTGCTTCTTCCCGGCGGGCAGGCGCTTCTGCTTGCGCATCCTGGCGCGGACGGCGTCCAGGCGCGAGCGCAAGAGGCTCAGCGCGCCCATCCGCGTCCAGGGGCGGGTGCCCTTCCAGTCGCGGGTGAACATGGGGTTGTAGCCGAAGGCCCCCTTGATGCCCGCGCGGGCCACCAGCGCCTGATTGGTGCCCGGCGCGAAGTTGCGGATCACCGCGCTGCGCCCCCCGATGATGTTGCCGCTGCCCGGCACCAGGCAGGAGTAGAGCACGCCGGCGCGCACCGAGTCCGCGAAGGCAGCATCGTCCATCTGCACGGAGTCCAGCGCGTCGGCCAGGGTCACGATGGAGTCCAGTTTGGAGTTGGCCTCGCCCTCGGCGGCCGGCTCGCCGGAGCGGTGCATGCCGATGTGCGCGTGAGGATCTACGAAGGCGGGAGTGATTACCCCGAAGCTGCCGGTCAGCTTGCCTTTTCTCGACTTTGAGACGCCGACCACCTTGTCCCGGTTGAAGACCAGGTAGGCGTTCGCGAGCTTCTTCCTCCCGGTGTAGATGATCTTGGCCCTGACGCACTGCATCTCGTCCGTCCTTCCTATTGCCCGTACTTCTCGACGACCCGCGCGTACTTGGTCCGCGCCCAGGTGTTCCACCTGGCGGCTTGGCGGTTGCGCTCGCTGGGCTTCATCTTGCGCCAGCGCCCGGCCAGGGCCATGAACTCCTCTTCGGAGCAGGGCGGCTCGCCGAGCTCCTTGACGCCTTGGGGAGGCAGGCCCGCGTCGATCAGCACCTTCCAGGCCTCCTGCAGCTCCTCGTGGGGGTCGATGATGGCCGCGCCGAGCAGCTCGTTGAGCAGCACCCAGCGCCGCCCGCTCTTCTTGAAGTCGTAGCCGCCCAGCCCCTTTATCTCGAAGGGGTTCACCCGGGCGAGGTCCGGCCCGGCGGTCTCGTAAATGCTCTTCCAGACCGGTAGCCGGCCCAGGGCGAACTTCCTGGGCCCGCCGGGCGCCCCCGGCGCCAGGTACCACAGTCCCTGGCCGCGCTCGGAGAGCACGAAGCGCACGAACTCCTCGGCGATCTCGCGGCGGGGCGCGCCCTTGAGGACCGCCACCGGGTCGCCGTTGACTATCGGCAGCTTCCTGGGCGCGGTGTAGCCCATGCGCTCCGGGCCCAGGCGGATGACCCGCTCCAGCGCGTAGAAGTCGATGGCCCCCCCGGCGGCGAACTGGCCCGCGGCCACGTCGCGGGGAATGCCCCCGCCGCCCTCGGTGAAGGTCCGCGCGTTGCCGCCGATGCGGGTCACCAGCGCGAAGCCCTGCTTCCAGCCGTGGCTCTGGAGCATCAGCTCGTAGCAGATGTGCACCGTGCCGCTCGAACGGGGCTCGCCCAGGCCCACCCACTTGAAGAGCCGCGGGTCGGCCAGGTCCTCCCACTCGCGGGGCTCGGGGACATTGATCTCGCGGAGCACCGCGCGGTTGAAGGAGATGCCGAAAGTGGCCAGGCAGGCGGTGAACCAGCGGAGCTTCCCGTCGCGCAGCGGGTAGTTCTCGATGCTGGCGGGCATGCGTGCCAGGAGCTCTCCGGGGACCTCGGCCGGCGCCAGGTAGCCGGCCTCGGCCAGGCGCAGGTAGTTGTCCACCCCGCCGCCGAAGGCCAGGTCCGCGCCGGTCCGGCCGGGCTCCGTCGAGCGGATGAAGCGCATGCACTTGGAGGTCCCGCCCAGGTCCATCCAGGTGAGCTTGACCCGCCGGCCGGTCTTCTGCTTCCAGTGCTCCTCGAAGGCCCAGGTGAACTCCTCGCGGATGCCCTCCCAGTGGGGGCTGACGATGATCAGCTCGTCGGGGGCCGCGCCCGCGCCGCGCGGCCAGGCCAGCCAGACCAGCCCGGCGGCGACCAGCAGGGCGGGAACCACTCTGAACAGCTTCATGGCCGGACCATTCTACCCGCCGGAGGCGGGCGGCTCACCCGCCTTTTCGCCCTCTTCGACGCCGAGCTCTCCGGCCAGCCGGGCCAGGAAATCCCCCAGCTTCCCGGAGCGCACCGTGCAGGTCTCTTCACCCTTCCGCCCGGCGTTAATCAGCAGATTGGCCCCGGGGCCGCCCAGGTCGTAGACGTTCACCCGGCCGTAGTCGGCGGTGACCAGCTCCACGGTCACCGAGCGCCGCCCCTCGAAGCTCTCGATGCGCGGCGCGCCGTTCAGCAGTTCGCAGAGTTCAGCGCGCTCCTCCCCGGTCAGCTCGCGCTCTCGCCCGCCGCGGACCGCCTCGGCGCGGGCCATGTGCACCCGGTCGGCGTCCAGGTACTTGAGCGGGAAGCGCGACTCCCACCAGGCCAGCGCGCCCACGAAGAGGACCGCGGCGGCGATGCCGGCGACGATCAGCCTGGTCCGCGCCCGCTTCTCCATGTGGAAAGAGGTTACTCCCTGAGGGTGCCGGCGTCAACGGCGCCCGTCAGCCGGCCTGAGCGAACCAGCGCTCGGCGCGGCGCGCGGCGGCGCGCAGGATCAGCCGGGGCACCAGGAGGTTGCCCACGCCGGCCTCTAGGACCAGCACGGCGACCACCAAGGCAAGACAGCCCGCCCAGACATACCGGGGGCCCCAGGAGAGCACGACCAGCGGCCCCAGCCGCTCGGCGCCGACGGTCGCGGCCATGACCAGCGGCCCGAACCGCTCGGCACCAATGGTGACAGCGAGGAAAAGCAGGCCCCAGAGGAGTGACCAGAATACGGCGCGGGCCGCGCTCCGCGCGCGCATGGAAACCGCGGTGCCGATGGCAGCCATGGCATAGAGCCGGGTCGCATCGACGATGAAGGCCGGCAGGCCACCGCAGAGAGCGCAAGAGATCCATGTCGAAGTTTTCGAAACGTAGTCGTCAAGGCGCAGGAAGAAGTAACCGCGCCCGAGCGTGGAAATGAACACGGTATGGGCCACCACGGGAGGCTCGATCCACTCACCGCTGACAGAAGGAAGCTCGCGCGGCAGCAGATAGAAAGGCAGGCCGACCAGCAGCACGACCAATCCGAAGCGCAGCCGGGGGCGCATCAGCGCCCGGGCCAGCGCGCGGCCCGGCAGCGGGGTAAGGCGCAGCCCCTCGAGCGTCCCCGCCGCGCGCTCGGCGGGAAAGACCGTCGCGCAGGAGACCAGCACCAGCAGCGAGGTCCAGAGCGGGAGCACGTTCATGGCTATCACGCTCCAGAGGCTGAAGAGTTCCAGCTCCGACACACCAAGAGCGCGCACGACCTCATCGTAGTACAGGTAGGCAATCCCCACCAGAACGAGGTACAGCACCGCGAAGAGCAGGATGCTCACCCATAGCGCGAGGCGCCCCAGCCCGCGCGTGGCCCGCTGTGCGCCGGCCACTGCCCGCACCGCGCGGGCCTCGGCCTTTTTCCACGCGCGCTGCGCTTCCTTGGTACGGGCGTCGTGCGTCACGACAGGTTACTTCTTCGCGCCCTTCCAGCTCGCCAGGGGTGCGATCCTGGGCGCGGGGAGCTTCTTCCACTTGGGGCCCACCGGCGTCAGCAGCACGGCCAGGCGCAGAGACTTGCCGCCCTCCACCCTGAAGGCCAGCATGGACGTCCCGGTGTTGGGCCTTTCCGCCTTGGTCGGCGGCGCCGTGGAGACGATCTCGAACTTCGCGCCGGCGGGCGCGAGTATCTCGGCGAGGAGCTTCTTGCCGTCCTGGGTCAGGACCGCCTTGGCGCCGGCCAGCTTTATTGTGGCAGCCGTGACCATCCCCCAGCGGACCTCGCCCTTCGCGCCGCTTATCTCGTCGACCACCAGGATCCGCGAGCGGTCCAGCACGGCCAGCCCGCGCAACACTTTCGCGGCCTGGCCCCTGTAGGCCGGACTCATGTCCACGACCGCGCCCGCCCGCTTGGGCGTCGAGGAGAAGGCCTTGACGCGGCAGAGGCCCTTGGCCTTCTGGAGCTTGTCTCCGATCACCAGCGTGTTGTGGCTCCGGGAGTTCAGCCGGTAGTACTTCCAGCGCCGGCCGCCCTCGCCCTTGCTCCAGTAGCCGGGCAGGTTGTAGTTGTCGCTGCCCAACTCGGCGGCCCAGCGGGCACCGTCGGCGTCGAGCTCGAAGCTGCCGATGTCCATGTGCGCGTGGCTCAGCGAGTTGTCCCCGCCCTTGAAGCCGACCCACAGGGCGTTCGCGTCGCCCCAGGCGCTTCTCATCATCACCACGTCGGCCCGGCCGCGGAAGCGCCGGTCGAGGGCCATCGCGCCCGCGGCCGGCGGGAGGCCCCGCGGGTCGTACCAGGCGATCTCCAGCGCGCGGAAGCGGTCGCCGGACCAGGGCTTTTTCCTGCCCTTGAGCTTCTCGATCTGCCGCGAGAGCATTCCCCGGTGATACCAGGCGTAGTCCGCCCGGTCGAACTTGCGCCCCAGCCAGAACATGGCCGCCTTGGGACCGGCGCGGCTCCCGCCGCGGCAGTCGGCGTAGCTGTAGTACATCCCCGAGGGGGAGGTGCCGTGGATCACGAACTCTCCGGCCTCCGAGAAACCCGAAGCCTTGGAGAGGCCGAAGTCGCGGCCCAGGGCGCTGTCAAGAGCCGCGATCATCAGCGCGTTGTAGCTGGTGGCGTAGCCCCAGTAGGCGGGGCCCTCGTACCAGGCGCCGTCCGGCCTGTAGCTGGCCATGGCCACCGGCACGGACTTGATCGCGCGGGAGAGGATGTCGGCGGCCAGCTTGGGCTCCTCGTCGGCGAGGGCCAGCGCGCCGAGGGTCAGCCCCCCGTTGCAGACCTGGTTCCAGTTGTTGTGCCTGCGCGGGAACCAGTGCTTTTTGTAAGCCGTCACCCCCGGTTTGAGGCCCTTGTCAATGATGGCTTTCTTTATCCTGGCGCGGTCCTCTTTGCTCAGCGCCTCATAAAGCCAGTCGTAGCCCAGCGCCAGGGCCGCGGTCATCTCGGCGACGTCCAGGAAGTGGCTGGGGTTCCAGTCCTTGAAGGCCGCGGCGGCCAGCATCTCCTTCGCGGCGCGCGCGGCGAAGCGCTTGTCCCTGGAGAGCCTGTACGCCATCGAGAGGGTCAGCACCTTGCCGAGGCAGCGCCGGCTCTGGGTCAGCAGCCGCGGGCCGCGCAGCTTGTACTCGACCGTCGGCTGGGTCAGGAGCCAGGTGGCGTGCTTCCTGTTCTCATTGATGAGCGCGGCGAGCAGCTTGTCCGTCTCCGCCAGCTTCTCGATGCGGGCCTGATCTTCTTTCGTAAATAACAACCGGGGGTGGCCCCTGCGCAGCCCGGCCAGGACGGGCTTCTTCTCGCCGGCCCTCACCGCGGGGCAAGCCGCCAACAGCGCGACCAGGACAAGGGAAAATCTCCTCACGACGGCCCCCGCGGCTCAGTAGCGGCCGCCGGGGGGCGGGGCCGGCGCCGGGGCCGGGGTCGGCATCGGCACCCCGTAGCCGCCCCCGTACTTCCCGGAGTATTCCTGGAGCAGCTTGCCCCGGTTCTGGGGGTTCTTCTTTATCTTCTCCACGACCGCGTCCTGGGCGTCGAGCAGCTTGTTGAACTCCTTGAGCTGCGCGGACCGGCGCCACTCCACGTGGGCGTCGCAGTAGAGCACGTTGAAACCGTCGCCGCGGTGGTTGTCGGTGTGCTTGTCGTAGGCCAGGATGAAGTCGCCGGGCAGGGCCGCGTCGCGCCCCGGGACGTAGGTGTAGTCGGAGTCGTCCGGGCCGGCGGCCACGCCGCCGGAGCCCCGCACCGAGGGGCAGCCGAAGACCTTGGGGTTGTCGATGTAGGTGGGCACCAAGCTGGCGAAGTCCGGGGGGAACTTTTCGTTGTTGTCGTCGGCCCACATGTGGCAGGCCAGGCCGATCTGGCGGAGGTTGCTCTTGCAGGTGGCCCGCCGGGCGCTCTCCCGGACGCGGCTCACCGCCGGGAACATCAGCGCGACCAGCAGCGCCACGATCCCCCCCACCACCACCGCGGCGACCCCGCAGCCGCCGAGCACCCAGGGCCAGACGGACTTCTTCTTGGGCGGCTCATCCCTGTAGTCGTCCCTTGGGGTCTCCTGGGGGCTCGAGTAGGCCCCGCCGCTCTGCTGGTTCCACTGGTCGGCCATGATTCACTCCTTGCTTTCCAGGACCTTCGCGTAAATCTCTTCGAGGGATTCTACAGGTTTTCCCGACTTTCGCCAAGCGTCAATCGCCTCGCGCTGGGCGGCGAGCTTTTCCCGGAGCTCGGCCTCGCGGGAGGCCGGCCACCTTTCGACGTGGGCGTCGATGAAAGCGACATTACGTCCGGCGCCCTTGTGATTGTCGAGCGACTTGTCATAGGCCAGGATGAAGTCGCTGGGCATGTCTGCGCGCAGGCCGGACTCGTAGGTGTAGCTCGAGCTCCGCTCGGTTATGGGCCCGCCGCCCCTGAAGTCCTGCCAGCTCACCGAGCCCTTGGGAACTCCGGGGCACCAGAAGACGGCGGCCCAGTCGACGTAGTCAGGATACAGCTCCTTGAAGCTCGGGGGGAACTCTTCGTCGTAGTCGTCCGCGTACATGTGGAGGCCTATGGCGATCGAGCGGAGGCGTGAAATGCACACGACGCGGCGAAGCTCGTCCCGCTTCCGGCTGCGATGCAGAAACCACGCGGTGAAGCCGGCCAGGAGCAGCGCCAGGACGCCCCCTATCGCGAGGGCCAGGGGCGCCAGCGAGGACCTGGTCCTGGGCGGCCCCTCGGGTGCGCTCACTGCTTTCCCGCCTCTTTCCCGAAGAACTTCTCCATATCCTCAACCTTCGCCCCCGCCGCGCGCCACTTCCTGACCGCCTCGCGCTGCTCCCGGAGCTTCTTCTGGAACTCGGCCTCGCGGGAGGCGGGCCACCATTCGACGTGGGCGTCGGCGAACAGGACGTTGCGGCCGGTCTTCTTGCCCTCCCGGTCGTGGTTCTCGAGCGAGTTGTCATAGGCCAGGGCCACGTGACCGGGCATGTCTGCACGCAGCCCCGGCTCGTATGCGTAGTGCGGCTTGGGCAGTCCTTCGCGAAGCGCAGAATGACAAGTGAGCGGTCGCGACAGGTCGAGGTAATCAGGCGGGATGGCCTTTAGCCCCGGCGGAAACTCCATGTCGTTGTCGTCGGCGTAATAGTGGCAGGCATCGCCGATGCTCCTGAGGTGGCTCTTGCAGGTCGCCCTGCACGCGCTCTCGCGGAGATGGCACGGCTTGGGCACCAGGAAGGTGCCGAAGATACCCACCAGCAGGCCGACCGCGCCCATCAGAAAGCCCAGTCCCCTCCACCAGCCGTCCAGGTCAAATGCCTTGATGACCGCGAACGCCCCGAGAACCAGCGCGGCAACCCCGGACGCGCGCTCCAGGGGCCACCAGACATCCTTCCAGCGCTGCGTATAGCAGAACAGCGAGAGAACACACACGGCGGCCGACACCAGGGATGCGACCGCCAAGAGGCTGACGCGCTTTCCCCGCGGTCCTTGGCCACTCACCTCTTCACCCATACCCGTCATTCTCCACCCTTCGCGCCGGGTTTCCCGAAGAACTTCCCCATATCTTTAACCTTCGCCCCCGCCGCGCGCCACTTCTTCACGGCCTCGCGCTGGGCGGCGAGCTTCCTCTGGAACTCCTCCTCGCGCCTGGCCGGCCACCACTCGACGTGGGCGTCGGCGAAGACCACGTTGCGGCCGGGCGGCTCGCCTGTTTTTTCCTTTGTGTGATTGCGCAGCTTGTCAAAGGCCAGGACGAAGTCTGCGGGCGTGTCCGCGCGGAGACCGCGGATATACACGTAGCTGCTGCTCTTCGCGGTGACCGTGCCGCCCGGCGAGAAATCCTCCCAGGAAGAAGGATACGCGGGACAACTGAAAACTTTGGGGTTGTCGATGTAGTTGGGGAACAGCTCTTTGAAGCTCGGCGAGAACCACCCGTCGTTGTCCTCGGCGTACATTTGGATGGCCAGGCCGATCTGGCGGAGGTTCGATTTGCAGGTGGCCCGCCGGGCGGACTCCATTGGCCGGAGTACGCTCATGCTCACATAGAAACACACCACACAACCACCCATGAGTAAGACGATCACCCACAACGGCACGTGGCAGCCCAGCCGGTGCCACCACCGCAGCTTGGGCTCAGGAGAGATGGCTATCTTAGCCCACTCTTCCTCGTCCATACCCCCCCGTGCCTCCCAAAGAGAGGGCGCCCCGGTCACCCGAAGCGCCCTTCCCCCCCTTCGCCCGTCGGGCGCCGGCTAGTTCCGGCTGGCCCGGGCGGACGACTTCGGCCGCTTGAAGCCCAGCTTCTCGCAGATCTTCTGCGCGCCCTTGAGGCGCGGCTCCAGGTTGAAGGCCTGGCCCAGGTGCTGCCGGGCCCTGCGCCCGTCGCCGAACTTGTGGTAGCTCTCGGCGATCTTCTTGTGGATGTAGGCCTCGGCCTTCTTGGCCAGGCCCATGTCCAGCACCTTCTGGTAGATCTTGACGGCGTCCAGCGCGGGCATGTTCCGGGCCAGCCGCTTGCAGTAAATGTCCCTGATCCGGTCCTTTACCTCCTCCAGGAAGAACCGGAGCGGCATCTCCCGCTCCTGGGCGTAGACCCGCTCGTAGAACTCCAGGGCCTTGTGCCACTTGCCGGCGTTCTCGTAGGCCTCGCCCAGCAGGAACTCGCAGTCCAGGTAGTCCTTCTCCTCCAGGTAGTTGCCGATGTCGAAGCTCTCGTACTTCGACCTCATGCGCTCGTGGATCTTGATGGCCTCGTCGCCGGCCTCGTTGAGCAGATTGTAGAGGATCAGCCGCGCCTGGGCCGCGGGGTCGTCCGGGCGGCTCTTCAGGTGCTCGCGGTAGGGGTCGCGGTTGCGCTCGGCCTCCATGCGCAGCCTCTGGTCGTAGGCGGTACGCTCGCGCTCGTTGATCAGCGTGTCGTAGGCCTTGATGATCATGCGCATCTTGGCGTCGGCGCCCGACTCCCGGCTGCGGTCGGGATGGTACTTCTTGGCCAGCCGCCGGAAGGAGCTCTTGATCTCCTCCGGACGCGAGTTGGGGCTGACCTCCAGGACCTCGTAGTAGTTGATCATCACTCCCCCCGCGCTCCTGCATGCTGCCGCATCACGGTTGTCCCTTCACGATCCTCAGGCCGGGCGCGGCGCGTCCCTCGGCGCTGCCGACGCTCCGCCCTTCAGCTTCTTGATCTTGTCGCGCACCTCCTGGTTCTTGGCCGCGGCCCCGGCCCGGCCCTCCAGGTAACGCTTGTAGTACCTGACTGCCTCCGCGTGGGCCCTGGCCTTGCGCGCCGCGGAGTCCTTGGGGGGCGGCAGCTTCAGCCGCTTGGCCTCGGCCTCGGCATCGGCCAGCGCGGCGGCCTCGTCCTCGTAGTAGACCCCCAGGTTGTAGGCGGCCTCGGCCAGCCCCGGCTCGGCCAGCAGCGCCGCCTTGAAGTGGGCCAGGGCGGTCTTGCGCTCGCCGGTCTCGTGGTAGATCATCCCCAGGGTGTTGTGCGCCGCGGCCAGCCGGTTGTCGTCGGCCACCGCGCGCTCCAGCTCCTTGACCGCCTGCTTCACCCGCCCCCGGCGGTAGAGGGCCAGCCCCAGGGTGGCCCGCACCTTGGCGAAGCGCCACCACTTCTTCTCGGGGACCTTCTTGAAGACCAGCCGCGCCTCGGAGGCCGCGCCGGCGAAGAACCCCTGGGCCTGGGCGTAACTGGGGTGCTCCTTGGCCTTTTTGGCCTTCTTCGGGTCCGGATCGAAGAAGCCGGCCTCCTTCAGCGCAACCTCGCCGCGCATGCACAGCACCTTGGCCAGGTTGCCGCGGTGCACCTGGTTACTGCCCTCTTTCTTGACAAGCTCCCGGCAGAAACGCTCGGCCTCGGCGAGTTTCCCGGCTTTTAACAGGTTTTCCAGCTTGGTCCCGGGAGGCGGCGGCTTATTTTCGTCCTCACCGCAGCCGGAAAGGGCAATTACGAGCGCAATCAGGCCGGCGCAGAGGGGCAAATTTGCCTTACGCCGACCGCGCACCGGAAGAAACCTCAAGGATGCCAACGCGCCTCCCCCCAATTTCATCGATATACTATGCCCCCCGCAGGGCAAGTCAACAAAAATCCATCGAAAAGGACCGGCCGGCGGCCGGGAGGGCTACGTATAAGCCTTACTTATACGCTCATGTATCGCTCATCGGCGCATGTCGCCATATAAGGCGCTTTATGCGACTACCCGACGATCTCCAGATTGAGGAATTCGTGAAAACCAGCCAGCTTGAAGGACCGCGCCGCCCGAGGGGAGACCATCATTCTGAGGGTCTTGCCCTTCTTGGTGGCCATGGCCCCCACGTAGGAGAATACCACCAGATTGGCGCTGCACACGTGCTCGGCGGTGGATATGTCCAATAACAGCTGGGGAGTGTCCGCCTCCAGCAGTTTGCGGCACTTTTCGCGCAGCTCCTCCTCCAGCACCCAGCCCAGGTCCTTGTTGACCTTGAGTATGCCGGGCCCCTCCTCGTAGTCCGCCATGGCATCCCCCTCCCTTACAAGAAGTTATCCCTCATCGGCGCCGTACTGGTCCTCTGCGCGCAGCAGGAAGGCCACCGCCTCCTTGGCGCAGCGCGGGCAGTAGCCGGCCTCCTGGAGCCCCTTCATGGCGTTCTCGGCCTTGGCCTTCTGGCCGGCGTCCAGGCTCTTCTGGTCCCCGGTGCCCAGGCGCAGGAGGCTGCTGAGCACGGCGCGGACCGCGCGGCGGCGCTCGGCGTAGAAGCTGCGGTGCAGCTGGTCGTGTATCTCCCGGAAGGCGGTGGCGTAGTCCAGCTTCTCTCCGGGGTGGTCCAGGCTCCAGGCCGCGGCCTTGGTGACCAGGTTCTGGCGGAACTCGGCCACCTCGCCGTCGATTTCCAGGTGTCTCTCCACCGACTCCAGCAGCTTCTCGCTGGGCTCCTCCCACTGGCCGCTGGTGGGGTTCTTGACCTTGTCGCCGGCCACGAAGGCGCGCACGTGGTGGAAGTAGTCGGAGAGCAGCCGGTCGTACTCGGCCTCCTCGACCAAGCCCGCGGCCCGCGAGCACTCCTCCCAGAGCTCCCGGTAGTACTCGCGCCGGACGGTCTCCACGAAGCCGGCGGCGTCGCCGTAGCCCTCCTCGGGCTCCAGGCGCAGGAAGTCGTAAAGCGAGGTCTCGCCGACCAGGGCGTCCAGCCGTTCGAAAACGGACAGCGGCGTCAGGCAGGAATCGCCCCCGCCGGAGACCGCCTCGGCCAGGGCCAGGCGCACCACCCGGGGGCTGGCCCCCCAGCGGCCCTCGTAGCTGGCGCAGACCGCGCCCTCGAACTCGGCGATCTGCTCGCGGTACTCCCCGGCCAGGAGCCCGGCGGCGGCGGCCAGCGCCCGGCGCTCGGCGCCGCTCAGCGAGCGCGGCAGCCGGCCGGAGTCGTAGAAGCGGGCCTTGTCCAGCGGGGAGAGCTTGCCGGCCGCCCCGGCGGCCTCGCCCTCGAAGTGCTCCGGGTCCGGCCGGCGCATGCGGGTGAGCACCGCCCACAGCGCGGCGCAGCGGGCCAAACTGGTTTTACCGCTGGCCCT
>CAZONU010000017.1:20323-26849 GCA_964581145.1 uncultured Planctomycetia bacterium
GCTCGATGTAGGCCTCGTAGATGCGCGCCTCCTTGCCGACCTCCAGCAGGTAGGCGCAGGGCACCAGCTCGATGCGCCCGCGGAAGCTGTTGAAGTCCGGGTGGGCCTTGAAGGCGGTGAGCTGCAGCTCGTTGACGGTGGCGAGCATGACCAGATCCAGGCGGGCCTCGAAGCGCGGCAGGCTGGCCACGCCCTGCTCGCTGGCGGCCAACAGGTATTTGTTGGCCTCCAGCGGGCGCTTGAGGAGGTCGCTGTACTCGACCAGGCCCCTGTTGGCGTCGACCAGGTCGCCCACCGGCGCGAAGAGCGCGAGACCCCCCAGCAGGTCGGGCAGGCCTGCCAGGCGGTCGGGCAGGTAGGGCTCGACGCCGGCGTCGGGCACGCCCTGGGGCTCGATGGTCACCGCGCCCACCCGGTAGCGCTTGGAGACGAAGAAGCGCTCCACCTGCACGTGGCGCATGACCCGCTTCCAGTCCCCGCCGTAGGCGGCCAGCAGCGTGTCGTAGATGGCCCGGCACTTGGGGCAGACGTCCTCCTTGCGGAGGCGCTCGGCGCCCAGCTGCGCGGCGACGGCCTCGTCGCCGGACTCGGCGGCCAGCCCCTCGAGGAGCTCCTCCCGCTGGGCCGGGGGCACCAGGAGAATGGGATTATCTTTCATTTCGCAGGGGATGCGGCAGGTGATCTCCTGGCCGTCGACGTGGGCCAGGCTGTCGGCCTCCTCGCCGGGGGCGCGCTCGAAGCCCATGCGCCCGCCGTCCGATCCCTGGCCGGCGAAGACCCAGTTGAAGGTGTACTGGGCGCCCTCGTCGGCCCGCGAGTACCGCTCCATGGCCCGGAAGATGCAGTCAACAAGAGTTGTCTTGCTGGAGCCGTTGGGGCCGTGGAGCACCACGATGCGGTCGGCCTTGCCGGCGGCGGCGAAGCTGCGCAGGTTGGCGTAGATCTCGTTCTGGACGGCCTCCTGGCCGAAGACCGCGCCGAGGCCGTCATCAAGAGGGGCGTCGAACAGGTTGAAGCGCCCCACGGGGCCGCCGATGCCGGGCGCCTCCCCGGCGCCGAAGTGCTCGAAGACGTCGAGGAGGTACTGGGCGGCGCTGCGGCTGAGCCGCACGGGGTCGGCGGCGAAGAGCTCCAGGAACTCGCGGAAGGAGAGGATGCGTTTCTTGCGGCCGAAATCCTCGGCCGCGCCGGAGCTGATGCCCTCGAGCAGCTTGTCGATGTCCACGGCGCCTCCCGCCCCTCGACTCTTTCGGGCCGGTTAATGCTAGGGCTGGTGTGGGTGATGTCAAGAGGGAGGGTCAGGGAGCGACGGCGCGGATTTTCGCCAGCGCCGCTTTCGCGGCCGGGGACGCCAAGGCGTCGTTGCTGGCAAGAGCTTTCTCCAGCTCGGGGATAGCCTGTCTGGCCCTCGGTCCTACACTTCCCAGCATGCCGATGATCTTCGAGCGCTCCTCGCTGTCCCCATTCCGGCTCAGCGCCTCGATGAGCTCGGGCACCATTTGCGCCTCCAGTCCGTTCTCGCGCACGGCATCCAACCAGCCCCCTCCTGCGCCTTGGCGAAGGCCCTGACGCAAGCATGCGATCGCCTTGGAATCGGCTCCGCCGGTGATCCGCGCATGAGCCCGGATGGCGGTCACCTGCACCCATGCATGCGAATTATCACGGAGCTTGCCAATGGCCGGTGTCAGCTTGCGTGCTCTGGGACCCAGCCGCCCCGCTGTTCTAGCAGCCGCCCAGCGCACGAGGTAGTCCCGGTCCCCGAGAGCTCTCTCGAGCGTGGGAAGAATGACGGCAGCATCCGGATCGATACTCCCCAGTGCCTGAACCGAGAGGCTACGTGCCTGATAAAGCTCATAACCCGGATAGTTGTGGGCGATATGAATTTCACTCTTCTCGCGGCCCTGGACTACCTTGATAAGAGCCGGCACGGCGTCAATTGCCGGCGGACCGATTCCTCCGAGCGCCTCCGCCGCATATGAGCGGATGCTCGGGTCCGGGTCCTCGAGCACCTTGATCAGCGCGGGCACGGCGGCCTCAGCATCCGGCCCCAAGCACACCAGCGCCCTGACCGCCCATAGGCGGCAGAGCGGCTCCCGGCTCCTCAGCCCCGCGCACAACGCATCAACCCCCGACGCTCCGCAGTCGGCGAGCAGCTCCATGGCGACATGCTTATGCGGCGCCACGCAGTCCGGCAGCCTGGTGTACTGGCCCAACAGCCGGCCCGCACGCACCGGGCCGCCTAGCTGATTTACCACGTGCCCTCGCAACTCCTTCTCATCCGCAGCATTCATAGTGCAGCCCGTGTTGTATATGCGCTCGTACGTTTCGTGAGACCAGACGACCATCGCCCGCACCCGCCACACCGGCACCGCCACCGCGCCGACGAACCAGCACAGCGCCAGCACGACGAGCATCCCGACGCCCCAGCCGACAATGGCGCGCCGGGACGGCCCGGAGCCACGACCGCCGGCCGGCCTTCCGGCCGACCGGCGGCGCGCGGCGCTTCGCGATAGACTCACCGGCTTCCGCCCCCTTCGCGGCCCGGCGCGCAGTCTACGCCGCATCGTCCGCGTTCCGTTTCTGGCGGTCCTTCCCTCCCCCCAGGAATTTGCCGATTCCCTTGGCCATGGTCACGAAGTCGGACGGCATCAGGATGATCGTGGTCGTGTTCTGCTCGACGCCCACCTCGGAGATCATCTGCATGCGCCTGAGCTCCAGCGCGGCGGGGTTCCGGGCGATGTCCTTGGCGGCGGAGCTGAGCTTCTGGGAGGCCTCCTCCTCCGCCTCCGCCTTGATCAGTCGCGATCTCTTCTCGCGAACGGCCTCGGCCTCCTTGGCCATGGCCCGCTGCATGCTCTGGGGGATCTCCACGTCCTTCATCTCCACCAGCTCCACCTTGAGGCCCCAGGGGTCCGTGATCTGGTCCACGACTTCGCGCACCGCCTTGTTGATCTTCTCGCGGTCCCTGAGGACTTCATCGAGGATGTGCTGGCCGATGACGCTCCTGAGCGTCGTGAGCGCGGCCTGGTAGGTAGCGACCTGATAGCTCTTCACGGTGAGGATGGCCTTTTCAGGGTCTTGAACCTTGTAGTAGAGGACTGCGTTGATCCTCACGGTCACGCTGTCCCTGGTCACGGTCTCCTGGGACTCGATGTCCACAGTGGCGGTGCGGATGTCGACCCGGACCCCCCGATCGACCATGGGAATGATCCAGTACAACCCCGGCCCTTCCACCGAACTGTAGCGGCCCAGGCGGAATATCACGCTCCGCTCGTACTCCCGGTCCATTCGCAGACCGGCCAGCACCACAATCCCTGTTCCCACAAGCAACAGCATGAGCAAGTAAGTCATCGCTCTTTCCTCCTCCTCTTCCGACCGCACCTCTCCCGGCCGGACCGCCGGAGCGGTCCGCAAACCGAATCCAAGAGTGGCTTACGGCCTATGTCGGATTGAGCGCTTCGCGCGCCCCGCTTTCCTCGGTGTCAGGCCCAACAGTCGCATCCAGCTTCCCGCGCAGGAACTCCACGAGGTTGTCGGCGTCGTCGGAGCCGACGCGCACGATCTTCCCCTTGACGCGGAGCACCGCGCAGTCAAAGCCCCACAGGTTGTAGGTGGTGCCCCGCCAGGGGATCCAGTGAATCCCCCAGCCGTCAATGAATTTGCTCCTGCCGCGCTCGACCTTCGTGATGTCCGCGTAGCGGATGCGCTTGCGGAAGACGCGCAGCGGCCCGTACCTGATGGCCAGATGCTCGCCCGCGTCGCTCACGGCCATGCGCCCGAAGCACAGCGCGGCCAGGAAGACCAGGCCGGCCGTAGCGATGACTACCACCACCGCCCCGGGATGGTCGTTGCTCAGAGCTCCGACCACGGCGATGCCCACGGCGGACGCGCCCAAGATGTAGCCCAGCGGCGCGCGCTGGGTGTGGTTGTAGGCATTCATCGCTCCCCGTCCTCCCTCTCCTTCCGCCGGGGGAAGGTTCCCCTCCAGCGGGGACCGACCCCGGCCAGGCGCCGGTCGACGGCCGAGGCCCCGCCGTCCAGCAGCTGCTCCGCCCGGCGCGGCATCTCCTCCGGCGCGATCCGGCGGGTGATCTGCCGGCGCTTCACTTCTCAGCCTTCCCGGCCCTGGCCAGGCCGCGCCTCCAGAACGTCAGGAAGATCGCGCCCAGCAGGAAGCACAGGCCGATCAGCTTCATGGCGCCGATGTAGTAGAATGTAACCATCGCCAGCTGCTCGCGGCCCACCGGCCCGTAGACGCCGGCGTCGATGAGCCAGTCGAGCCAGCCGGCGTTCATCGCCAGGTAGGCGAAGTAGGTGAAGGCTACCAGGCCCCAGCTGACGAAGAAGGTCTTCCACGCGGCCCGCGCCGCGCTGCGGACCTTCAGCTCGGTATCCATCGCTCACCTCCCGCGCTCTCGCCGCCGCCGCCGGCGTGCCAGAATCCTCAGCAGCCGGAGCAGCCGGCTCACGCAGCCGGGGTACCTGCCGCCCGACCCGGGCAACATCCGGCCCTCCCCGCCCAGCGGAGCGCCGCCGGGCAGCTCGCCCCGGAAGCGCGGGCCGCGGGGCGCCGGGCCTGAAAGGGGCGAAAAGCTCCAGAGTTTGATCGTTGTCATGGCCTCGCCCTCCCTCTCCTCTCCCCGGCTCCGGAACTCTCGCCGGGCTTCACTGGAACCTGTACCAACTCGCGTGCCACACGGCAATATTCCGTAAGACACCTAAATCAGGAGACATAGCGAGAACCGCCCGCGCCGGCCCCCTGGTGAAAATCCTCATATATAGTGAAAATCCCCAGGTTGGGGCTTGCTCATGAGCCGGCCGCCGGGTAGAGTGGGAGCTTTCCGGGAGGGAGCGCCATGCCCAGCGAGATACTGATCCTGGAGGCGCCGGGCGGGGAGCTCGCCGGCCTGGGCGAGTCGCTGCGCGCCGCGGCCGGGAAGGGCTCGGAGGTGCGCGCGGTCGGCAGCGTGGCCGAGCTGCTGGCCGCGCTGGCGGCCTACCCGGGCGCGTGCCTGGCGGTGGTCGACTGCCTCTTGGGCGACGGGCAGCGCGACGGGATCGAGATAATACGGGAGATAAGGGGCCGCGACCCGGAGATGCCCATCGTGGCCGTGGCCGAGCGCGGCGACGTGGAGCTGGCCGGCCGGGCGGTGGAGGCCGGGGCCACCGACTTCCTGGTGCGCGGGGCCAACCTCCCCGAGCGGGCCGCCACGCTGATGGCCAAGCTCGGCAAGCTCCTGCGGCTCATGGAGCGTAATCTACGTCTGAGCGAGCGGAACCGCGAGCTCTCCGAGGCCGCCGGGGCGCGCGCCCGCATCGTGGGCGGCTCGGCGCAGATCGCCGAGGTCATCGAGAAGGTCGGCCGGGTGGCCGGCGTGCCCCGCCCGGTGCTGATCACCGGCGAGCGCGGCACCGGCAAGGAGGTGGTCGCCCGGGCCATCCACGCCGCGGGGGAGAACCCCGAGCGGCCCATCATCACCGTGAACTGCGCGGCCTTCAGCGACGCGCTGCTGGAGAGCGAGCTCTTCGGCCACGAGAAGGGCTCCTTCACCGGCGCGGCCGAGCGCACCTCGGGCAAGTTCGAGCAGGCCGCGGGGGGCACGCTGTTCCTCGACGAGATCGGCAACATGTCGCTGGCCTTCCAGCAGAAGATCCTCCGCGTGGTGGAGTACGGGGTCTTCACCCGGGTGGGGGGCAGCGAGGAGGTCCGCACCGACGCGCGCATAATCGCCGCGACCAACGTGAACATCGAGGAGAGGATGGGGGCCGGGGAGTTCCTGCGCGACCTCTACGACCGGCTCAGCTTCGAGGTCATCCACGTGCCGCCGCTTCGCGAGCGGCCCGAGGACATCGAGACCCTGGCCCGGCACTTCCTGGACGAGTTCATGCGCGAGATCCCCGATTTTCGGGGCAAAGAGCTGGCCGGGAGCGCGCTGCGGGCGCTCAGGAAGTACGACTTCCCCGGCAACGTGCGCGAGCTCAAGAACATCATCGAGCGCGCCGCCTACCGCGACGTGACCAACGAGATCACCCCGGTGG
Source organism: uncultured Planctomycetia bacterium (assembly GCA_964581145.1). Classification (GTDB taxonomy): domain Bacteria; phylum Planctomycetota; class SZUA-567; order JAKLDR01; family JAKLDR01; genus CAZONU01. The sequence goes on from CAZONU010000017.1 coordinate 26,363, forward strand.
ACATCGGCCTGCTGCCCGAGCGCGAGCCCGAGCCGGCCGGAAGCGGCTTCGAGGAGAAGGTCGAGAACTACCGCCGGCAGCTCATTGCCGGCGCGCTGGAGGCGGCCGGGGGCAACGGCGCGGGCGCGGCGCGCTCTCTGGGCCTCAGCTACCACCAGTTCCGCTACTACCATAAGAAATACGCGAAGAGCTGAGTTCCTCCGGAAGCGTCCGCCTCGCGATTCTCACCACATGTGAGACTTATTGTCATGCGGGGCCCGCGCCCGGAAACCGCATCCGGCCTGAATACTGCATTTGCAGAAAAACCGCCCCGCGGCACGCCATTTGTTACCTGATTCCCGGAACGCCGGCGTTCGGAGCGAACCCTTTCGCCCCTCCCGGCGTTAGGGCCACTGTCAGAAGGAGGAGCGCCGTTTGGCGGCCGGACCGGGAAAGCTGCGCGCGCTGCTTGCGAGAGTGCGGAAGGCGCTCAAGAGCAGAAGGAAGC
>CAZONU010000018.1:0-17707 GCA_964581145.1 uncultured Planctomycetia bacterium
GAAAGAGTTCCACGACCTCTCGGCCTGCCCGCCGGCCACGCTGCCCGAGGACCCGACCGACGTCAAGGCGGTGCTCCAGGTCCTGGTCGGGGCCGAGCGATGCGCGGTGAAGGGCTACACCCACATCTGCAACCTGACGGCCGGCAAGGACCACCGGACGTACGGTCTCGCCCAGGCCATCCTGCACGAGGAAATAGAGCACGAATCCTGGTTCTCCGAATTCCTCGGAGAAGGGCCGTCGGGCCACTTCCTGCGCCGGGGTGAGACCTCGCCCTTCGTCGGGCCGTACATGAGGTGACGGGCGGTTGAAGCCGAGGCGCCGCGCGGCGCTCCCGCGCGCCCACTTGACCGCCGCAACGGCGTCCTCGACGCACTCCCAGGGGCCCACCCCCTGGCGGCCCTTCACGCGATACTCGGCGCTGAGCGCGACCATGCCCCGGCGGGCCAGGTACTTCGACTGCTCGCCGAACTGGGCGGGGTCGCCGCCCTCCCAGCCGCCGCCGTGAAAGAAGACCATTCCGGGCCGGCGGTCTCCCGGCGCGAGGCCCGCGGGGTCGAAGGCGTACACCAGGAGCTCGACGCCGCCGACCTGGCGATAAACCTCCACGCGCGCGCCGGCCAGGCGCGGGTCGTCGCCCCACTCGCGCGCGTGGTTTTCGGGCTTACCGGCCACAGGATTGTCTCCTCAAGATCGGGTTCGGGATGATTCTACACCGGCCGCACCGCGGCGGTCAAGGCGGACGGGCCGGAGCGCCCTGTCGAAAAGGCGGCTTGACAACCGCTCTCCGGGGTATATAAGACTCTGTTATGGCAATGGATACCAGCAAGCTCACGGAGAAGGCCCGCGAGGCGGTCCAGCGCCGCAACTACGAGTACGCCATCGACCTCTACCAGCAGGCCCTGGCCCTCAATCCCGAGGACGTGGAGAGCCGCCGGGACCTCCGCGCGGTGGCCACGCGCTACGTCAAGGAGAAGGGCATCAGTCCCAGCTCCGCCTGGATCAAGGGGCTGGGCTCGGCCGCCAAGGTCCTTTTCGCCTCCAAGAGCAACGCGGAAAAGACCGTGATCGAGTGCGAGAAGTTCCTCAAGTTCGACCCCGGCAACGTCTGGATGCTCACCAAGCTGGGCGGCGCGGCCATGCAACTGGGCTACCACAACACCGCGGTGCAGGTCTTCGACGAGATCCGCAACAGCCACCCGGACAACATCGAGAACCTCCGCAACCTGGAGTCCGCCCACGAGGCCGCCGGCGACATCGGCCAGGCCATAAGGACCTGCGAGATGATCCTCAAGGCCAAGCCCAATGACCACGAGGCCTCGCAGATCATAAAGAACCTCTCCGCCACGCAGACCAGCCAGGTCTTCGAGGTCGGCGCCAAGGAGGGCTCCCAGAGCATCGTCAAGGACTCCAAGACGCACGAGCGCCACGAGGTCGAGCAGCACGAGATCCGCACGGTCGAGCAGCGCGCCAGGGCCCTGGCCTTCGCCCAGGAGAAGCTGGCCAATCCAGACACCGAAGACCCCCGGCACGTGGCCACCTTCCACGCCAACGTCGGCGACCTCTGGCTGCTGGTCGAGCCCGACTTCGCCGAGGCCGAGGCCGCCTACAGCAAGGCCCGGGAGCTGCAGCCCACCGACAACACCTACGTGTTCAAGATGGACGACCTCAACCTCCTGCGCTTCAACGTCAAGCTCAAGGAGCTGGAGGCCAGGCTCAAGGCGGCGCCCGCCGACGCGGCGGTCAAGACCGACTATCAGAAGCTGCGCGCCCAGCGCAACCAGTTCCGGATGAAGAGCTTCGAAAACCGCGTCCGGGTCCGGCCCATGGACCTGGTGGTGGCCTACACCCTGGGCAACGTCTACTTCGAGATGGGCAAGCTGGACGAGGCCATCGGCCAGTTCCAGCGCACGGTCAACGACCCGGCGCGACGCAAAAACTCGCTGCTCAACCTGGGCATCTGCTTCAGCCGCAAGCAGCAGTACGACCTGGCCGCCAAGCAGTTCAGCCTGGGGCTGTCCGAGATCGAAGTCATGAACGAAACCAAGAAGGTCCTGCTCTACCAGCTCGGCGACACCTACGACAAGATGGGCAAGAAGGAAGATGCGCTCAAGACCTTCACCCAGCTCTACGAAGCCGACATCAACTTCAAGGACGTGACCAAGCGTCTGGAGACGCTGAGAAAGGGTTAGGCCGCCGCGCCCCGAGCGCGCGGCCGGTTCCGGAGAGGACCCCCAGCCAATGCCCCACGCCAAGAGCGCCAAGAAACGCGTCCGCCAGAACCTGGGCCGCCGCGAGCGGAACCGCGCCCAGCGCAGCGAGGTGCGCACTTTCGTGAAGAAGGCCCGCGCCGCCGCCGAGAAGGTTCCCAAGGACGAGGCCACCGAGAAAGTCCTGCGCCGCGCCGCCAGCGAGCTGGACAAGGCCGCCCGCAAGGGCCTGCTCAAGAAGAACCAGGCCAGCCGCCGCAAGGCCCGCCTGGCCAAGCTCCGGGACCGCTCCGCCGCGGGGGGAAAGAAGTAGCTCCCGACCGGGCCTTTCCGCTTGAATAACCCCGCGCACCGGGCTAGAATGACCGGCAGTGAGGGGTCAATCATGCCTTACGCTTACTCGAGGTATCTACGCCAGCTGCTGCGCGCCTACTATAATGGCCGACCTGCCTCCGGGACCCGTCCGCTGACTTCCGGCCCGCACCCCGAACCCCGAACCCCAAACCCCGGGAGGTGGAGATGTCCGGTCACTCGCACTGGGCGACCATCAAGCACAAGAAGGCCGCCGCCGACGCCAAGAAGGGCAAGTCTTTCAGCAAGATCGCCAAGCAGATCTACGTGGCCGCCCGCCAGGGCGGCGGCGACCCCGACATGAACCCGGCCCTGCGCATGATCCTGGACAAGGCCCGGGTGGCCGGCCTGGGCAAGGACAACCTCAAGCGGGCCATCGCCCGGGCCACCGGGAGGGGCGCCGACGGCCTCAAGATCGAGGAGATCACCTACGAGGGCTACGGCCCCGGCGGCGTGGCGCTGCTCATCAAGGTGGCCACCGACAACCGCAACCGCACCGGCCCGGCGGTGCGCAACATCGTCGAGAAGCGCGGCGGCAAGATGGGCAACAACGGCGCGGTGGCCTGGATGTTCAAATTCAAGGGGCTGATCACCGTCAAGCGCGACGCCGTCGAGGAGGAGGAGCTCATGGAGCTGGCCCTGGAGGGCGGGGCCGAAGACTTCGAGGCCGGCGAGGAGTTCTACTCGATAACCACCGCCCCGGAGGACTTCGCCGCGGCCTGCAAGGCCCTGGAGGAGGCCGGCATCGCCAACGAGTCCGCGGAGATGACCTACGTCGCCGACACCAACGTGGAGCTCGACGTCGACGCCGCGCGCAAGGTGGTCGCGCTGATGGGCGAGATCGAGGACGAGGACGACGTCAACAACGTCTACACCAACTTCGAGATGACCGCCGAGCTCGCCGCCCAGCTGGCCGAGGACGAGTAACACGTCGCAGGGAGACGACTTGATCGTACTGGGCATCGACCCGGGCACCCTGGCCGCCGGATACGGGGCGGTCAGGACCCGCCGCGGCGGGATGGAGCTGCTGGACTGCGGCGCGGTGCGCGCGCGCCGGTCGCTGCCCCTGGCCGAGCGGCTGCGGGTCATCCACGCGGGCCTGGCCGCGGTCATCGAGCGCACCGGCCCGGAGGTGGCCGTCGTCGAGCAGCCCTTCGCCGGCCGCAACCTGGCCACGGCCATCGCCATTGGCGAGGCCCGCGGGGTGGCCCTGCTGGCCTGCGCCGGCGCCGGCCTGCGCATCGAAGAGTACAGTCCCTCGGAGATCAAGCGCGCGGTGACCGGCAGCGGCTCGGCGCGCAAGGAGCAGGTTGCCCGGATGGTCAAGGTCCTGCTGGGCCTGAGCCGGGCCCCGAAGCCGGCCGACGCCACCGACGCGCTGGCCGCGGCCATCTGCTACCTGCACCGCGCCCCGGCCAGGCGCGCCGCGCGCGCCGCCCGGAAGGAGGGCTGAGCCCCGTGGAAACCCTCATCGACGGCTATAACCTGCTCATGAAGGTCGGCCGGCTGGCCGAGAGGCTGCGCGGCGGCGAGATCTATCGCGCGCGGGAGATGCTGCTCTACATGCTCTCCCGGGCGAGGCGCAAGGACCTCAACTCGGCCACGGTGGTCTTCGACTCCAAGCGGCTGATGCCCGGCAGCCTGCCGGGCCCGGAGGGCATGAGCCTGCGCATCCGCCGCGAGCGGCGCGGCTCGCTGGGGGTGATGTTCTCCCCGCCGGGCACCGACGCCGACTCGGTGATCAAGGACTACCTGGAGGAGCGCTCGCTGCTGGGCAAGGCCGGCCAGGTCCGCCTGGTGACCAGCGACCGGCAGCTGGCCGCCTACGCCCGGAGCCTGGGCGCGCGGATAGAGACCAGCGAGGAGTGCGCGCGTGCCCTGGTCGGCCACCAGCGCCCGCGCCACGGCAAGGGCCAGCGCCGCGAACGGCCCGAGCCCGGCAAGGAGCTGGCCGCCCCCAGCGAGGAGGAGGTCGAGGCCTGGCTGCGCTACTTCGGGATAGAAGGGGACGGGGCCGTTGAGTTCTGAGCACCCGCTGGACGAAGAGCAGCTCTGGGCGCGCTACACGGCGGACCGCAACCGCGCGGACTTCGACCGCCTGGTGGAGCACTACCTGCCGCTGGTCAAGCTGGCCGCCGGCCGCCTGGCCATGCACCTGCCCAGCTTCGTCCGCGAGGAGGATCTCTACAGTGCCGGGTGCGTGGGCGTCCTCTCCGCCGTCCAGAACTTCGACGTGGGCCGCGATGTGCGCTTCGAGACCTACGCGCTGAGCCGCGTCCGCGGAGCCATGCTCGACGAGCTGCGCAGCAGGGACATGCTCACCCGCGGGGTCCGCGAGCGGGCCGGGCGCATCCGGCAGGCCGAGCGGCAGCTGCGCGAGGAGGGCAGGGCCCTCACCCCCGGGGAGGTCGCCGAGGCCGCGGGGATGACCGTCGAGGAGCTCTGCGACACCGAGCGGGCCCTGGCGGCGGCGGCGCTCTCCAGCCTGGACGACGCGGCCGACGAGGAGGGCCACACCGCGGCCAGCCTGGTGGTCGACGAGTCTGCCGCCGACCCCCTGGAAAGCCTGGAGCGCGAGGAGCTCCTGGCCCTGGTCAAGGAGGAGATGACCGAGAAGGACCGGCTGCTGATGGTGCTCTACTACCACGAGGAGCTGACCCTCCGGGAGATCGGCGCCATCCTGGGCGTCTCCGAGAGCCGGGTCAGCCAGATGCACACCGAGATGGTCAAGCGCCTGCAGTACCGGGTGGAGACTGCCGGGCGGCGCCGGCCGGACGGCCCCGGGAAAAAGAGCGGGAAAAGCCCCCAAGAGCCGCCTCGCGGGCCCCGGGAGGGGGGTCCCGGGGGCTGGATAGCGTAAGATGCCTAATCGCGCCTGTTACGCCCAAGAAATGGCCGCTTTTGTCCTAAAGCCCCCCCCCAAGCCCTCCGATAATGATATTGAGGAGGTCCAAGAGACTCCTCACGGCGCGAAGGTGAGGTGAGTCATGGTGGAAGGTATAGGTGGGGTCCGCCCCCCGGGGTTCGACGGTCCCAAGGAGGCGCGCGACCGGCGCCCTCCGGCGCCCGCTCCCGAGACCCGCGGGTCGGACAAGGTCGAGCTGAGCCAGGCGGGGAGGCTGCTGGCCCGGGTCAGGGCCATGCCCGACATCCGCGAGGCCAGGGTCGAAGAGATCCGCCAGCAGATCGTGCGCGGCACCTACGTCACCGAGGACCGGCTGGGGCAGGCGCTGGACGCCCTGGTCGGGGACTTCCTGGCCGGGCTGTAAGCGCGGGAAGGCCCCAACCATCATCGGGTCCGCCCCTTGGCGGACCCGTGTCTTTTCGGTGGCCCCCCCGCCCAGGCGCACTATAATCGATCCCGTGCGCGAACTCGAACTGATTGACTGGATACGCAAGCGCGGCCTGCCCGGCGCGAAGCGCGGTGCGGTCCGGGTGGGCCCCGGCGACGACTGCGCGGTGCTGGCCGGCGTCGGCAGAGGCTGGGAGCTGCTCCTCAAGACCGACGGCCTGGTCGAGGGAGTGCACTTCGGGAAGAAGGCCCGGCCCACTGATGTGGGCGGCAAGGCCGTATGCCGGCCGCTCTCGGACATCGCCGCGGCGGGCGGCGAGCCGGTCGCCGCGGTGGTCTTCGCGGCGCTCTCCCCCAGGCACTCCGGCGCGTGGGCGCGCGCCCTTCAGAAGGGGCTGGCCAGGGCCGCGGGGCTTTACGCCTGCCCCGTGGTCGGCGGGGACGTGTCGAGCACGCCGGGGGCCACGACCGTAGCGGCGGCAATCGTCGGCCGCGCCAGGAAGGGCAGGGCGCTGTTGCGCAGTTCGGCGCGCGCGGGCGACCGCATTCTCGTCACGGGGAGACTGGGCGGCTCGATCCTCGGCAAACACCTGCGTTTCGTGCCGCGCCTAGCGGAAGGGAGGTTCCTGGCCAGCTTCAAGGGCATCGGCGGGGTCATTGACGTCTCCGACGGCCTGGCCCGCGACTTGGCGCACATAACCCGCGAAAGCGGCCGGCTCGGCGCGGAGCTTCTCGCCGAGAGCATACCCGTCTCGCCCGCGGCGCGGAAGCTGAAGGGCGACGCGCTGGCGCACGCGCTCTGTGACGGCGAGGACTACGAGCTCCTGTTCACGGTGCGGCCGAAGCGGGCGGGAGCTCTTAAGAAGCGCTGGCCGTTCAGGACCCGCCTCACTGAGATCGGCGTCATAAGAGCGCGCGGCTCGGGATTGTGGCTGGTGCGCGGGAACAGGAAGCGCCGGCTCAGGCCCGCCGGCTGGGAGCACCTGGGCGCGTGAGCAAAAGCCTCCCCTAGAATCCCCGCCAGCCGTAGTAGCCCGGGATGCGCGGCCGCTCGGCGGGCATCCGGAACCTGCTCTGCACCAGATCGCCCTGCCCGTCGAGCATGGCCTCGTCCCCGTTCTCGCGGCACCAATCGACCACCGCGCCGCGGAGTTCCGACTTTCGACTTGCCTGCGAGGGCTCGGCGGCCAGGTTGGTGAGCTCGGCGGGGTCGTTCTCCATGTCGTAAAGCTCCTCGGTGGCGTCCATCTCCGAGTAGCAGTACTTCCACCTGCCGTCCGTGGCCATGTAACACTGCCCGGGGGCGTCGCCGGTCTGGGCAATGTACACCTCGCGGACCGGCGTACCCTCCGCGGCCGCGCGGACCAGGCTCTTCCCGTCGATGCCATCCGGCACGTCAATCCCGGCCAGCTCGCAGAGCGTGGGCAGGACGTCCTCGGTGCCCACGGGCACGTCGCGCACGGCGCCGGCGGGCACCGGCCCCGGCGCGCGGACCAGCAGCGGAATGTGCTCCGCTCCCGCCATGAAGCAGCTCTTGAAGAAGCAGCCGAAGTCGCCCAGGAGCTCGCCGTGGTCGGCCAGGAACAGAATGACCGTGTCCTCCAGCAGCCCCCGCTCCTGGAGGAAGCCGAGCAGCCGGCCGACCTGCGCGTCCTGAAAGCTCACCAGGCCGAAGTAGTGCGCCCGGGCCTGCTGAATCTGCTGGGGGCTGAGAAGGTCCCAGGCGTAGCGCATGGGCCGCGCGCGGAGCTCCGGGTTGCGGTCGGCCAAGAGTTCCGGCGAGCCGAAGGGGGCGGGCACCTCGCGGGGATCGTACTTGCGGTGCCAGGGCTCCGGGGGGTCGAAGGGCGAGTGCGGCTTGGGGAAGCTGGTCCACATGAAGAAAGGCGTCCCGGCCCTTTCGGCGAGGTGCTTTTCGAGGTAATGGATCGAGCGGTCCCCGACCCAGTGGTCCACGCAGTGCTCGGCGGGCAGGGGCGAGACCGCCGCGCGCACGTCGTTGTTGCCCACCCCGTGCGCGCGGTACATGTTCTCGAAGCCGACGGCCTTGAGGTAGTCGTAGTACTCCTCGGTGCCGATGTCCCAGCCGTTCGCGGCCGACTGGCGCATCAGCCGGCCGCTCTCGGTGAGCTCCCAGTGCTTGAAGCCGTGCACCAGCCGCGGAGCCTCGTAGGGCAGGTAGTGCAGCTTGCCCATGGCGTAGGTCTCGTATCCCGCCGCGTTAAACAGCTCCGCGATCTTGGGCTGGCCGTCCCGGATGCGGCCTTCATTGTCCTTGATGCCCGTGGCCTTGTGTGAAGGCCGGCCGGTGGTCATCGTCGCCCGCGCGGGGACGCATATCGGGTTCGAGGCGAAGGCCCGCGAGAAGCGGACCCCCTCGCCGGCGATGCGGTCGTAGTTGGGGGTCTGGCAGACCTCCGAGCCGTAGCAGCCCAGCGCGTCGGCCCGGAACTGGTCGGCGGTAATGAAGAGGACGTTCTTGGATGCGCTCACCGGAGGCTCCTTTCTTCTTGCCACCATATTAGCCTCCCGGGGCCGCGCGGTCCAGGGCGTTTGACTGCCGCCGCTTGCCTGCTAGGGTTTAGCTCCATGAACAACCTCGCGCTGGTCCTGGTGCTGGCCTCCTGCGCCACGCACGCGGCCTGGAACCTCATGTCCAAGAAGTCCAGCAAAACGCCGGCCTTCTTCTGGCTGGCCAGCGCCGCCGTGCTGGTCGCCGCGACGCCGGCGTTCTTCCTGCTGGGCGGAGCCAGGTTCCTGGGTGCGGTGCCCCCCCGCTTCTGGCTCCTCCTGGCGATGACCGGGGCCTTCATGTGCGGGTACTTCGCCTGCCTGGCGGCGGCCTACCGCCACGGGGACGTCTCGGTGGCCTACCCCCTGATCCGCACGACGCCGATATTCGTGCTGCTACTGGCCGGGCTGATCCTGGGCCAGAAGCCCAGCTGGCTGGCGGTGGCCGGGATCGTTCTGGTGGTCGGCGGCTGCTTCGTCCTGCCGCTCAAGCGCCTGGAGTTCGGCCCGCTGCGCGACAACTGGCGGGCCTACCTCAACCGCGCGGGCCTCTGGGCGCTGGGCGCGGCGCTGTGCTCCAGCGGGTACACGCTGACCGACGACGTGGTCATGGACATGCTCAACGAGGCGGAAAGGCTCCGCTTCGCGGAAGGGCTGCGCGGGGCCTTCTATTACGAATACACGCAGTACGCGGCCATCACCGCCGGGCTCCTGCCAGTGTCGTTGCTCTTCGACCGCCCGGCGGGGCTGCGCCGCGCGCTCGCGACCGAGAAGCTGAGCGCGGCCGCGGTCGGCGCGCTCATATTCCTGACTTACCTGTTAGTGCTGTGGGCCTACGCCAACGCCAGAATGGTCGCCTACGTGGCCGGCCTGCGGCAGCTGTCGATAGTCCTGGGCGTGGCCGGCGGCGTGCTGCTCTTCAAGGAGCCCGGCGGAAAGGTGCGGGTCCTCGCCGCGATCATAATCGTCGCCGGCCTGATTATGATCGGGTTTGCGAGGTAGGCTTTCCGGGGACCACGTAGTTGCCGGCCTTGTCCTTGTGAAGCGGGGGGACGGGCTCCTTCGATTCTCGTTCCCAAAGGACCTTGCCTTCGGCGGAATAAAGACGCGAGTAAAAGGCCTTTGCTTCACCCCTCACCAGAATCTTGTCAGAGGCGTCCACTCCCTCCAGCCGCGCGCCGTAGTTCGCTTTGCGCCACAAGGCCTTTCCATCTGGACCGAGACAATTGAGCGCCATGCCTTGGGCCTTCTCATATTCCACAAAGATTACCTGGTCGTGGCTGTTGACTCTCACCCGACCGACCCGCTTCCCCTGTTTCCAGAGGATCTTCCCGTCAGCAGATAGACACCACAGTGTGCCGCCACCGCCTTTGCCTATCTCAGCCATGACAACGTCACCCCGCCCGTTTACATGCACCTGATTGATGAAAAGGCGTGTCGGACGTTTCCAGGCCGGCTTGCGCTCGGGGCCGAACGCGTAAAGCGTGGTGCCACCCCATATGTACACCCGGCCTTTCGGCGTGGCCAGGACGTTGTCCCGGGGGTACGAGCCGCTGCCGCCCGCAGTTTTCCACATGGCCTGCAGCTTTCGTTCATCGGGCAGGAACAGCGCGCGGAAATAGGCGGGCCGAATCCGGCCAGCGGAATTGAAGATTGCAGTGTCGTAAGTGCCGGTGTTCAGCCAGCCGCTCCGCCAGCCCCCGCCTTTGCCGAAATAGAGGAATCTGCCCAGGGGAGTGTCCAGGACCTGCCCGCGCTTGCCGGCGACTTCCTTGCCGTTGCGTTTGAGCTTGCCTTTCCTCTGCTCTGACTTCGTGCCCTTGAGGCGGATCGTGTACGTGTACTCCCATTCTCCCGACTTGTACGTTCCCGGCCCGGTGGGGTAATCGCAGGGCTTCTTGGCCGTCGCAGGTTTCGGTTTGGTCGCAGGCGCGGTGGAAGGCTTACCCGGCTTTCCCTGGGTTTCCCCTTCCCCGGAGTCGCAGCCCGCGAGAAGAGCCAGCAGAATCAGCATATACAAGTTTCTCATAACCACCTCCGAGGCAAACCGCCGCTACAGGTCGCGCAGCGGCTCGAGGGCCGCTGTCTCCTCCGGCTTCCAGCCGAGCATGACCAGCTTCTCGCGGATGTAGTAGCGGTAGTCGTCGTAGTCCACGTCGGCCTGCACGCGGTGGTCGACGTGGGGGATGAAGCCGCCGTCGGCCACGGTGGGCTCCAGGCGCTTCAGCTCCGCGAGGATCGCGTCCCGGCCCTTGAGCAGGGCCATCTTGTCGAAGCCGCCGACCAGCAGCACCTCGTGGCCGTACTCTTTACGGAGTTCCACGGGGTCGGACCCGGCGTTGACCTCCACCGGGAACATGCAGTTGAGACCGGCCTCCAGCCAGAGGGGCACGAGCCCCCGGATGTCCCCGTCGCAGTCCGTCCAGATGACGTCCACCCCGTGCTGGCGCAGCAGGCGCAGCACCGGCTTCATGTGCGGGATCACGATGGACCTGAACATGTCCGGCGAGCACAGCGGTCCGCTGTTGAAGCAGATGTCCTCCCAGCCGGTGGCCAGGTCGACAGTAACATGCGGCAGGACGCGCTCCAGGACGCCCAGGTAGATGCCTGACAGGTGGGCGACGATCTCCTCGATGAGCTCCGGGTCGTCGTAGAACATCAGGGCGATCTGCTCGAAGCCGATCCAGTTGCGCACGGAGCCCAGGTAAGAACCCAGCGAAACGGCCACCGGCCGGTCGCTGCGCAGGAGCTTGGCGCCGATGACGGCGATGTCCTCCGGCACGCGCGCCTCGAAGTCCAGCGGCAGGAACTCGTCGCGGAACGCGTGCCAGGAGTCGCGGTCCTCGATGGGGAACTCGAGATAATGGGGAATGGAGCTGGCCCCGCGCCTGACCTTCTCGAAGAGGGTGCCCAGCCCGTCGCGCTTGACTATCGAGTTCTCGCGCTCCTCGACGATCTCCTCCTCGCGGAGGTTCATCGTGGACATGCTCACCGGAAGCTGGATGACGTGCTGGCACCCGAAGTAGCTCTCTATCGTATCGTGAGAGTCGTGCTCGGCGGGCAGGCCCTGCCCGTGCCAGCGGACCATGGTCTCCTCCCAGTAGCCGAACTCCATGTGCGGCACGCGGTCCACCGACTGGAAGTGCATGCAGCGCCCGAAGCGCTCGCGGGGGGTCAGGCCCCCGGCCCTGGCCGCGCCGCTTCCCGCCGCGGCGTCCGCGTCGAAGCCCTTGCTGAGCGCGTCGAACTCCTCCTGAAGCATGGATGCTCCCTCGCCCTCTTTGCTGGATGCCGGATAGACTAGCGGCCCGCTTCCCCGCTGTCCACGGAAGATCGCAGGCTTTCCTCGTAAATGCGCTCGTGCGCGGCGAGCCACTTCTCGCGGGAGAAGACCTCCTCCGCGCGCTCGCGGCCGGCCGCCCCCAGCCGGGCGGCCAGCTCCGCGTCGCCGAGCACCCCCACCATGGCCCCGGCCAGGGCGGCCGCGTCGCCGGGCTCCACCAGGAAACCCGTCTCGTCCTCGACGGCGATCTCGGGCAGCGCGCCGACCCGCGTCGCGACGACGGGCAAGCCGGCCGCCATGTACTCCAGCGCCGCGCGGCTGAAGCCCTCCGAGCCCAGGGAGGCCACCACGCCCAGGTCGCAGGCGGCCAGCACCTCGGGCACGTCCTCGCGCCGGCCCAGGACCCTGACCCGCTCGCCCAGCTTCCGCTCGGCGACCCACTTCTCCAGCTCCGGGCGTCCCGCGCCCTCGCCGACCAGCAGGAAGACCGTCCCGGGCAGGCGCCCGGCGGCCAGGGCGGCGGCCTCCAGGAAGACGGCCTGGCCCTTGATGCGCTGCACCCGGCCGACCAGAACGGCGGCGCGCTGCTCCGGCCGGATGTTCAGCGCCGCGCGCGCCGCCCCGCGTCGGGCCGCGTCGGCCGGCCGGAAGCGCTCCAGGTCCGCCGAGCCGGAAGGGACCACCGTCAGGTGCCCGGCTGGCAGTCGGCCGCTCGACTCGTAGCCGGCGCGGGCGGCTTCGCTCACGCAGACCACCCGCGCAGCGCGTCGAAAGAGCCAGCGGTTGGGGAAGTGCCCCTTGACCGGCATCACCACGTGGCGGGAACGGACCACGGGGACTTTCAGGCGGCAGAGCACCCGCGCGGCCTCGACGCACCAGTGGTCCTTGCCGCGGTGGCAGTGGATCACCGCCCCGCCCGGCGCCGAGCGCACCAGGCCGGCCACGGCCCGCGCGTCGCGGAAGTCCTCCAGCGGCGAGAAGCGGCCCGCGAAGCCCAGCTCGGCGACCTCCAGGCCCGCCCCCCGGGCGCGCGCGACCAGCGGCGCTCCGCGCCGGGCCAGGACCTTCACGGGCCAGCCCCGCGCGGTCAGCCCCCGGGCCAGCTCCAGGGTGTGGGCGGCCTCGCCGATCCACCTGCGCGCGCTGTTGGCCTGGATGACCAGCGGGCGGTCGCTCAGCGGTCCATCCTCCAGTAGAGCACGATCCCCGGGACCAGGAATATCAAGTGAGGCAGGCCGGCAGCGAGATCCACGGCCATGCGCAGCGGTCCGCCCATGGCCGTCAGCCAGTCGCCGCCGCGGAAGCGCTCCAGGTGGTCGAGCAGGTCGCCCCCCCGGCCGAGGTGGGCGCCCAGCTCGGCGAAGAGCACGTAGACGGTGCCCAGGAGCAGGGCCATGCCCAGGGGCAGCAGCCGCCCGCCGCGGGCGCTGCCGATCACCGCCAGGGGCAGGCCCACCAGGAGCAGGATCAGGTTGACCAGGGGCGGGCTCAGCCGGCCCCACAGCTCCACCCGCGCGGCCTGGTCGTTGCGCAGCTCGAAGAGCTCCGCGAGCGAGAGGCCAGCCAGGCCCAGGTTGCGGGCCTCCAGCCCCGTGGGGGTGATGTCGCAGGACAGCCGCGAGCAGGAGTCGAAGCCCTTCTCGTCCGAGTAGTGGAAGAACCTGCCGCCGGTCAGCACCCAGCCGTCGCCCCGCCACTGGGCCCGGTCGGCGATCACCCGGTAGCCCAACGCGGAACTGTCTCCGCCCGCGCCAGCCAGGATCTGCACGCTGAGGCCCTCGATGAGCCGGCCGTGGCGCTCCACCCGTCTGGCAAGGAAGTTCACATTGGCCTTCCGCTTCCAGAGGACTTTCTCGCTCCCGTCCTTCTCCCGGGTCCACACCGCCAGGCGGGCGGCCCCCCCCAGGGCCACGTCCCGGCCGCGCTTGGGCTTGCGGCGGTAGATGACGTCCTGGGCCTCGTCGGCCGCGGGCGCCAGCGGACGGACCGCGTACTCCGCGGCGGCCATCTGGGCGACGCCGACGAGCAGCGCCGCCAGCAGCAGCGGGGTGAAGGCGCGGCGTACGCTCACCCCGGCGGCGCGCATCGCGGTGAGCTCGCCGTTGCGGTGCAGGACGGCCACGGTCAGGGCTCCGCCGGCCAGGCAGGCCAGGCCCCCGTAGCCGGTCAGGAAGGAGAGCGCCCGGCCGGCGTAGAAGGTCCCGATGGTCCCCAGCGCCCGGCCGGTGGTCAGGTCCTCCCTGGCCAGCAGCCTGAAGCACTCGTCGACGCGGTCGAACAGGTCGAAGAGCACCAGGAGCACGGCCAGCCCGGCCAGCGAGGCCAGGAACGGCCCCGCGAAAGAGCGCAGCACGTGGCGGGCCAGGCGGTTGCCGATCATGCGCGCGCCCGATTCTGCCGGCGCATCAGCCAGAGCCCCCCGGCCAGCGCGAGCAGGTTGGGAATCCAGGGGGCCAGCATGGGGGACAGCAGCGCCTGCTGGACGAGCCCCTTGCTGGCCACCCAGGCGCCGTAGTAGAGCGCGGCGACCAGCACGCCCAGGCTCAGCCCGATCAGCTTGCTGCTCTTGCGGGTCACGGCCCCCAGGCCCATGCCCACCAGCGCGAAGAGCAATGGCGAGAAGCTGAAGGCCACCTTGCGGGAGGCCTCGCCCACCAGGGCGGACTTCTCCTTGTTGATACTGGTAAACCCTCGCAGGTAGCGGGAGAGGAGGTCCGCGGAAGCGGCCCCGCGGCCGGCGCCGCCGCCGCCGGCTCCCCCGGCCACCAGGCGCGCGCGCGCGGAGCGCAAGCCGAGGTCCTGATCGGCAGCCAGCTTCCGCATCCTGCCGCGCAGCTCCCGGATCCTGGCGAGGTTCTGGGGCAGGCTGGAGCGCATCTCCGAGCCGCCGCCGATCAGCGCGCGGGTGATGGCCCCGGGCATCTCCAGGTCGGTGAAGTGCAGCTCCCCGAAGCGCCCCTCGCCGTAGGGGTTGAAGGGGTCCTGGACCACCTGGACGTCGTAGAGGTGGAAGTCGATGAAGCGCCGCATCCGCCCCTTTCGATTGAGGCGCTGTTCGATCTCGCAGTCGAACCTGCGGGCCACGAGCTGGAAGGACTCTCCTCCGGGCTCGATGCGCGTGACCCGCACCGGCCCCGAGCCTTCCTCCAGCGGCCGCAGGAAGGAGAAGACCATCTTGCCGTCGCCGTGGTTGACCTCGAAGCCGGTCCCCGCGCGGGTCAGTCGCTCCTCGCTGAACTTGAAGTCGCTTTCCACGTCGGTCAGGGCCGCCCCCGCGTAGCGAAAGCCCTCCACGTTGAGCCAGAGGAGCATCAGGCTGGCCAGCAGGCCCGCGGCCAGCGGCGCGGCGGAGGTCCCCAGCGGGGAAATCCCCGAGGCGCGCATGGCCACCAGCTCGTTGTCCGACGAGAGCCGCCCGAAGGTGCTGATCACCGTGGCCAGCACCGCCGCGGGCAGCATGAAGCTGAAGAGGTAGGGCACCACCACGATCAGCCCGGCCAGGCACTCGCGGGCCCCCAGGAACTTGCCGGCGTCGGTGAAGCGCGTGCGCAGGAATATCACCAGCAGCCCCACCAGCATCAGCCAGGCCAGGGCCACCAGCAGGTTCCCCAGCATCTCCCACAGCACGTAGAAGAAGAGCGTCCAGCGGATCACGGCCGGGCCTCCCGCCCCGCCCCGGCGCCGAGCCGCCGGGCCGCGGCCAGCACCATCCGGGGGTCAATCGCACGCATGCACTCGACCCCCCGGGCGCAGTCCGAGCGGCGCCAGCACGGCGAGCAGTCCAGGCCGGCGTCCAGGGTCTCGACCCGCTCGCCCAGCGGGCGGTTGCGTTGAGGGTCGGCCGCGCCGAAGAGCGCCACGGTCGGCGCCCCGGCCGCCGCGGCGATGTGCGTAGGCCCGGTGTCGCTGCCGACGTAGAGCGCCGCGCGGCGCAGCAACTCGGCCAGCTCCTGGAGGTCGGTCTCGGGCGCGGGGCGCGCGGCGCCGGGCGCGGCAATGCGCCCGGCCAGCTCCCGCTCGGCCGGGCCGAACCAGGTTATCAGCACGTCCAGGCCCATTTCCTCGCGGAGCCCCCCGGCCAGCTCCGTGAAGTGCTCGACCGGCCAGAGCTTGGTGGGCCAGCCCGCCCCGGGGTTGAGGACCGCGAAGGGCCCCTCCGCCAGGCCCATTTCCCGCAACGAGACCTCCACCCGCGCGGCGGCCCCGGGGTGCTCGGGGAGGCGCGGCTCGGGGAGCGGCGCGTCGGGCCGGACATCCAGCGGCGCCAGGAGCGCCCGGGACTTCTCGGCTATGTGCCGGGCGCTTTCCGGCACCTCCGGGTTGGCGTTGTAGAAAAGCCAGGAGAGCTCCCGGGCGCCGTCGGTGCGCGAGGGCCCGATGCGCCGCCGGGCCCGGCTGAAGAAGGCCACCAGCGCGCTCTTGACCAGTCCCTGGAAATCGACGGCGACGTCGAAGCGGCCCTCGCGAAGCGTGCGCCTATAGGCGGCCAGCCGCCGCCAGCGGACCAGGCGCGGCTTGCCGCCCAGCGCCCGCCGGGGCATCACCAGGAACTCGTTTACGTCAGAAAGCCCCTCCAGCAGCGGCGCGGAGCGGTCGTCGATGGCCCAGGCGATATGGGCCCCGGGGCGCGCGGCGCGCAGCGCGCGGACCGCCGGCAGCGCGTGCACGCAGTCGCCCACCGCGCTGAGGCGCACTATCAGGATCCTTTCCGCCGCGCCGCTCACGTTGAAGCCTTCCCGCCGAGCACCTGCCTGTAGACCTCCAGGGTGCCCTCGACCATCTTCTCGCAGCCGAACCTGGCGCGGGCGGTCTCACGGCCGGCCTCGCCCATCCGCCGCCGGCGGTCGGGATCGCCGAGCACTTCCAGGACGGCCCCGGCCAGCGCCTCTGGGTCGCGCGGGGGGACCAGGACTCCAGTGTGGCCGTCATCGACCACCTCGGGAATGCCGCCCGCGGTGGTGGCCACCACCGCGAGGCCCGCGGCCATGGCGTCCATCAGCGAGGTGCACAGCCCTTCGAGGTGGCTGCTGAGCACGAAGAGGTCCAGCGCGGCCAGCAGCCCGGCCACGTCGGAGTGAAAGCCCAGGAAGCGCACCGAGTCCCCGATGCCCAGGTCGGCGACGCTGCGCTCCAGCTCCTCCTCCAGCTCGCCGGCCCCGGCCAGGAGCAGCCGCGCGCGCGGCTCGGCGGCGATCACCTGCGGCCAGGCCTCCAGCAGGAAGCGATGCCCCTTGTGGTCGGTGAGCGCGGCGACCATGCCCAGGGCCAGCTGGTCGTCGGCAATCCCCAGCGCCCGGCGGGCCTCGGCGCGGGGGGGGAGCCCCTCGAAGCGCGAGAGGTCGATGCCGCTGGGCACCACCGACACGTTTCCGGCGGGGACCCCGCAGTCGATCAGCACGTCGCGCACCGCCGCGCTGATGGCGATAATGCGGTCAATGGCCCAGGTGTACTTCCAGCGGCTGTTGATCCGGAAATCGACCCGCCGGCTGGCCACCACCGCCGGGGAGCCGGCCAGCTTGGCGGCCAGCGAGCCGATCAGCACCGCGTGGGCGTCGTGCAGGTGGACCACGTGCGGCTCGAACTCGCGGAGCGTCGCGGCCGTCCGGGTGACCGAGCGGAGCCCGATCTCCCCGCGCACCGGGACCGGCCGGGTTTCGAGGTTCAGTTCCGGCGCGCGGCGGGCCATCTCGCCCTTCCCGTTGCAGATCATCAGGCAGTAGTGGCCCCGCTCCCGCAGCCCGGTCGCCAGCCAGACCTGCTGCCGCTCGCCGCCGCGCCAGCCGGTCTCGGTGCCCAGGTGGACGACGCGCAGGTTATCCGCCACGGGCGGCCTCCCGGCGTCCGAGTTCCTCGAGCTTCGCGGCGACCTCCTCCGGGAGGGGCTCCTCCCCGACGCCGCCGAGAGCGGCGGCCGCCGGCCCCAGCGGCCGGTAGAGCTTCGGGCCGGTGCTGACGAACACGCCCACCGCGGGCAGCCCCAGCCCGGCGGCCAGGTGCATGGGGCCGGAGTCGTTGCCGACGAAGCCCCGGGCAACCTCAAAGAGCGCGGCCCTCTGGGCCAC
>CAZONU010000018.1:17717-22629 GCA_964581145.1 uncultured Planctomycetia bacterium
CAGCCAGGTCGATGACCTCGCCGCCGGCGGCGCGGGCCGCGCAGGCCACCGCGGCGGTCTTCTCCTTTTCACTGGGAGCGGCGGTGAGGGCCACCTCGGCGCCGCGCTCCCAGAGCAGCGCGGCCAGGCGCCCGAAGCGCTGGGCGGGCCACTCCTTGCCGGCGCCGGCCGCGCAGGGGGCCAGCACATATAGCGGCGCGCCCGGGCGGCGCCGCTCGGCGGCCAGTATTCCCGCTACCTGTTCCCGGGCCGCCCCCGGAGCCTGCAATCTCACCGCGCGGGAGCGGTCCAGCTCCAGCGGGGCGCCCAGCTCGGCGACCAGCTCCAGGTAATACTCGACTTGATGAAGCGCGCGCCTTTCAGCGTTGCAGGGAACCGGCTCGGTCAGCATCCAGGAGCGCCCGTCGCGGGCGTAGCCCGCGCGGCGCCGGACGCCGGCCAGCCGGACGGCCAGCGCCGAGCCGAAGGAGTTGGGCAGGAGCAGCGCGGAGTCGAAGTTCCCGTCACGAAACAGGCGCGCCAGCGCCAGCACCGAGCCCGCGCCCTTCCTGACCGGCAGCGCCGCGTCAACGTCCCCGGCCCCGGCGAAGAGCTCGGCCAGGTGGCCGGGCAGCGCCAGGGTCAGGTGCAGCTCCGGCGCGGCCCGCTTGACCGCCTCCAGCGCGGGCAGGCACATGACCACGTCGCCCAGCCAGTTGGGCGCGCGGACCAGGAGCCGCCGGCATTCCTTGAACCATCCGGGCATTGGAAAGGTATTCTAGCCCCGCCGGGCGGGGATATCAAGACTCAGCAAGTTAAGTGTTTACGCGCAGTTACCCGCCGCCGGCTTCCTTCTCCCGCGCCCCGCGGTCGCCCTCGACCTTCTTGAGGTCCTCGCGGGCCTTCTCCAGGGCCTTGAGCGAGCGCTTGGGGTTGACGGGGGCGTGGTCCGACCACTCTTTCTCCTTGCGCGCGCCGGGCTTCTCCGGCTCGGGCTCCTCCTCGCCGCAGCCGGCGAGGAGCAAGGCCAGGGCGGGCGCGGCCAGTATCGTCAGGTAGCGCATGATCAAGCCTCCTGGGGTCCCTGCTTATTTAACCTCCTTGTAGAGGTCCCTGGTCACATACCAGAAGGAGTAGGGCGCGTTGCGCAGGGTGTTGCCCAGGGACTGGGTGCTGCCCCACATCTTGCGGGCCCGGGCCAGGCGCGGCAGCCGTTTGATGATCACCGCGCGGTACTTCTCGTCGCCGGTCTTGGCGTAGACGAAGCCGAAGGCGTGCAGTATGGCCGCGGCGTGGTCCTTCTTGGAATGGGCGGCGTCCACGGCCTTCCTGATGGTCTCGACCAGCTTCTCGTCGCCGGTCTGCTCGTAGACCTCGCGGAAGCCCTCCAGGGCGATGCCGTCGATCCAGGCGGCGCTCTTGCGGCTCCAGGTGCGCACGAACTTGTAGTTGACCAGGCCCTGCGCGGCCTTGAGGTACTTCTCGTCGCCGGAGGCCCGGTAGGCCACCAGCGCCCCGCGGATGCCGTGGCCGATGGAGCGCGACTGGCTCAAGCCGCTCCGCCCCCGCTTGACCACGAAGTCGGCCTGCATGAAGCCGCGGTCGCGGGCGTGGTGGTCGCCGAGCAGGAACCAGAGGTCGAAGTGGCAGAGGTTCTTGAAGTGGTTGTAGGTGTTCGAGACGTAGATGCTCTGGCCGTCCTGGCAGATGTGCATGCGACCCGGGCAGTAGCGCGGCGCGCCGATCATGTCTTTTCGGGGGTGGTGGCAGACCATGTCCACGTCGATGTAGTGGTGGTCGGCCTCGACGGCGGTTTCCAGGAAGTCCAGGTCCCCGGTGCGCAGGAACTGGAGCATCAGCGCGTGGGGGTAGTCGTAGTAGCAGTTGTCCCAGTGGAAGCTGACCGGCTTGGCCAGGTGCCCCTTCTTGTACTTGCCCTTCATGCGCTCCCAGTTGATGCAGTCGCCGAAATCGAACATGCCGTACTGGTCGTAAACGCCCAGGTCCTTGCCGTACTCCCTGCCGCGATAGGACCACAGCCAGTCCAGCCAGTCGCGGAAGCGCTTGTCGTAGCCCTTGACCAGCTCGAAGGTCTCCTTGTCAAAGATCGCGGGGTTCGAGGAGGCCAGCCGGCCGAAGGCGCGGGTCTTCTCGCAGTACCAGGAGGGCTCGCAGACCGCGCGCAGGGGACGCTCGGCGCCCATCCACTTCTCGCGGCACCAGGCGGGCAGCTCTCTGGGCAGCTGTCCGTGCTTGAGCTCCGGGAAGAAGTAGAAGACCATCTCGTGGGTCTTGCTCATCCCCGGGAACATGTGCGCCCGGCCGGGCACGAGGCGGCTGCGCAGGGCCTTCTCGACGGGGTAGTCGACGCCCTCCTTGAAGTAGGCGTTCCAGGCCTCGGTCTTGTCGTCCTGCTCCGGGAGCGGCAGGACCTTGCCGTCGATGTTGGGCCAGAGGTGCAGGCGCAGGTGTCCCCTGTCGGTGACCTCCACGGCCTTGGGCCAGAGCTGCCAGAAGCGGCGCACGCCGCCCATGACCCCGGGGCCCCCGTCGGCGTGGTAGAGGGCCGCCCAGCCGAGGTCCGAGGTCTTGGTGCTCTTGCACTTGCCCTCGGAGAGGGTCTTCTCGCCCGCGACGACGGCGTGATGGTCGGAGGCGTCGGCGTGGACGCAGGCGCGGCCCTTGAGCTCGCCCTCGGCGCGGGTGCCGTCGGCCTTGCCCAGCGCGAAGCGCGCTCCCCGGGCCAGGGTGGGCAGGTCCACGACAATGCCGTCCACGGCCAGCGGGACGTGGATGCGGTCCTCCTGCCTGTTCATGAAGGTGTAGACCACCCTGACGGCGGGGCTGCCGCGGTAGGCGTAAATGCGCAGCTTGTAGTCGAGCAGCCGGTCAGGCCCCTTGAGGCCGTCAGTGCTGATGTGCCGGCCGGTGACCTTGATCACGGCCTTCATGGGGTTCTTCTCTTCAATCTCCAGAGTGGTCCCCTTGAAAGCCGCGGCGGTGTAGCGCTTGTTCTTCTTGAGGCCCATGTGGCTGCTGATAATCTCGATGCCGCCGGAGTGCGAAGCCACGATCTGCTCCCCGCCGGCCCAGACCTCGTCGAAGAGGTTGAAACCGTCCTTCTTGACGGTGAACTTGATCGCGCCGGTGTCCACGGTGACCTTGCCGCCGGCAAGCTCGGCCTTGACGGGCTCCGGCACCGGAACCGGTTTCCCCAGAGTGAGCTTGTAGACGGCCTTCTTCTTGCCGGCGACGGTGGCGGCGAAGTCGACGTGTACCCACTTGACGCTCTTCTCCGGGTACCAGCGGTTGACGACCGTGAAGGCCGCCGGGACGGGCCTGCCGTCCGGGCCCAGGAGCACCAACCCCTTCACGTCGGCGAGCAGTCCCTCCGGCAGCGGGACGCCGCACGTGACCGGCTCCTCCCCGCGGCTCACGCCGGTGCGCTCGGCCACGGTGATGGGCACGACCAGCCTCTTCCCGCCGGCAGCTTTGGGGACCGGCTCGGCGGAGGGCGCGCACCCGGCCAGGGCCAGTAGCGAGAGAGCGGCGAGGAACAGCCTGCGCATAGGGATCGCTCCTTTCCGAGGAGGCTTGCCGATAAGGATACTTACACCGTCCGGGCCCGTTCGTCCAGGACGGTTCCGGGGCGCGAATTCCCGCTTGCCCCGCGCCCCGGAGCGGGTTACCATGCACAAACTATGGCCCCCCAGGCGATCACCTGTCCGGGCTGCGGCCGGCAGCTCCGCGCGCGGCGGCTTTTGCCCGGCAAGAGCTACAAGTGCCCGGCCTGCGGCGGGGCCATCCGGGTGCCGCAATCCACCGAGAAGACCGAGGTGCTTTCGCCGTCGCCGGACTCCGACTTAACCATCGACCTCGGCCCGGACGCGGCGGCCGCGGCCAGGGAGTCCGCCTCCGACGAGATAGCCGTCGAGGGCATGGAGACCAAGCCCAAGTTCCTGGGCCGTTACCACATCCTCTCGGAGATCGCCCGCGGGGGCATGGGCGTGGTCTACCGGGCCCGCGACCCGGAGCTCAACCGGGTGGTGGCCTTGAAGGTCCTGCTGGCCGGGGAGGGCGCCAGCCGGGAAACCATCGCCCGCTTCATGCGCGAGGCCCGCTCGGCGGCGGGGCTCAAGCACCCCGGCATCGTCCAGGTCCACGACTTCGGCGAGGCCGACGGGCAGCATTTCTTCACCATGGACTACGTCGAGGGCCGGCCGCTGGACGAGCTGATCAGGAACGGGGAGCTCAGCACCGATGCGGCCCTGGAGATCATCCTGGTCGTGGCCCGCTCCCTGCAGTTCGCCCACGAGCGGGGCGTCATCCACCGCGACCTCAAGCCCCCCAACATCCTGGTCACCCGCGAGGGGGCGCCGGTGCTCACCGACTTCGGGCTGGCCAAGGACGTCGGCGACACCAGCCTGAGCATCACCGGCACCATCTTCGGCACGCCCGCGTACATGAGCCCCGAGCAGGCCCAGGGGCACAGCGCCCAGATCGACGGCCGCAGCGACGTCTACAGCCTGGGCTCGGTGCTCTACGAGCTCTTGACCGGCGCCCAGCCCTTCGGCGGCGAGACCGTCTACGAGGTCATCACCCAGGTGGTCACCAAGGACCCCCCGCCGCCCGCGGAGGTCAACCGCCGGCTGGACCCGGACCTGAGCACCATCTGCCTCAAGGCCCTGGAGAAGGACCCCGCCAGGCGCTACCAGTCGATAAGCGAGATGGCCGACGACCTCCAGGTCCTCTGCGACGCCCTGGCCAAAGACCCGAAGTACCTGGCCCGCCAGATTCGCCGCGACCTGGGCTACCATCGGCCGGGCGAACAGCCCCTGCCCTTTCCCTCGAAGACCCTGAAGCCGCCCCCGACGCAGCCGGCGGTCGCGCCGCCCGCCGACACCCCGCTTGCGGCCCTGAGCCACGTGTTCAG
>CAZONU010000018.1:22639-26351 GCA_964581145.1 uncultured Planctomycetia bacterium
CTCCAGGCCTACCTCAGCGGCGGGGCCATCAGCGCCCGGCCGCTTTCGATCTTCGAGAAAACGGGCCGCGCCCTGCGCAAGAAGGCCAAGTCCATCGCCTACGCGCTCATCGGCGCGGCCGCCGCCGCCGCGCTGGTCTTCGCGCTGTGGCACTTCCTCGGCCGCGACCGGCTGGCGGAGGTGGCGGCCAGCCTGTCGGGCCCGCGCGTCGAGCTGCGCCTGGCCGCCGCGGAGAACCTCGCCGCGGAGATATCCGCGGACAGGTTCAAGGGCAAGGAGCTCAAGCGCGCCGAGGACCTGGTTATTGCGAGGCTCGGGGACGAGGACAAGCGCCTGCGCCTCCTGGCCGTGAAGTTCGTCTCCGAGCGCGAGCTGGACCGCGCCGGGGACCGCCTGGTGCGCCTGATCAGCTCCGACCCGGACCGCGAGGTGCGCCTGGCGGCCATCGGCTGCGAGTTCACCGACCCGCCCGGCGGGCTGGTCAACGTGCTGCTGGCGCTGGCCGAGGACAAGGCCGCCGACCGCGACCTGCGCCTGGCGGCGGTGGCGGCCCTGGGCCCGGTGGCCGGGCTGGCCGTCAAGATACCGCTCATACGCTTAAAGCTGGCCAACAGCCAGGACCGGGTCTTCTGCCGGGCGGTGGACCGCGCCCTCAGCTACATCGCCCCGCGCAACGTGCTCCTGCGCCATTACCGCATCTCCGAGAGCGGGGAGGCCCTGCAGGTCGCCGCCCGGACCATCTCCAAGCTCGTGGAGAAGGACCGGGAACTCCAGCGGCTGATCGACGAAGTCGACAACGGCGGCGGCCCGACGCCGGAGCCCGAGAAGCGCGAGCCGCTGGATTACGTCGCGAAGCGCCTCAAGAGCAAAAAGCCCGCCCAGCGGCTGATTGCCGTGAATGATCTGGGGCGAATCGGGCACCGCGACTGCCTGAAGCACCTGATCGGCGCGCTGCGGGACGAGGACCCCGGGGTGGCCCTGGCCGCCGCGGAGGCCGCCGCAGGCATCGGGGTTGACGAGGTCTCCGACGATGTCGTGAAAGTCCTGCGCGACGCGAAGCTTTCCGCCGGCTCGCGCGCCGCCGCGGCGCATCTGTTGGGCTTGGCCAAGGTCCGCTCGGCGGCCGGGGCGATAGCCAGGGCCCTGGGCGCCGAGAAGAACCCCGCCGCCGCGGCGCTGATGGCCCACGCCCTGGGCCGGCTGGGGGTGCGGGAGGACGCCGAGCCCGTCCTGGTGGTGGCCCTTTCCGAGGGCGCGCCGGCGGTTCGCGCCGCTGCCGCGGAAGCGCTCGGAAAGGTCAGCGCTCGCTCGAAAGACGCAATCAACGCGCTGGTCAAGGCCGTCGAGGATCCCGGGAAGCCCGTATCCGTCGCCGCCGCCGACGCGCTGACCGCCATCGCCGGCAAGGACCTCGGCCCCGACGCGAAAAAATGGCGCGAGTGGTGGAAGGCTAATAAGAAGGGGTGGAAATAGCTCCGCACTTCGATGGTATGGTGATGTATCGCTGGCCTCAATCCTTCCCGCTTTTCCCTCCTTACTCGACGACGGCACAAGCCTGCGACGAGTTACTTCGCCTGCCGCCCCTGACCCGACGCCAGGGTCCAGATGCGCGCCGTCTTGTCCCAACTGCTGGTAACAATCCTCTTTCCGTCAGGCGAGAAGGCGCAGGAGGTCAGGCTGTCACCGTGGCCAGTCAAGGTCAGTAAGAGTCTCCCGGTCCTCGCGTCCCATAACCTCGCCGTTTCATCGTCACTGGCCGAAAGCACCTTGCTCCCGTCGGGTGAGAATATGGCTTTCCGCGCTTGATCTCGATGACCTTTGAAGACGCTTAGTTTCTTGCCAGTGTTCGCACACCACAAGGCTACCGTTCCGTCTCTGGCCCCAGTCAGAACCTTGTTGCCGTCGCGCGAGAAAACAGCGGAACTAGGCCAGTTGCTCTTCCCCAGGTCTGGAACGACCCAGAAGGTCTCCACGCCTGGGTCAGGGGAGGACCTGGGCCGGCTGATCTCGCCGAGGTTCAAGAGCGCCACTTGGCGACCGTTTGCAGCGTCCCAGATCCTGATGAGGCCCTTCGTCCAACTGGTAGTCAGAATCTTCCTGCCGGTGGGGGAAAAGCAAACAGATGTGACCCGGCCATCTTTTCCCTCTATGCGTACGGACATCTTGCCGGTACCGACCTCTACAATGCCAGCGTTCCAGTCATCACCTCCGACAACGATTCTGCGCCCATCGGGAGAAAACGCCATGCTGGCCCGTCCCCGTTTGGTCTGTCCCCTCGGCGGACTCTTTATGGTTCGCATCAGGCGACCCGTATCGGCATCGAATATCCTGAGGCTCTTGTCCGGGTCAATTGTCACGACCATCTTGCTGTCCGGGGAGAAGGCGCCCGATGTCACCCACCTTTCGGCACCCGGGAGAACAGCCACCTTTCGCCCTGTTCGGGCCTCCCAGAGGTGGGCTCGCGGTTCGTCCGAGCACGTGAGCAGCCGCTTTCCATCCCCTGAGAAAACAGCAGTATGTACGTTATTCTTGCTTTCTAAGACGGCGATTTGCCGCCCCCCGGGGACTTCCCACAAGCGGGCTGCTCCGTCGGCACTGGCCGTCGCAACGGTCTTCCCGTCTGGAGAGAACACGGCAGTTCGAACGACAAGCTTGTGACCTCTCAGAACGACTGTCGAGTCGATTCTGTACTGCACGGTTGAGGCATGCCTGCAGCCTAAGTGGCAGAGCGTCAAGAGTGTCAGAACTACTACGACGGCTGAAGCCCCGCGGTCGGTGTGGTTGTGGGCGAGCCGCGCATCTCGACAAGCAGGCAGCGGCCCGCATCGCTCAGTCTCGGTCTTGGTCCCAGACATGCTCCCCGCCCCGTTTCCTGCCCGTAAAGAATGGCGCCTCCCGCGCCGGAAGTCAATAGACGTCCTAGAGTCCAGGGGTCGCGCCCCGGGAGCGGCTGCGCTTCAGGCACGCGCGGCACTTCTTCGAGCCCCGGCAGGCCGGGCACACCCCGGTGTGGCCGCAGGCCTCGCAGGGCGGCCGCACTCCCAGCAGCATCCGCGGGCCGCGGTTGCACAGGCGGCACTTGCCGGTGCCCGCGCAGGCCGCGCACCTGCCGGTGTCGCGGCAGGAAGCGCAGTTGAACTTCGCGGCAACCCCGGCCGCCGGACCGGCGGCTGGGGCGGGGGAGGGCGAGGAAGCGGGGGAGGGCGTGGCGGCCGCCTCTGACCCGGGCTCCGAGGGGGCCCGCTTGGCGATGTAGCTGCGGTGGATCCACCCGCCGCGGCCTGCTGGTTCGCGGGTCTCGAAGAACACCCCCTCGCGGCTCTCCCAGGTGCGCACCGACGAGCCCTCGCCGGCCGCGGGGGCGGTCATCCGGCCCTTCCTGACCTCCTCGATGCACTGCCTGACGGTCATGGCGCTGGCCCGGTCCGGGGCGGTCCCGGCACGCTTCTCGGCGACGGCCTCCACCGCGCAGGCCTCCAGCAGCTTGGGCCACTGCTTGCGGAAGAGCTCCGGCGAGGCGTAGACCTCCGCGCTGCTGACCTTGCCGTTGACCGCGAAGGCGAAGCCCACCGCGTCCTTGCGCTGCCTGATGACCGGGCCCAGCTTGCGGACGTACTCCCCGACGGCGCGGCGGACCTTGGGGTCCTCCAGGGTAAGCTGCAGGCTGGTCCCCGACTTCTCCGAGCGCACCGAGCCGCCCAGCTTCCCGGCC
>CAZONU010000019.1:0-2946 GCA_964581145.1 uncultured Planctomycetia bacterium
GGTGGAGGAGGTAGCCTGGTCGCCCAAGGGTGACCGCCTGGTTTCCTGGAGCTCGGACCGTATGCTCAAGCTCTGGGATGCCCGCCGGGACCGCACTCATCTCAGCCTTCCTGCGGAGCTGGGGCGGTTGAGTTCGGCGGTGTTCGGCCCCGCGGGAAAGCGCCTGTACGCCGGCGGATCCAAGGGTGTCGCTGCCTGGGACCCGCAAACCGGCCTGGAGATACTGCGCTGCCCCGACGATACGCCCGGCGGCAGCGTCTTGGCGCTCAGTCCCGACGGCAAGCTGTTGGCCGTCGGAAACGCCGAGGGCCTCCTCAGGCTGCAAGACGCCGCCAGCGGCAAGCTGGCGCGAGAACTGAGGTACCCCGGAAGCGTGGTGGCGCTTGCCTTCGACCCGTCCGGCCGGCGCCTGGCTTGCGCGGGCGCGGGCGGCACCATCAAGGTATGGAATCCGAAGACCGGTGCCGAACTCGTCTCCCCCGCCGGACACGCCGGCGTGGTGCGCACCCTGGCCTTCAGCCCCGACGGGCGCTTTCTGGCCTCCGGCAGTGAGGACCGCACCGTCAAGGTCTGGGACGCGGCCAGCGGCCGGCAGCTCCGGAAGTTCGCGGGCGGCTCCGGCTCGCGGGACACCTGCTGGGCGGCGATATTCTCACCTGACGGGAAGCGCTTGGCCGTCGCCTTCATTAACAGGATACATGTATTCCAGGCCGCCAGCGGCCGTGAGCTCCGAGTCCTCCGCGGGCACGCGGTGCGCGTCTACTCTCTGGCCTTCTCGCCGGACGGGAAGCGCCTGGCCTCGGCCAGTAAGGACGGCACCGTCCGCCTGTGGGACGCCGAAACCGGCCGGGAGCTCCTCAAGCTCGAGGGGCATACCGACTGGGTCTTCTCCGTGGCCTTCAGCCCCGACGGCCGGCGCCTGGCCTCGGCCAGCAAGGACGGGACCGTGAGGGTCTGGCTGGCCGACGAGTGGCAGGCGCCGGAGGACACCGGGCAGTAGCCTCTCTACACCTTTCCGTCAAGTCCCCCCCGCCGGGCGGCCGATAATAATCTGATGCAGTCCCCGCAGAAACCGCCCGGAACCGGGCCCGCCGCGGACTCCAAGCTGCCTGTCGGATGGGCCGTCCTGGCCGCGCTGGCGCTCACCGCGCTGGCTGCGTTGGGCATCTTCTGGTGGATGGAGCAGCGGATCTCCGCCGAAGCGAGACCCGCACCCGAAGAGCTCCGGCTCAGGCTGGACATCAACCGGGCCAGCGCCCGCGAATTCGAGCTACTGCCTGGCATCGGGGCCCGCCGGGCCATGAGGATCGTCAAGGCCCGGCAGAAGCGCGGCGGCTTCAAACGGCTGGCCGAGCTGGACGAAGCCGACGTGCTGGGTCCGGGTGCCGCGGAGCGCCTGGCTCCCTATCTTCTGCCCCTGCCGAAGGAGAGCGGGCAATGAGGAGCCGACGGATCAGCCTCCTGCTCGCGGGGCCTCGCTGGGCGGCGCTCAAGTCGCTGCTGGGCCCGGCAGTGCTGGTCGCCCTGCTGCCCGCGGGCGCCGGTGCAGCAGCAGTTCTCATTGCCCGTCCGAGGGCTGACGCCGACTTGCTTTGGTGCATGGTGGCGCTGGCCGCGGTCACCGGGCTTTACGCGCTGCTCTGCTGCTACCGCGCGGCACGCGCGCGGCTGCGCTCCGAAAGCCTGGATTCCGAGTGCCGCGACCTCGCCCAGAAGTGCTCAATGTACCTGGCACGGGCCCGGGCCGCCGAGGGCAACGTCGAGAGCTTGGCGCTAATTCGAGAGATCCATCGCACCGGTAACGTCAGCAGCCGCGCCGAGCGCTTTCGAGGCCTCCTGGCCGTCGTGGCCCAGGCCGCCGAGGCCGTGCAGGCGGAGCTCTTCACTCCCGAGGGGCACGACGCCCAGCCGGCCATGAGCGCCGCGCTGCGTCGGTTCGCTGACGGTGAGCTTTACGTCTACTTCGAGAAGCCGGTGGTGGCCGGGAAGGCCGACGCCTCGGAGCTGGTCTGCCGCAAGGTCACCGAGAACTCGCGCGGGGGGCGGCGCCTGTTGCGCGGGGGCGTCTACCGGGGCAAGGACGCGGCGGGCTTCGCCGAGCTGAGCCTTCGTCGCCAGAGGCGGTCGAAGCGCGGCGGCCCCACGGCGAAGCAGCGCCTCGAGGCTCAGGTGCGCCGCCTGGATCTCGACCCTGCGGGTGTCGACCAAGCCCTGGAGCATCGCCAGGTGTTCCGAGTTCACGACCAGGCCGGGGCGGCGTTGACCGTCAGCTATCCCCTAATGGCCGAGGGGGTCATCACCGGGGCCATGCGCCTGCTGCTGCCCGCCGAGGCGCTGGCCCGCCGCGAGCTCGAGGAAGTTGAGGAGCTCCTCCAGGAGACCGCCGGCCACGTGGGGCTGGTGGTCAAGAAGGACGAGGACGTCCGGCGCGCCAAGCGCGACGGGTTGACCGGGCTCCTGCTCAAGAAAGAGTTGCTCCGCGACCTGCGCGGGGAATTGGGCCGCGCGTTGCCCGCTGGAGGCAAGCTGGCTCTACTGATGGTAGACATCGACCATTTCAAGGCGGTCAACGACACTCACGGCCACCTCACCGGGGACGCCGTTCTCAAGGGAGTGGCCGGCTGTCTGCGGGCCCACATTCGCTCCTGCGACCGGGCCTACCGCTACGGCGGCGAGGAGCTCGCGGTCCTCCTGCCCGGCGCGGCGCTCCCCGCGGGCGCGCGCACGGCCGAGCGGGTCCGGCGCGCGGTCAAGCGCGCGGCCTACGAGGTCGAAGGGAACGAGGAGCTCCGCGTCACGGTCAGCCTCGGCGCGGCCGCGACCGAGGCGGGCGAGCGGCTCGACCCCGAGGAGCTCCTCGCGCGCGCGGACGCGGCCCTCTACGCGTCCAAGCGCGGCCGCCGCGACCGCACCACCTCGGTGCTCTTCGTCGATCTGGACAACGAC
>CAZONU010000019.1:2956-25523 GCA_964581145.1 uncultured Planctomycetia bacterium
TCGAGGAGGTCCGCCGGGCGGTGGCCGGGCTGGAGATGTTCTCGGAGGCCGGCGCGCGCGTGTCAGTGGCGGTCAGCATCGGACTGACCGATCTGACTGCGGTCGAGCCGCCCGCGGACGGCGAGGAGATGATTTCCCGGGCCGACCAGGCGCTGTACTTCTCCAAGGAATCCGGCCGCAACCGCAGTTCGGTGTGGCGTCCGGCCGGTCCCCTGGCCTTCCCCCGCGGCGGTCGCTCGGGACGGCGACCGCGCTCCACGGGGCGCGGCCGCCGCCCCGTGCGGCCGGGCAGCACACGCAGCTGAGCCCGGCAGGCGAACCGCTTACTGCGGCCGCTCCTTAAGGGCGTGGACGTGCAGCACCTTGAACACGGCCTTTGCCATATCGAGCTTGCGGAGTATCGCGTCGACTTGGGACTTCATGCGGTCAGTGGGATGCTGCCGGTTCTGCGCGGAGGCGGGCAGCGCTTTGGCCGCGCGGAGAGCATCCGCAAGGACATGCTGGGTGCTTGTCGGCATGGTTTTCGTGGCATCCTTTATGTGCGAAATCAGCATCCCGACCTTGCCTTCTGCTATGCGGTTCTCGTCGAAGTCCTTGGCGATGCTGCTGGCCATATCAAGCGCCTGGTAGAGAGGAAACTCGGGCCTGTTGACGATCTCCCAACTCCCGAGACCCTCAGTTGCATTCGTCAGCGCGACCGCGCTTGGCTGATACAGCCCGCTTCCCGTCAACGCATTCACGACATCGATGTCAAAGGCCACCATCGGGGAGTCGCATTCCGAGCAGGTGTTCCGATCCCCCTCTGATTCGCTCAGCTCCTGAACGTGGCCGCAACTCGTGCACACAGCGCCAGTAAGCCTGGTCTCTGGAGTTTCCGCGGCTTTTCCCATGCCGCCCCCCAGCGATCGTGGCTCCGATGCCTCATACGCTTCCCGCGCCGTGTCTGGTACCTTCAGCTTGGCGCGCTCCGTGCCGAAGCCGGTCTCGATGCGCTGAAGTTGGTTGAGAATCGCACGGAGCTGTTCCCTTGACTTCGGGTCCGGCGAGCCGCTCTCCTGCATCCGGCGGCGCAGTCCGATAGCCTTCACCAGCGCATCTTCCAGGCTTGCTCGGGCAAACTCCGGAGCCTTGATCGTCGCTTCCATGATGCGCGACACCAGAGCTTCGGCTTTGGTGGCGTCTACTCGCCCATTGTCCAAATCGGCGTCGATGAGCCCCCCGATTTCCACTGCCCGGCGAGTGGGGTATTCAGCGGTGTTCCAGAGCTCGACAGGCTTTTGCGCGCGCCGCGAGTATACGTCCATGGCGACGACTTTCCCCGTCCGAAGAGCTTCGGCTGCTTGAGCTGCCGCTTCCCGCTCGTGCCCCTTCGACCGCTCTCTTGTTCTTGCCTTCTCTTCCGAGTCGGCCACTATCGCTTCCATGAGTTCCGCGGAGACCGTCAACTGCGGGCGACTCTCATCATCCAACGGACATGTCTTGAGCCGTAGCGGGTACATTTGTCCGCACGATCCGCAGCGCCAGTAGAACCTCGGGGGCAGCGACGCCCCGGTCTGGAACACGGGCACCGTCTGCGTGGTCACGGGTCGCACATCCAGGTTGTCCGACCGTGAAGACCGCTCCAGAGCACGCAGCACCTTCGCGGCGAGTTTCCTCTGGGGTAAACGCCCCTGGTTGATCCAGCCCCAGAGTGTGCCCTGTGCCACTCCAGTCAATCGGGCCACGTCCGATAACGAAAGCCGCGATAAATTTATGGCTTTAACGACTTTATTCCGCAATCCCTTTCGTGATAGCATGTTAGCCAGCCACTATAAAACCGAGTATCTATTGACATTGCTGCGGGAATCGGGTATACTACAGGCAGGAGTTGGAGGCGAAGGAGCGGGGAGGAGATGACGCGGACGGGGGGGCCAAGAGGCCGACGGGCAGATTCGGCGCAAGACGGATCCGCTATCGCCCGCAGAGACAAGATATTCGCCGGTCATAGCCCCTCTCCCGGAGGCGCCCGGTCACCGCAGGTGACGCAACCCACTGGCCGGGCGCTTCATATACATTGTACGCGGGAGTCGCTGCTAAGTCAAGGGAAAGTCGGTCGGAAGTCGGTAGGCATTGAATTGGGATACACGCAACCGACTGTAAAATGGTGCGTTATGACACGCGGCGTCAGCTGGCATAGGCGCGATTTTCGTGGGGCCGGATACAGCTGGTGGCATGTCCGTTGGGCGGGGAGGAGAGCTATGTCAGTCGGCGGCACTTGGGCTCGGCGGTGGGGAGCGCGTTGACTCGCCCGCCGGAAGGCCGGTGATGGGCGGACGTCGGGCGGGCATGCTGATGGAACAGGTGGTGGACGACCTGGCTGATCGCGCAGCGCGCCTCGACGAGTCGGGGCTGTCCAGCTGGGAATGCCCGCTGTGCAGCAAGCGGCCGGGACGAGGCTGCTGGGCCACCGTGCGACACCGCGGTCAGGTGGTGACGGTCTGCACGACGCACGGTTGCGCGACGCGCGTGGAGCGAGAGGAGCTGGCGCAGAGGCTGGCGTTATGAGGATTCAAGACGTGGAAGCCGGTGGGGAGCGGATGGTTCGGAAACCGGGCCAGCGCTCCGATCTCGGGCGGCCGCCGAGTAGCGGAGTTCACTATAGGTATCGGGTTCATATGGAAGGAGGGGTGAAGTGCGTGAGGGCAGGGCGAGGAATACGGGCATGTGCCGAGACGGTCCTCCGCCGGGGTACTACCAGCCGCCGCGCGACCGGCGGCCGGAGGTCCCGGAACTGGCGGAGGATACCGACTGGAAGGGGGCTGAGGAGTATTTCCGCAGCAATCCCGGCGAGCTGGTCCGGCGGATGTTCCAGTGGGCCAAGAAGGACGATCGGCGGGCCGCCCGGAACATACTGTCCCACTGGCTCCGGTCCGAGCACCCGGAGTTGCGCTGTGCCGGGGAGGTCGCGCTGGCGGCTTGGGTCGAGTGCTTCTACTCGGAGCCGGCCTACCGCCAGGCGTATCTCGACTGGAAGCGCTGGTTCGCGGAACGGAGGAGGCGGCTAGATTGCCGCTGAGAATCGTTAGGCGGATGCGCAGGGGTATTCGGAAAGAAGAGGGCAGCTTGAGAGTCGAACAGGGGGGGGGCGATATGAGCGACGACGACGGCGTCCTGGAAGCGATACGTGAAGGCCATCTTCGGGAGATACCTGGGGAAGGTCGGCACGAGTCAAGGGTGTTAGTCAGCACCAAAGAAATCTGGCAGATTTTCGAGCCGCTGCTATGCATGGCATCCCCCCGGCAGAAGAGAAGCATCTATCTTCGCTACCGACGGGGACTTACGCTGAGAGAAGCGGCTCGAGAAATGGGCATAAAGACCGCTACGGTGAGCGTGTACTTGAAGCGTTTTGGGATGAAGGTCCGGCGTTTGATGGCTAACTACCCCCATAACTAATGAGGGGGTGCATGTAATTTGGGGGGCACCATGGACGACAAGACCGAGCTGGGCCAAGCCTGGCTGGAGGTGGCCCGGGCCGTGGAGGTCCTGCAGCAGAAGCTCGGCGCCTATATGAGTGCCGCCGCCTCCAGCACGGGGTGCCCGTGCTGCGCCAACTGCCGGGCCCGCGGGCCCGTCGAGGGGATGGTAGACGTCACGGGACAGACTCGGGATCGCGTCTTTTGCTATCAGTTCGGCAAGTGGCGGCCGGTCGACGGGTGGTGTCCGGCGTGGCCTGAGCTGAACGTCAGGGGGTAGGATCGGCTGCGAGGATATTGGCCGAAGGTCGGAGAGAGTATGAACGAATCGGAAGTCGTAGGAACCATCGCGCGCGGAGTTGATTTTGTCCCGCACGAGGGGCAGCGGGCGATACGCGAGAGTACGGCCCGCTTCCGCGACGTGTGCTGCGGCCGCCGCTTCGGCAAGACGCGATTGGTGGCCGCCGAGTGCCTGGAGGCGGCGAGAAAGAGGGGCCATCGCGGGCAACCCGCGCGCGTGTGGTTGGTTGCTCCCACTTACAAGGTGGGCTATGAGGCCTGGGACCTGCCCGGCGGAATCCTGGACCTCGGCAAGAACGTCATTGAGAGAATCCACCGCACCGACCGCCGCTGCTGGGTGAAAGGCGGAGGGCTCATCGAGTTGCGCACCGCCGATAGAGAAGAGAATCTCCGCGGCGGCGGCCTCGACTTCCTGGCAATCGACGAGGCCGGGATGATCTCGGAGCGGGCCTGGCGGGCCCTGCGGCCGACCGTCTCGGACCGCGGCGGGCGGGTGCTCCGCGCCGGTACGCCCCGGGGCCGCAACTGGTGGTACCGCGAGTGGAAGAAAGGCCAGCCCGGCCCGGACGGCGATCCCGATTACCGTTCGTGGCAGATGCCCAGCATCGCCAGCCCCTTCCTCTCAGAGGAGGAATGGGCGAGCGCTCGCAGGCAGCTTCCCGCTGACTGGTTCCGGCAGGAGTACGAGGCGGAGTTCCTGGAGTCGCTGGCGGCGGTCTTTCGGGGGCTCGACCGGTGCCTGGCCCCGGGCGGCGAAGTGCCGCCTCGTCCCGGCGAAGGGTACATTCACGGTCTGGACATCGCCAAGCAGCAGGACTGGTCGGTGCTCTGCACGGTGGAGGTCGCCAGCGGGCGGCTCTGTCACCTCAAACGGCTCCAGCGCATCGAGTACCTGCGCCAGGCGGAGATCTTCGCGGAGGTGTTTCAGCGCTATCCCGGCCCGGTCTGGGCGGACGCCAGCGGCGTGGGACCCGCGCTCATCGAGCCGCTGGAGGAGCGGGGAATCATCGTGCGCCCTTACCATTTCACCGAGGAGCGAAAGCGCCAGCTCGTCGGCAATCTCATCGTCGGCGTGGAGAGCGGCCGGTTGCGCATCCCTACCGGGGGTGAATTCGCGGTGCTGGTCGGCGAGATGCGCGACTTCGAGTACAAGGTCTCGCCCACCGGCCAGCCCAGGTACGGAGCGCCCGAATCGCTGCACGACGACTGCGTGTACGGCCTGGCGCTGGCCTGGTGGGGACTGACACGAGGTCAGGTCATCGTTGATCGACAGATCGGGTATCTGATGAACTAGGAGAGCATATGAACAAGCTGGAAGAACTGAGGAGAGAACACCCGGAAAGGGCCAGGCTCGCGGCGGAGTGGGCCTGGACCAGGGCCCTGCGGGAAGGGCTTCTGGCTGACGAGGCGGAGCGGGCCCGGTGGCTGGTCAGGGGCCAGAGCGAGCCGGAGCGCGACTTCCGAACCCGCGCGCGGCTGTGCACCTACAGCCCCGAGCTGGTCCGTATCGTCGACCGCATCAGCGGCGCGGTCTGGAAGCGCGCGCCGCGGCGCAAGCTGCCGCCGGGGCTGCTCGCCGGGTTCGCAGACAGGGCCACGCTCGACTGCTTGGATATTGGCGAGCTCGCCCAGGAGGCCGCCGAGGCCGCTCTCTGGAAGCGCTTCTGCGTGGCCCTGCTCGACCGCCGCCGGCTGCCGGAGGAGGATTCCCAGGCACCGCTCACCGCCGCCGCTGCCGCCGCGCTGGGGCTCGACCGGCCGTACGCCGTGCTCTACGAGCCCGAGCAGGTGCTCGACTGGCGGATCGGCCGCGACGGGCTTCTGGAGTACGTGAAGCTGGTCAGCGCGCCCTACGCGCTCGCCGGGCGCACAGTTACCGAGTACCGCGAGGTGAGCATCGAGGGCATTCGCACCTGGGCGGTGCTCAGGGAGGAGAACGGCACGGAGACCGTAGCCGGCTCGGGACTAGTGCCGCTGGCCGAGAACCTGGCCGCCGCGGGACGGCTGCCGGTGGCGGTCTGTCAGTTCCGCGCGGTCGACGCGGTGCTGGGGCGCTCGCCGCTGACCGGGGCGCTCGCCGCCGAGCTGCGCGCCTTCCGGCTGCTTTCCGACATCCTCTGGGACGTCTACAACGCCGGGCATCCGTGGCTGCTCTGCTGGGTGCGTGACGCGCTCGGCGAGGTCGGCGTGGGGGTGACCAAGTACCTCAAGCTCCATCCCGGCGACGAAACCCTGCCGAAAGAGGACGCCCGCTGGCTGGAGGCCAGCGGGCGGACGCTCGAGTACCAATTCCGGGCCTACGCCGAGGCCCGGCAGGAGGTCTGGGAGAAGAGCGGCGTCTCCCCGCGGCGCGCCGCGGGCGGCGACGCTCCCAGCGGCGTGTCGCTGGCCTGGGAGTTCGAGGTCGACGAGGGCCAGACCCTGGCGCGCGTCGCGCAGATGGCCGAGGATTTCGAGTGGGACCTGTTGACCCTGGCGGCGCTGGACCTGGGTGCCGCCTCGAGCTGGGACCAGGCCCGCGCCCTTGTTGATGTCAGCTACCCCAAGGGAGACTTCGGCCTGAAGAGCCCGGAGCGCCTCCTGGAGCAGGCCCGCGCCGCGCGCGAGCTTTACGGAGAGAGCTCGACAGTTTTCCGCGAGATCCTCAAGCGCGCCCGCGGAGTGCTCATCGACAACCTCAGCCCCGAGTTCGAGAAAAACAGCGACAAGGAGATTGACGGGGTGGCGGAAGGGACGAACTAGTCGGCAGCCGTTATGGAAGGAGGAGTAGACGTTATGACCGAAAGTGATGACCGGCAGTCCGCCGGTGGCCGGCCCGCAGAGAGCCGGGAAGCAGGAATCTCTGGAGGCCGGCGTCCGGCCCGGGAAGAGGACGCGCCGCAGGTGGGCGCCAAGGAGGAGAAGCCGCCCGAGCGGCTGGCTCCGGAGGTCTCCCGACAGATCACCGGCGCGGTGAAACGGCAGGTGGGCAGGGCGCTGGAGGAGGCCCTGAGCCGCCTGGAGCTGGACGGGTCCAGATTGGCCGGCGGCGCTCCGCAGGCGGAACGCCCGGTCCCGGCGGCCCCGGTTCAGCTGCGCAAGCGGATCGAGGACCTGGAGGAGGAAGTGGGCACCTGGAAGCGCCGCGCGTACCGGGCGCAGATCATCGAGGCGCTCGACCGGCACGAGGTCACGCCCGGCGCGCGGGACCTGCTCGCCGACCGGCTGGCCGCCCAGGCCAGCGCGGACGAGAGCGGGGAACTCTTCATCGGCTCCCCGGAGGGCGAGGCGTCGCTGGAGGATTATCTGGGCGCCTTCCTCGCTGGGAGGAGGGATCTGGTGCGTTCGCACGCACGCGGCGGCTCCGGTGCCGCGGCGCGTCGGGTAACAGGCGCCGGGTCCGAGCCCCGGAGCCTCGCTGAGCTCCTGCGCGACCCGGCCACCGGCAAGGCCACGCCGGAGCGCGCCGAGCAGTATCGCAGGTCTCATCCGGAGAAGTACGCCGAGCTCCGCGAGCGGGCGCGGACCCACGGCTCGTTCAGCGGCAGTTCGGTGGTGAAAAGCAAGCAGTCCGCCGGCTCCGGCCGCTAGGTCGGCGGCGGCAGGTATCGAGAATCGAAGGGAGATGTGACACATGGCAGACGTACAGCTAGTCATCGGTGACGTGGCGGTGAATCCGGACTTGGTCCTGGACTACGCCGACGCCACCTACAACGACCGCATCGCTGAGTTCGAGACGCGCTTCGGCGGGGTCATTGAGGTGCTGCCGGCCAGCGACGACGTGAAGCCCAATATGGTGGTCAACGCTCCGGCGCTCAAGATCGTCGGGGCAGCCTCCCGGCGGGACCTCACCGCCACCGGCTCGACGGACGCCACCGCCGCGCCGGACAGCGCTCAGCGGCGCATGCCGACACTCAGCTCGGTGGTCGGGCCGCACATGTTCACCGACGCGGCGGTCCGCGGCTTCAAGCTCAACCCCGAACAGGTCGCGGCCAGGCTCGGCGAGCAGATGGCCCAGCGGGTGATCGACTACCGGAAGCTGCGCCTGTATGACGCCTTCCGCGGGGCGATCAACGCGGCCACCACCTCGACGCACATCAACGACCAGACGGGTGCGAGCCCCGCGACGGCCGAACTCAACGACGTGCTCGCCGCCAAAGAGCTCCTGGGCGACGCGGCCAGCGGCCTGGTCACCATCATCATGCACTCCAAGGTCTGGAAGAGCCTCCTGACCGACGCGGGGGGAAGTTCGAGCATCAGCAGCGACCAGTTCGCGGACATGGTCTTCGTCCAGGGCGGCATCCCCGCGCTGGTAGGCATGAACATCGTCATCGACGATCAGGTGCCGACGGTCAGCGTTTCGGCGGGCACGGAGTACTACACGCTGCTCCTGGGCCCCGGCGCGCTGAAGCTGGCGCCCGCACCGCGGGTGCCGCTCTTCACCGCCGAGGTGACCATTTCGGACGGCCGCGCGGTGAAGGTCATCACCGAAGATCACTTCGCCGCGGGCATCGCGGGCATGGACTACTCCAGTTCCACCATGAACCCGCAGGCTTCGGACCTCTACAACGCCAACAACTGGGCCGAGGCCTTCAGCCACGACCACAAGGACCTCAACGCCGCTGTGCTCAAGACCATCGAGAGCTAGAGCGGCCTGGCAGACGCGGAGGGAGGGGGCCACCCGGCCCCCTCCCCGGGCCGCACCGGAGGTATCGAAAGTGAAGGAAGCAGTTCTGATCTGCAACGGTCCCAGCGCCGAGGGGTACGAGCCGCCCAAGGGGGTCTTCGTCCTGGGGCTCAACGACGCCTATGCGCACTCGCGCCTCGACGCCGCGCTGTGCACCGACTGCCCGCCGTGGATGGCCCGCGAGTGGGCCGCGCTGGAGGGCGTGCACCGCATCGCGCCCGCGCACAACCCGGCCTTCAAGGCGGAGGAACTTCTCGAATGCGAGGACCTTCTCCGCAAGTACAAGAGTTCCATGCCCTGCGGGCTGAAGTGGCTCGCGGAGAAGGATTACACGAAAGTGACCGTGATCGGCTGCGACGCACTCGTGAACCTCGGTGAGCCCGGGGCGGCTTACTCGGCCGAGCTTCAGGCCGAGGCGCTGAGCGAGTTCGCGCCGCGCTTCCGCGACGGGCTCTTCGTGTATATCGGTGGCCGGCCCCACAAAGTCGACGAGAAACTCGCCGAGAGGGCCAAGCGCTGGAAGCGGGATGCCCGCGAGGCCAGGCGCTCCCCTGGCAGGGCCTCTGGCGGCGAGGCCCGGCGCAGGCGCGGCAGCAAAAGAAAGGGAGGTTGAGAATGGCACTGACAGGCGCGCAAACCCAAACCGTCTACGAGGCCTGCGGGCTGCGGGCCCAGGGCGGCACTTACAGGCTGGTCCGTTTCGACGCGTTCTCCAGCGTTGAGATCGAGGAAAGCTCTCTGACCTGGGACTACTCGAACGTCAAGAGCGCCATCGACTCGGCGCTGAGCGGTCTCGACTCGGACGCTGAGACCCGCCTGGGGACCTACATCAGCACCTATGACGCCACGGCCACCAGCAGCCTGAAGATCCGGGGCGAGGTGGAGCTGGACCACGAGGTCGAGCACGGGAAGGCCCGGCGCCGCATCGTGGACATCGTCGGCGTGGAGGTTGCCCCGGTGCGCTTCGTCGACGCTGGCGAGGCACGTCAGGGAAGGGTGGTGCGTTAGATGGCTTCCGAACGCGCTGCCCTTCGCGACGCCTATGCCGCCGCGGAGCTGGCCCGGGCCAGAGCCGCCGACGGGGTCCAGGTCTCCTACTCTCACCAGGGCGGAGATCCCGTGACCCTCTGGGCTCGACTCTCCGACGCGGAGGTGGGGGCCCGGGGCGATGACGGCATCCTGCTCGAGGGGGAGGTCCGGCGCTTCCGTATCCCGCGCCAGACGGGCTTCAGCGGGGCGGTGAGCGAGAACGACGAGATCACCTGGGACGGGCGAACCTATCTGGTGGTCCGCGGCTGGCGGGCCGAAAGGCACGACGCGGTCTACGTGGTGACTGCGGCACACGGGCAAGTGCGCCGCGCCCAGTTGTGAATCGCAGGACGGGAGGCGACCGATGCTCTGGGACGTACAGACCACCAAATCCACAGGTGCAGCCGTGGACCTGCGTGCTCGCGCCAGCACGCTGAGGCCTTGGGGCCAGGGCGATGCGAGCGCGCCGTTTGAGGTTCTCCAGCAGGAGCTGACGCTGGAGGAAGCCGATGACCTGCGCTGCCGGGCGCTGGCCGCGGGCGGGGACGGGTTCAATCCTCCGGCGGGAGGTGAGTGATGGCTAACCTCGCAGTTGGCTACGCGGCGGACGGCAGCGCCAAGACCTACACCACCATTGCTGCGGCGTTCGCTGCGGCCAGCAACGGCGACAACCTCCAGGTCTACTACTCCGATGCCAACAAAAACCGTACATGGTATGAGGCCGTCAACGCCGGGGCCGCGACTACTAAGGTAGTGAACCTGGAGGGGATGCTGGCCGACCGGCAGGTGAAATTTGTGGTGGGCTCTAACTTTTATTATCTGTCTGGAGACCTTTCCGGGCATGCATCCCAAGTCACAATCCAAAACCTGACCCTGACCTCACAGCGCCTGGCTGAAGGGCGAGCGATTCGTTACACGGACACCAGCGGCAGTGGCGGCGGAATCCGAGTAACTAATTGCAGTATCTTCAATTGGTATGTCGGGTTTCATGCCCATACCGGGGCGGCCAACGTCTGTCAGGTGGATAACTGCTTTGTTGCCCATTGCGAATACGGCTTCTTGACCGTGATACCAAGCTACATATATTACAACACTGCGGTCAATTGCCAGTATGGTATCCACCTTGGCAATAAGACGTCCGTCTGCAAGAACAATGTGAGCGTCTGGAGTGAAAGCCTGGACTTTGCCAGCGTTGGGAGTGCGACGGCTTCTAATAACGCTTCCTCCGATGCGACCGCGCCGGGGACCAGTAGCCTTACTAACAAGTATGACCCCGGCGACCTGGACTTCTGGGGCGACGCCGTAGCGGATATCTCCGGTGGGCAGCGCGCCGTGGATTACCGCATCGTCGACAGTTCGGTCCTGGTGGCGGCGGGGACGCCGGTTGCGGGGCTGACGACCGACTGCGACGGCAACACCCGCGATGGGACCAATCCGAGCATCGGCTGGCATGAGGGAACCGCTGCTGCCTACGAAATAAGCGCGAGCGTCCCGAGCGCCCCGGATATCTCCGTCGCGCGGGTGGATGATACCACTGCGAGGGTTACTTTCAGCAACTCGGACCCAGGCGCCACCAATCGGGCCCGCTACGCCACGGTCGGCGACGGCGGGGACAACTGGTCCGACGGCGGTTCGCGCTCCGGTGACGGCACTGTGGATGTCTCCGGCCTGACTTCCGGCCAGACGTACTACCTGGTGGGCTTCTCGGACTCCAGTGGCGCCTACTCCGAGCCGTCTAACATTGCCATCTACACCGCCGGCCCGGCCACCGGCGCAACCGGGGCCTATGCGATCTTCCTGGAGGACCTTTACGACGAGGTCCGCAACAGCGCGGCCCTGGCCGCGAAAGTGACATCGGGCACCCCTGCCGACCACGTCAAGCTGGGCCGCTTCCTGAACATCGATACCGACAGCAAGCGCCACTTGGCGCTGATTGCCAGCGGCCCGGTGGTCTACGTGGAGCCGCGGCCCTACAGCAAGGCGCCGCGCTCGGGAGACCACAATCGCTGCGAGTTCGGGGCCGTCCTGCAGGTATTTGAGAGGTACGACGCGAGCGCGGCCGATACTCTGGTGACCGCGCTCAACTTCATTGAGGCGCTGACCAGGGAAATCATGGCCGAGAGCGACGGCGCCGGGTCGAGCTGGGCCGCGGACGGTTTCGGCGTGCGCGTGTCCGTCGACGGCCCGCGGGAGATGGCCGGCCTGCGCGACGAACTGGTGACTTCGGTGACGGTGACCGCCGGCTGGACGGAGGAGCTGTGATGCTCGGACCGCTGCCCTCCGAGCTGACGGTCCGCGGGCTGACTTTCCGGGTGGAGCTGGCCCGCATGGCCGACGACGCCGAACTGGTCGAGTCCGCGCAGCTCATCAGGATCAATCGGGATCTGGGCCCCGAGGCCCGGTGGCTCGCGTTCATCCATGAGCTGCTTGAAGCCATCAGCGACCCCAATAATAACCTCCTGCCGGATCACGCCAAGCTGTCAGTTTTGGCCGAGCACCTCTTCGGCACGCTGAGGTCCGCCGGGCTTCTGGGCGGGGGGAATGAAGGATGAGCGGGCGCGGGAGGAGCCCCCGACTCTTCCGCAACCGTGCGCGAGGCCGGCCGGTCTTCGTGATCGGCGGGGGCGTCTCGCTTCTGCGTCAGGACCCGGCTGAGCTCGGCGACGCGGTGCTGGTGGGGGTCAACCACGCGGTCTGGACCCGCGAGCGTCTTTCCTTCCCGGAGCTCGACTACTGGGTGTTCTATGACGCAGCCCTGGTCCGCGAGGTGAAGGTCGAGGACCACCCGGGCCCGCGCAAGCTGGTGCTGGCCGGTCCGGCGCGCGCCCTCGGGAGGCGCGGCTTTCATCCGGCCGACCCGGCTCGCGGCGAAGAGGGCCGCGGGCGCTCCTTCGTCCTGGTCCGCAGCACCGGAGCGGGTCGCGTCTCGCCGGATGCGGATTCGCTGGTCATCCAGCGCAGCTCGCTGCACGGAGCGCTGCACCTCGCCTGGATCCTGGGCGGCGATCCCGTCCACGTTCGCGGGCTGGACCTGGCCGTCGCTTCCGACGGGCGCACCCACTGGTTCCAGGAGGAGGGGGCCCGGGGGCGCTCGCCGCTGCGCGTTTATCGGCGAATGTTGCCCTTTTTCCTGGGCATTCTGCGCACCATGAAGGCGGGCGGGGTGCGCCTCACCATTGGGGAGGGCTCGCCGCTGGCAGAGCACTTCCCGACCGCTATCGAAGGAGGCATGAAGCTATGTCCCTCTACAGAGACGTATCGGGCGTGACCTTCGCGGGCACGGCCATCTCCGGAGTGACCGGCGTTGAGGTCCGCGAGCTCGGCCGCCGGCTCCAGCACCGCGCGGACACCGACGCCTACCTGACCCACGTCGACGTGGTCGAGAGGTTCGTCGAGGTCATCGTTCACAGCGACGACCTCCAGGATGCTCTGGACACCTTCTCGCTCGGCCAGTCCGGCGCGCTGGCCTTCACCGCCGAGAGCGCCCAAGCGGCGGGCTCGGATCTGGCCGTCTCGGTAAGCAATGCGGTGCTCGAAGAGGTCTCCGCCGGGCCTCGCCACGCCAGCACCGAATCCGGCGGGCGGCTGTGCTTCCGGGCCTATAGCTCGGACGGCTCGACCTCGCCGCTCTCGGTCAGCTGAGGAGGGATTGGGCGATGGACGGCGAGAAGCTGCCCCCTCCCGACAACGATCCGAAGCTGGCCATTGAGGAATTGGCCGCTGAGCTTGAGCGGACTCGGCCCGTGCTGAATGAACCGAGCCAGCGGCCCATCGACTTGTCTGCGGCCGGTGAGCGTATCTGAGGAGCTTTCGATATGAGCAACATCGTCTACTCGGGAAACGGCAACCCGAACTTGACCTTCTCCGACGATCTCGAGCTGGGCAGCGGCGACGCCGTGCTGGGCTGGTCGACTTTGCGCGAGCGCCCCTCGCGCCGGGCCGAGGTGGTTCACGAGTACCCCGGCCTGGACGGCGTCGAGGTGGTCGATGGCGGCGCGCGGGCCCGGCTATTCACCCAGACCGGGCTGATCCGGGCCACGTCGGAGAGCAATCTGGCCGCGGCGCGGCTGACGGTCCTGGCCAAGCAGAATGCCGACACCGGCACGCTCTCGGCCAAGGGCGAGAGCCTCACGAACGTGGACCTGGTCTCGGCCGCCTTCGGGGAGCATCTGGTAGGCTCCTCAGGCAGCC
The DNA here is from genome assembly GCA_964581145.1 of uncultured Planctomycetia bacterium. Lineage (GTDB taxonomy): Bacteria > Planctomycetota > SZUA-567 > JAKLDR01 > JAKLDR01 > CAZONU01. Next base: position 16,595 of record CAZONU010000019.1, read on the forward strand.
ACTATCAGTGGTACGCGCTGCTCTGGCGCAAGGGAGAGTAAGTCATGGCCAAGCGCACGGGACAGGGCGCCAAGGTCTACGTGGCTGAGAGCCAGGACCCGGACAGCCCGGGAAACTGGACGCTGGCGAGCAGCCTGCGGCTGGAGTCGCTTGAGCTGAAAAGCGGGGCGGCGCCCTCCGAGGCCCTCTTCAGCGAGAGCGCGGGCCCGGAAACCGGCACCTTCAAGGCCCCGCACGTCCCGCCGGCCACCGAGACCGCCGAGACGGGCGACGGGACCATGGGCACCCTCTTTGCGGGTACGGACGTCTCCGAGAACGACCTCGTCAAGGTGGAGGTCGAAGGCACCGTTGGCGGCGCTGACTACTCGCCGGTCTTCTTCGGCGCCGTCGTGGAGATGAAGTACGACCTGGAGCGCGCGGTGCTCCTGGTCCGGGCGCTGGATTACCGCTTCTTCTTGCAGAGGATACCCGTCTACGGGCGGCTCTGCCACAATCCCCACGTCAGCCCCCAGGAGTTCTTCATCCGCTCGGGGCGCACCACCTTCAACGCCGACGGCGAGCCCGACCGCGGGCAGTCCGGCGCGTCGGGGGCCTCCGGCGCCTACGACACCCACTGCTTCGTCGCGCCGCGCTTCAACCGCGACGAGAGCACGCCGGGGCCGGCTGAGAGCGGCCAGGTCTGGGCCGACTTCTGGAGCCTGGGCCACGTCTGGAACTACCTGCGCGAGATCTACTGCGCGAACACGCCGAGCGAGCTCGACTATCACGGGAGCATCACTTTCCTGGACTGGGCCGAGGCCAGCGAGGACCCCAGCGGCGAGCTGCACTTCCTCTTCGAGGACGGCGAGGGCAATGCCAACGCCGTCCGCGACCTGGCCATCACCGGGCTGAACCTGGCCGAGGCCATCGACCAGGTTGTCCGCCGCGCGGGGCCGTACGATTGGACCCTGGTGCCCAACGTCGGCAGCGGCGCGGAGTACAGCATTGAGGTCTTCTCCACCCTCGAAGGGCTGGGAACACTCGACTACGAGTGGGGCCAGGTTGGCGAGACCGTGGGAGACGCCTCGCCCCGGGTGCTCGGCGGCCAGCTGGCGCGCCGGTCGCTCGATCGCTTCAACCGCGCGCTGGGCGTCGGCCGCCGCAAGGTCTACGAAGTCACGCTTTCCACCGAGGACGGCACGCTGGTCCCCGGATGGGACCCGGACGCCGAGTCCGACTGGGTGAGCCACTGGGCGAGCGACGATCCTGAGGCCGCCTCTACCGATTACCAGGGGGTCTTTCTGCGCTGGCACGCGGCGGGGAACCTCGACTGGGGCGCGGATTTCTTCGGAGGGGGCAAGGGCGAGTGCGGCCCGCGTCCGGCGCTGGCCAAGCTCTTCTCTTGGGCCGAGGACGAGCCTGCGGCGACCGGCGCGCCCCGCCGCCGCCTGCGCCTTCGCCCGATAGTCTGGCGCAAGCGGACGGACGTCTCCGGCGCGGACTGGGAGAGACTGCCCGCCCAAATCGCGCTGAACATCCTGCCGGACGTCTGCGGCTTTCAATTGGGCGGCAACGCCCGGAACCTTGGCGACGGGGTGGCCTGGCCCGACGATGCCCCCTGGAGCTGGGACGGCGATACCGGCTCGCCGGGCAAGCATGAGATGCGCATAACCCTGGCCGTGGAGGCCGACGAGCGGGCCCTGGCCGAGGTGGACAACGTCCCCTCCGGCGCTCGCGCCCGCGAATACTTCCTGGACGGCGGCAACACCTTCGTTCACGCGCTGCGCGCCGATGCGGTGATCCCCACCGACGACGGCACGACGAGCGGACGACCCGTGCTGGACCTTCCCACCGGCGGCGGGGACGCCACCTTCTCGGGGGTCTCGACGATTGTGAGCGAGGCTGCCGACCTCCAGGACGTGCTCGAGAACCGCCTGGCTGCCCGGGACCGCGCCTGCGTGGGCGGGACGCTGGTCCTCTCCGGGCTGGCCGCGGGTGGCTCGCTGCCCTTCCCGGTGGGTTACCGGGTGGGCCAGCTCCAGGTGAGCGCCTCGGGAGAGCGGCCGGCGCTGGACCTCAACGCCTGTATACGCTCCGCGCGCCTCGAGGCGCGCGCGGACATCACCATTCTGGGATTGGAAGGGCGGCCATGAGCGCGAACGAGCACATCGAAACCAACCGGCGCATCGAGCGCGAGGAGCGCGAGCGGAACGACCGCGGCGGCGGAACGGTCTGGCCGGGAAGCGGCACGGGCCGCCTGGGCGCGGCGGCGCTATCGGCGCATGCCGGTGACTCTGTGCCGGTCGTCGATTCCAAGGCCGGCGAGGCCGGCAGCGGTGCGGACTACATGCGCGAGGACACCCAGCCGGGCCTGAAGCTGGTCGGCGATCCCGCCGACGACACCGCCGAGGGCAACGCCAGTCTGGAATTCACCTCGGACGGGGGCTCACCCGAGACCCGCGACGGCCTCCAGGTCAGGATCGACGACGCCACCTACCCCACCCTGGAGGTCACCGCAAACGGCCTGGCCGTCAAGTTCGACGCGGATGACTTCCAGGCCACGGATGAGGGTCTCGCGCTGGTGGGGGAATTAGGGACCACGATTCCCGCGGGCGCGCTCATGATGTGGGGCGGCGGCGCGGCGCCCGGCGGGTGGCTGCTCTGCGACGGCAGCGCGGTGAGCCGCACCACCTGCGCGGACCTCTTCTCGGCCATCGGCACCACCTATGGCGTTGGCGATGGCTCGACGACTTTCAACCTGCCGGACTTCACCAACAAGTTTGCCCGCGGCAACACCCCGGGGACCGGCGGCGGGGCAGACACTCACGATGCGGCGGTGACCGGGGACACGGCGCAAAGCCAGGCCAACATCGGCGACCACGGCGCGCAGGCGACTACGACTCACACGGGCCATGAGCATCCGTGGACGACCGACGCGCCAAATTCCGGGTTCACCAAGGACGGCAATTACGTCGTGGATACCGGCGGCTCACACGACCATAACACGCCCATACTTCAGCACACGCCGTACGGCCACCAGCATTCGGCCGGCTCCCTGGTCTGCGACGGGCAAAGCAACGTCCCCGCCTATACGGGGGTCAAGTTCATCATCAAGACGTGAGGGAATCATGCCGCGGGGCACGCCCATCAGTTCCATCTGCCAGTACGTGCGCTACCGGTGCGGGCCGGAGGGCACCAGCTACGTCTGGTACTGCCTGCGCTGCGGCCGGCCGGTCCACGGTGCGATCCGCTGGGTCGATGACTGCCGGCTGGAGCGCACCTGCCGCAAGTGCGGCTACACCGTGGGCGTCTACGCGCGGGCGCCGGGGGAAGAGAAATGAGCGACGGCGATTACGGGTTCCTGCACGACATGGAGGCCGGCGAGCGCTGGGTCTGGCTGGCCGGCCGGATCGAGAGCCTCGAGCGCCGGATGGCCGCCGGGACACAGACTCAAGAGGATCATTCCGGACGGATCGAGCACATAGAACGGCGCTGCGCGGAGCGCGCCTGGCACGGCGCGGCGCTCAAGGCGGGCGTGGCGCTGCTGGTGACCACGCTGCTGTCGAGTTTCGGGACGCTGCTCTTCATGGTGTTGAGCAGGGTACTATAGGAGGGAGACGGACATGAGAAAGCTGGTGTCTGCGTCGTTGTTGGTTGCCTTTCTTCTGCCGCTGGCCGGCTGCGGGCTGAGCCCCGAGCAGGCCGCGGCGCTCTCGCGCTACGAGAAAGCCGTCGCGGAAGTTGAGTCGCGCCTGGGGAGCTACGAGCGGAAGATCGCCGAGGTCGTCGAGAAGGTTCGCGCGAAAGAAATTCCCGCCGCGGAGGCGCAGGCGCTCCTCGCCGAGATCGGCGCGAACTACGAGGCCGACAAGGAAAGGCTCGGCGAGCTCAAGGCCTCCGTGAAGGACCTCAAGAAGAATGAGGTGCCGTGGTGGTACTACCTCGGGCCGATAGTGACCGGCATCCTGGGGCTCCTCGGCGGACGGGTCCCCGGCTGGCGGACGCAGCGCGTCTTGGGAGCGGTTGTTGATGGTGTGGAGCACGCGGGCGATGCCAGCGTAAAGGAGTGCATTCGGGATTCGGCCGAGCTCCACGGCGTGGGACCTGAGCTGCACAGAATAGTCAGGAAGCTGGGCTGAGCAGACTTCAGCTCCCCGCGTGCGCAATCTCAATCCCCTCGCCCACCGAACTGTGCACCGTAACCGGCTCGCCGGGCAGGAGGTGGAGGAAGTTATCGCTGAAGGGCGAAGGATCGCCATCGGCGGTGAGCATCGCGCCGAGGACCAGCCGGTCGGAGGCCAGGGTGACCTCATAATCTCTCGGCGCCACAGACGTTACGGTCATGCTGATCTTAGGTTCGCCGAGCGGTTGGTCCTTGTGGTTGGCGAAGGTCCGAAGCGCCCGTGAGGTGAGCTTCCCGGCGACCACGTAGTCGGCAACCAGCGCGACGCCCTTGCCGTCGCCCAGCGGGAGCGTTTCACGTGAAGCGCTCCAGACCGTAAGCGCGCCCGGCTCGGAAGCGCCCTGGAAGTCGGCCGTCTCCGCGAAGAGGACCTTGCCCGCGAAGTCCATCAGCCTGACGCGGACCTGGCCGGCGGGAAGATTCTCCGGCCGGTCGCAGGCCAGCCAGGCGGAGAGCTCGCCTCCCTCATCGGCCAGTGAGCAGGCCGCCGGGGCGAAGTCCCGCCGGGCCTGGAACCACAGCGCCTTGGGCCGGCACTTGTGATCCATGCAGCTCCAGCTGGTCACCGGCCAGCAGTCGTTGAGCTGCCAGAAGAGCACCCCCCCGCAGTCCGGGAAGCGCCGGCGGGTGTGACGCAGGGCGGTGCCCACGCAGTGGGCCTGCACGTACTGCGAGCGCCAGACCCACTCGGTAACGTCGGCAGTCGGCGCGCCGAACTCGGTTTCCAGATACTGGCCCAGCTTCTCTGGACCATTGGTGCATTTCTCGTGGGCCAGCATCACCGGCGAATCGGGGCGGAGCTCGCCGCTTCCAGCGAGCTCGCGGACGGTCTTCATGGGCGGGCCGGACTCGAAGCCGAACTCGCTGAGGAAGCGGCAGGTGAGCTTCTCATAACCCTCGGCCGGCTCCTGGCGGTGCCAGACGCCCCAGTAGTGCATGTCGCCCCGCTCCTGGCTGTTGGGCTTCTCGCCGCCGAAGGGGCTGCCCGGCCAGTAGGGGACCTCCGGCGCCAGGCGCGCGCACACGTCGGGAAGGACTTCATGATAGAGCCGCTCGCCGTAGAAGCGGTCGTATTTGCCGCTCTTCTTCCAGCCCCACTCGTGCCAGCCCTGGTGGTTCTCGTTGTTGCCGCAGAGCAGCGCCAGGCAGGCGCGCCCGCGGATGCGCTTCACGTTGGCCTCGGCCTCGCGGCGCACCGACTCGCGGAACCAGTCGAGGTGGTCGGGGTACATCCCGCAGGCGAAGATGAAGTCCTGCCAGACCAGGAAACCCATCTCGTCGCAGAGGTCATAGAAGTCTTCCGACTCGTAAGCGCCGCCGCCCCACACGCGGAGGGTGTTCATGTGCGCCGCGCCCGCCATCGCCAGCGTCCGGGCCAGGCTTTCCCGGGTGACGCGCGGCAGGAAGATATCGTCCGGTATCCAGTTGGCGCCCTTGCAGAAGACCGGATAGCCGTTCACCCGGAAGAAGAAGGTCTCGCCCCGCTCGTCGGGCTCGCGGGCCAGCTCAATGCGTCTGAAACCGACTCGCCGTCGGGAGGAGTCGACCTCCTTCCCGCCGGCAGTCAGTCGCACCTCGAGATCGTAGAGCGGCTGGTCTCCCAGTCCGTTGGGCCACCAGAGCTCGGGCTTCTCAACGTTGATGGACAGCTTGTGAAGAGAAGTCCCGGCCGGAGCTTTCACCTCTCCGCGGACCGAAATCTCCTGCCCGTGACCGGAAAGCACCGCCTCGATTTCGCCACCGAAGCCGGCGGCCGCTTCAATCTCCACCTCGAGGGCCAGCTCAGCCGAGTCCAGGTCCTCGGCCAGGCGAACGCGCGGCCAGACGTCGGCGATGCACGCGTCGTAGGTCTGAAGATAGACCGGCTTCCAGATGCCGCTGGCCGGCAGCGCCGGACCCCAGTCCCAGCCGAAGGAGTAGGGGGCCTTGCGCAGGTAAGCCGCGGCCTTGTTGAAAGCCTCGGGCAGGTTGAGGCCCGCCGCCGCCGCACGCTCGCGCCGGACGCGCTGGGGGCTTTCGATGCGGACCCCCAGGCGGTTCTCGCCGGCGCGGAGCCGGCCCTTGACGTCGATGCGCAGGGGAACGTACATGTTGTCGCTGCGGGCGATTTTTTCTCCGTTAAGAGAGACCGTGGCGGCGGTGTCGACGCCCTCGAAGACCAGCTCCACCCGGCCGCGCGCCAGGAGTTCCGCGGAGGCCTCGAAGCTGCGGTTCCATACCCAGTCGCGCTCGGCGACCCATTGGACCTCCGCTTCGTTCAAGCCCAGGAAAGGGTCGGGGATGCGCCCGGCGGCCAGAAGGTCGGTGTGCGCCGTGCCCGGCACGGTGGCGGGAAGCGGCCCGCCTTCGCCGCCGACCTGGGCCAGCTGCCAGGCGCCTCCCCCCAGATCGGTTCGCTGGACGCTTCGCATGTCCCGCTCCTTCAAGTGGTTCGGGGCGGGAGTTTACCCGGGGGCGGCGGTTTGGCAAATGACTTGCAGGCTCGGGTCAGGCCGCTCCGGGAGGCCTTTTCAAGTCACTTGACACCGCTGCGCCGGGGTGAAATAATCGCATTTGTCAGGGTGTCGCGGGCCCTGAATCCTGTCGGTTCCGGGAGGCCTCTTTGACCGAAATCCGCATCCACGGGCGAGGCGGTCAGGGCGCGGTGGTGGCCGCGCAGATTCTGGCGGTGGCTCTGCACAATGAGGGCCGTTCTGTGCAGAGCTTCCCGGCCTTCGGAATGGAGCGCCGCGGGGCGCCGGTGGCCGCCTTCGTGCGCTTCGACAACCGGCCCATCCGGGTGCGCAGCTACATCTACAACCCGGATCACGTCATCGTCCTGGACCCCAACTTGCTGGGTACCGGAGTGGTGATGGCCGGTCTCAAAAAGGGCGGCTGGGTAGTGGTCAACTCGGCCAGCGCGCAGGACCGCCTGGGGATACCCAAGGGCTTCCGGTTGTGCCTGGTGGACGCCTCGGGCATAGCGGTTATGAACCGGCTGGGCTCGGCGGCCATACCCATTGTCAATACCGCCATCCTGGGGGCCTTCAGCAAGGCCACCGGGCTGGTCAAGATAGAGTCGGTGGCCACGGCCATCGCCGATACGGTTCCCATCAAAGCGCAGGAAAACGTCCATGCCGCGCGGCAAGCGTACGATCACACCGAAACGCTATAACCGCCGCCTGCCCGCCTCGGCCGCCGAGCCGACGGTCTTCAGGGGCGCGGGCGACTTACCTATTGCCTCGGTGTCGGTGCCGGGCGGCTCGATGCTGACCAACCCCACCGGAAGCTGGCGCAACGTCCGCCCCGAGTTCAAGGACAAGACCCCGCCCTGCCTGACCCGCTGCCCGGCCGGCGAGAACATCGAGGGATACCTGGACCTGCTGGCCCGCGGCAAGGACGCCGAGGCCGCGCGGCTGCTGTGTGAGGACAACCCCCTCCCGGCGGTCTGCGGGCGGGTTTGCTACCACCCCTGCGAGTCGGGCTGCAACCGCGCGGAGTGGGGTGGAGCGCTCGCCGTGCACTCCGTCGAGCGTTACCTGGGCGACCTGGCCCTGCGCCTGCCCGGCGGGAAGCCCGTCAAGAAAAAGCGCGGCAAGCGCGTTGCCGTGATCGGCTCCGGGCCGGCAGGCCTGAGCTGCGCCTATCACCTGGCCCGCCGCGGCTACAGCGTCACCGTCTTCGACCGCGAGCCGGAGCCCGGTGGCGTGCTGCGCACCGGGATACCAACCTACCGGCTGCCCAAGGATGTCCTCGCTCAGGAGATCGAGAAGATCGCCGCCCGGGGCGTCGAGCTGCGCATGGGCGTGGAGGTCGGCAAGACCCTTTCCTTCGAGGACCTGCGCGGCGGCTATCAGGCCATATACGTGGCCGTCGGCTTCCATCGCTCGCGGGAGCCGGGCATTCCCGGCGAGAACCTCAAGGGAGTGCACTCCGGGCTCAATCTCCTCCGGCGCATAAACTACGGCGAGCGGCCCAGGCTCGGCCGGCGCGTGGTGGTCGTCGGCGGCGGCAACACCGCCATGGACTGCGCGCGAAGCGCGCTGCGGCTGGGTTCCCAGGTCCTGGTGCTCTACCGGCGCACCCGCGGGGAGATGCCGGCCATTCCCGAGGAGGTCCTGGAGGCCGAGCGTGAGGGGGTGGAGCTTTCCTTCCTGCTGCAGCCCGTGGACATCCTGGGCAAGAACGGTCGGGTGAATGCGGTGCGCTGCGCGCGCTGCCGGCTGGGCGAGCCCGACGAGTCCGGCCGCCGCCGCCCGGTGCCCATCAAGGGCTCCTTCCAAGACTACCCCGCCGAGACGGTGCTGCTGGCCACCGGCGAGGAGGCCGACCTGCGCTTCCTGCCCCGCGGCTACGTGCTGGGCCACAACGGGACCCTGATCGACGAGGCCAGCGGACAGGAGGTCGAGGGGGTCTTCGCCGGCGGGGATCTGACTACCAGCGTGAAGATGGTTTCCAACGCCATCGGCAGCGGCAAGATCGCCGCCGCGATTTTCGAGGAGTACCTCTCGGGGGCCAGCTGGTCCGAGGCCCTGGCGGAGATCGAGCATTCCCCGACCAGCTTCTCGGTGGACCGCCTGGAGAAGTCCGGCGCCGCCCCGCGGAGCAGCGAGGTGGTCGACACCACCGGGATCAACTTCGACCACTTCCCGCGCCTGGCCCGCGCGGCGGCCGGCAAGCTCAGCCCGGCCGAGGCCATTCGCTCCTTCGCGGAGGTCAACCAGGGCTTCGACCGGGCCACCGCCGAGGCTGAGGCCCGGCGGTGCTTTCACTGCGCGGTGTGCTCGC
>CAZONU010000020.1:0-6052 GCA_964581145.1 uncultured Planctomycetia bacterium
CTATTGCTGGCCGGGCTGGCGGTTATCACCACCTCCGCGCCCCAGTGCTCCCTGATCAGCTCGGCGGTGAGCACCTTCCCGGGTTCGTCGTCGGCGACCAGCTTCCCGCCGGCGAGGACCAGCAGGCGCGAGGCGTAGTCCGCGGCCACGTTGAGGTCGTGCCCGGCGACCAGCGCGGCGATGCCCCGCTGGCCGACCAGCTCAGCTAACAAGTCAAAGAAGGCGATCTGGTGGGCCAGGTCCAGGTGGCTGGCCGGCTCGTCGAGCAAGAGAAGCTTGGGCTCCTGGGCCAGGGCCATGGCCAGGAAGGCCCGCTGGCGCTCGCCGCCGGAAACCTCGTCGATGGCCCGGTCGGCGAACTCATGCACCCCCGTCGACTTCATGGCCTCGCGGGCGATCTCGAAGTCGCGCTCGGTCTCCAGCGCCAGCCGCCCCAGGTGCGGCGCGCGGCCCATGAGCACCAGCTCCTCCACCGTGAAGGAGAATTCCGCGGCCAGCTCCTGCCCCACGAAGGCGGTGCGGCGGGCGATCTCGCGGGGGCCGAGCTCGTTCAGCGGCCGGCCTTCCAACGTGACCGAGCCGGCCCGCGGGGCCAGCACCCCGCTGAGCACCTTGAGCAGGGTGGTCTTGCCCGCGCCGTTGGGCCCGGCCAGGGCGGCGAGCTCGCCGGGCTCCAGCGCCAGCGACACGTCCTTGAAAACCTCGCTCTCTCCGTAGCTGAAAGCCAGGTCGCGGGTCTCGATCAGCGCGCTCACGGCCTCATCCCCAGAAGACCTTGCGCTGTCGGCGCAGCAGCCACAGGAAGAAGGGCCCGCCCACGAAGGCGGTGACCACGCCCACGGGAATCTCGTGGCCGGGCAGCGCCGTGCGGCTCACCAGCTCCACCAGCACCAGGAAGATCGCCCCGGTGAGGGCCGCGCAGGGCACCAGCCGCCGGTGGCCGGGGCCGATTATCAGCCGCACCAGGTGGGGCACCACCAGTCCCACGAAGCCGATCATCCCGCTGGCCGCCACCGCCGCGCCGGTCAGTCCGCTGCCCACCAGGAAAAAAACGCGCTTGGCCCGCTCGGGGCTGAGCCCCAGGTGCGCGGCCTGCTCCTCGCCCAGGGCCAAGAGGTCGAGGTCCCGCCAGAGGAGCCAGGCGACCACGGTGCCCGCGGCGGCGAACCACCACGCGGCGGTCACCAGCCCGGGCTCCCGGGCGGCCAGCGAGCCCAGCAGCCACCACATCACGTCGTGAAGCCGGGTGGCGCCCAGCGTCGAGACCATGAAGAGCAGCGCTCCGCCCAGCAGGTAGCCGACCACCACCCCGGCCAGGAGCAGCGTCATCCGGGGAATGCGCCCCCCGGTCAGCGACAGCCGGTAGACCAGGGCCACCGACAGAACCGCGCCCGCGAAGGCGCTCAGGGGCACGGTCCAGGCCCCGAAGAGCCCCGCGCCCAGCCCGACGACGATGGCCAGCCCGGCGCCCAGCCCCGCGCCGCTGGAGGCCCCCAGCACGTAGGGGTCGGCCAGGGGATTGCGGAGTATCGCCTGGAAGAGCACCCCGGCCACCGCCAGCGAGGCGCCCACCGCCATGGCCAGGAGCACACGCAGGAGGCGCATTTCGAGGATGTGCCGGTACTCACCGAAGAGTTCGCCCGGCGTGAGGCGCATGGGCCCGAAGAGGAGTCCCGCGGCCGCAGCCAGGAGCAGCACCGGCGGCGCGGCCAGCAGAAAGAGGTCGCCCCGGCGCCTCACTTCTTCGCACCCCGCGCGCGCACCGCGCCCAGCCGCGCGGAGAGTATGCCCAGCCCGTCGACCAGCCGCGGCCCGGGACGCAAAAGGAGATTGGTGTCGATGTCCGCCCAGACGTGTCCGTTTCTTACGGCGGTAACCCGCCCCCAGCCCGGCCGGCGCGCGAAGCGCTCCTCGGCGGCCATCTTGTCCGGGCTCATGTAGGTCAGGAGCACGACGTCGGGGTCGAGCTTGATGACGTCCTCCGCGGTCGGGCGGATGTACCCGGAGCCCAGGCCGGCCAGCGCGTTGCGCCCGCCGGCGGCGCGAATCAGCTCGTCGATGAAGGTGCCGCTGCCCGCTGCCCAGATGGGGTTGCCGGCGATTTCCAGGTAGACCTTGGGTCGCTCCTCCTCGGACAACCCCGCGTTCCGGGCGCGCGCGGCGGCGAAGGCCGCCTGGAACTCGGTGGCCAGGTCCGTACCCGCCTCCGGGCTCCCGGCCCGGCGGCCGAGCTCCTCGAAGAAGTCCGCCACGTCGCCCAGGGTCTTCGCGGACCCGATGTAGACCGGTATGCCGGCGCGCTCTATTTCCCGAACCTGCGCGGCCAGGCCCAGCCCGCTGCCGGTTACCAGGTCGGGCTTGGCGCCGAGTATCTTCTCGACCGAGGGCTTGCCGTAGCCGCCGACGACGGGGACGCGCGCGGCCTCGGGCGGGTAGTCGCTGGCCGAGGTGCGCCCCACCAGGCGATCGCCCAGGCCCATGGCGAAGAGTATTTCGGTGACGTCCGGGCTCAACGAGACGATCCGCACGGCGCGGGAGGAAGCGACCGGCCGGCCGCGGCTCAGGCTCAGCGGCACCGCGGTGGCCGCAGCCAGCCCAGCCAAAGCCAGGACCACCGCGGGCAGCGCGGCGAGGCGCGAGCGCCCGGCGCTCATTTCGTCTTCCTTTTGATCTCGTAGCTCACGAGTTCCCTGACCATCCAGGGCTTCGCGCCCCGCGGGCCGTAGGAGTAGCGTACCCAGCCCACGCCGCGCGCGAACCAGTGGCGCATCTCGGTCTTCCCGCCGACCGGCTCCATGAGCACCTCGACGCAGTCGGGGAAGACCCCCGCGGGCACGGACACCGTCCCGCGCCCCCGGACCTTGCACCAGACCCGGACGCCTTCGGGGGTGACCGTCCACCAGCCGGCGCCCTGGCCGGGCGGCAGGATCAGCAGATAGATGCGCCGGGCGCCCTGCTGGAACGACAGAAAGCCGTCCTCCCAGCTCCACAGGGCGCGCTCCCCGCCGTCGGACGCCTCGTAGGTGAGCTCGGAGGTCTGCCGGGTGATCTTCATGCGCCGCCGCGTCCGGCGGCCGTCGGAAAGCGACACCCGGTAGTCCCATTGGCTGCCCACCGCCAGGGGCATGTACTCGCGCCCGGCGCGCGGGTTGGCGCAGCCGGCCGAAAGCAGCAGGACGGCCAGCAACCCGGGAAGCGCCGGACGGCGGACGCGCATCAGCGCTACTTCAGCTTCCTGCGCGGGATGACCACGGAAACCACTCTTGAGAAGGCCGACTTGCCTTTGATGTTGGTGGCCCGGATCCGGTAGAAGCACTGCACGCCGATCCTCACGGAGTCCACATAGGTCTGGCGGTCCCGGCCGATGCTGGCCACGGTCCGCCAGCGCATCCGGCCGCTGGCGAAGACGTAGGGCGCGGCGCTCTTCTTCTTATGGGGGTGGCAAGGTAAAGTCACCGGGCCGGCGGCCTTGACCTCCATCTTCCAGAGGTGCCACGTCTTGGTCTTGCGCGCGCCGTCGACCGACTTGCAGGTCAGGCCCGAGTCATTCCACGACCGCCCGATCCAGGCAGGTTTCTTGCCGCCGGTCTCCCGGGGGGCCAGCCGGTACACGGTGCAGGGGCCGGACACGTTGACCACGTACTTCTTGCCGGCGTTCTTGGAGCCGCTGTCCTCGTAGGCGGTCACCAGGCGGGCCTTGCCCCAGAGCTGGTGGGGGACCTCGCTCCAGCGCACCTGGCGGTTGTGGGCGACCATAGCGCCGGGCAGGAAGCTCTGCGCCGAGCCGGCCGGGGCGACGTAGGGCCTCCTGGCCGCCCCGCTGTACTTGACCGTCGGCCCGACGCGCAGCAGGTCGTCGGCGCTGTAAGCGCGCTCAATGTCGAAGTTGGTCTCGTTATCGGAGTTGTCCTTCCAGGTCAGCGCGATCCGGTTGGGGAGCCCCACAGCGGCCTTGAGCTCGCCCGGCGCGGCGGGCGCGCCGGGCGGGGGCAGTTTCTGCCCCTTGGCCAGGGTGCAGACCTTGATCTCCTTTGAAAGGCCGAAACCGGCCCTGCCGGCGACCTGCACCCGGTAGGTGTACTCGGTGGCCGGCTTCAGGCCGGTGTCCGTCCGCTTGAACGCGCTGGGTTTGAACTGCCCTTGTACTTCCCAAGCGCTGCCTTTCGAGCCCGGCTTCCTGTACAGGCTGTATTTCGTCTTCTCGATGAAAGCGCCCTTCCAGGTTAGTTCGATGGCCATGTCGGAAAGCGCCCTGGCGGTCAGCTTGCCGGCGGCCGGGTGCGCCGCGCCGGGCGCCAGGGTGCGGACGGTCGCCACCTCCGTGTACTTGGGAGGAACGCTGTTGACGCGGATTCGGAAGTGGTACTCGGTGTCGGGGGAAAGCCGCCTCGCCCTGCTGCTGCCTTCCTCGGAACGAACCGGCTGTCCTTTTTTCCATTCTGCGTCCGGCTTGTCTCTGTACTCGACGGTGTGCGCCGGGCCCGCGGCCGGCAGTCCCTTCCAGGTCAGTTCCACTGCAGTGGTCGAAACCAGCCTGGCGCTGAGTTCGCCGACGATGGCCGGAGTGGTCAGCGCCACCGGCTTGGAGACCTTCTCGCCGCCGGGCAGGATCGCGCGGACGACGTAAGCGTAGCGGGTGTTCGGCTGGAGCCCGGCATCCCTGAAGATGAACTCCCCCTTCTTCAGTTCGCCGACCTGCTTCCGCTCTTCCTCATCATCTTTGCCCCGGTCGATGAAGTACGAACCCTTCTCCGCGAACGTCCCCTTCCAGGTCAGCTCGACCTCGGTGGGAGAGACCGGCCTGGCGGTCAGCTCCCCGGCAGTCCCAACCGTCGGCCCCGTCGCGCGCGTGGTGATGTCCGCCACCTCGGACCAGGGAGAGTCGCCGTCCTTGCCCCTGGCGCGCACCCGGTACTCGTACCTGGTGCCGGCCTCCAGGCCGGTGTCCTTGCAGGAGGTCTCGCCTTTCTCGACGGTGGTCACCGCCGTCCACTTGTCCGCGCCCGGCGCCTTCGATGCTCCCGCCTTGGGGACGAAGACGTAGCTTATCGCCCTGCCCGGATCGCAGCCGAGGGAGATCTCGCCGGCAGGGACGTCCTTCTTCCAGAAGTAGCTGGTCCACCAGCCCTCCCCGGCGATCTGGTAGCTGCCGCGCAGCTTCGCCCCCTCCCAGGACTTGTCCTCCCAGGGCAGGCTCTTCCTGCTCCTCTTCCGGTGCAGCATGAGGTACACCCGGCAGGGCGCCGAGACGCTGACCACGTAGGTGCCCTGGGCCTTGGTGCCGGCCTTTTCGACGGCGGTCAGGAGGCGGGTCTTCCCCTCCAGCGCCGGCGGCACATTCTTAACGGTGTTCTTGGATCCGAGGGCCGCGATAGCGCCGGACTTGAAGGCGTCTTTAGAGCCGGCAGCTGCGATTCTCGGCTTCTGCGCACCGCCGTTGTATTTCGCGACCTTCACGGTGAAGGGTGCGGGCCGTTCAGGGGTAAGGGGTGAGAAGAAGTACGGCGTGCAGCCGGAGGTCGGCTTGGGATTGCTGCCCAATATTACCGGGCCGGCGGGATCAACTTTCAGCTTCCATATCTTCCAGATGTTCTTCCTGCCGGCGTTCACCGATTCGCAGGTCTTGCGCGAGTCCTGCCAACGGCCCTTCATCCAGGACAGCTTCTTGCCCTTGAAGCTGGGTTGCACAGGCAGGTAGATGACACACGGCTCCGAGACGCGGACCACGTACCTGTCGGCGGCGCCCTGCTGCCCCCGGTCCTTATGAGCGGTAAACAGGCGCGCCGCGCCGGCCATCTCGGGCGGGACCTTGGTCCACCTGTGTTCGGGCTTGTCGATGGGCACGGGGGCGCCGACGCGGAAGCTCTGCTTCGCGCCGGCCGCCACGACCTTCGGTACCGTCCCTTTGCCGCTGTACTTGGCAAGCTCCACGATGAAGGGGGCGGGCCCGACCTCCCGCCGCTCGATAGCGAAACCGGTCACGTTCCTGGAGTCATGCTTCCAGGTGAGCTGGACCTCGGTGGCGGACAGCTCCCTCGCCTCCACCCCGCCC
>CAZONU010000020.1:6062-6631 GCA_964581145.1 uncultured Planctomycetia bacterium
CGGGCGACGACCTGCGGCGCGTGGACTGGAAGGCCACCGCCCGGCGCGGCCAGCTCGGGACCGGGGGCCGCATCGGCCGCGAGGGTCTTGACGCTGACCTCCTTGCTGGGCTTCGAGCTGCCGCCCTGGCCCTCCGCGCGCACCCGGTAGGCGTACGCGGTTTCAGCTTCCAGCCTGCTGTCCGTGAAACCGGTCTCGTCCTCCGCGAGGGTCTTTACCTTCTCCCAATCGCCGGCGCCCTTGCGGCGCTCGATGGCGAAGCCGGTTTCGGCGCCGGAGTTGTCCTTCCAGGAAAGATCCACCTCCGTGGCGGAGAGGGCCCTGGCGGCCAGTTCGCTGGGGGCTGGCGGGGCCTTGGCCGCGGGCGGCGGGACTTCGTCCGGCGGCTGCTGGACGGTGGCGTCTCCTCCGCCGTCGAGCGTCACGATGCCCTGCCTGACCAGGAACATCAGCCCCAGATATCCGAGGATCAGCCCGCCCAGGAGCAGGAGCGCGCCGCTGCGCAGCGCCCGGTCCCAACCGGGTGCCGCGTCGGCTTCCCCGCCGCGCTCGAGCAGCTTGCCGAAGCG
>CAZONU010000020.1:6641-9289 GCA_964581145.1 uncultured Planctomycetia bacterium
GTGGAGGGCCTGGGCCTGCGGCCGGGCAGCCTGGTGGTGGTGGAGGGCGGCCTCTTCCGGCCCTTGGCCGGGGTGCCCCGGGCCGGCGTGCTCCTCGCCGGGGTGCCCCTGGCGGGAGTGGAGCGCGGGCTGGGCCGCGAGCCGCCTCCCGGCGTGGAGCGCAGCAGCTTCTTGGTGCTGGGCGCGCGCCTGGGCGGCGCGGACGCCTCCGGGGGGCCAGCCTCCTTGCGCTTGGCCTTCGTGCACTTGGGGCAGTAGCAGAAGTCCCCGCTTTCCGTGGCGCGGCCGGAGGAGAGGTCCTCCTCATCGATTCGGGAGCCGCAGGCGTCGCAGAAGCGGAGTTCCATAGTCCGTTGCCCCGGAAGGCCCTCCCTATTTCGTCTCAGCCAGCCACTGGGCCAGCTTCTTGGGCACGTAGCGCTTTTGCAGGCGCACGTAGACGGGCAGGCCGTCCGGACCCACGTTGATGGGCGCCTCGCCGCGGACCAGGGGCTTGACGTACTCCTTCATGGCCTCGGTGATCCCGTTGCCGGCCTCGTTGATGAACTCGTCGGGCAGGAGCTTCTCGCCGCCCGCCACGTCGGAGAGCAGCGCGGTGCCGGTCGAGCAGCGGTAGACCGGGCCCTTCTCGCGGACCAGGGTGACCATGAAGCCGCTCTGGCCCCTGGCGGCCTTGCGCACCGCGGCGGCGCCGCAGGCGGCGGACTCCTGGGCGTCGGTCAGCGAGGCGAAGTGCATGGCGTTGCGCTGGGCGGTGCCGGCCTTGTTGGTGCGGCACTTGACGCCGACCTCCTTCTCGATGAAGGCGCGCAGGAAGTCGGCGGCGCCGCCGAGCTGCACGTGGCCGAAGTCGTCCCGGCCGAAGTCCCCGCCCATGGCGGCCAGGTGCTCGCCCTGCTCGTTTCTGGCGCCCTCGCCGGCGGCGATGAAACAGCGCTTGAACTGCTTGAGGCAGCCGGCCACGTCCTCGGCGATCTTCTGGAGCGCCACCGGGCGCTCCGGCAGGTAGATGAGATGCGGGGCGTCCTCCGGCTCGCGCCGGGCCAGGCCGGTGCCCGCGGCGATCCAGCCGGCGTTGCGGCCCATGATCTCCATGACCGTGCAGGTGTCGTGGGTCCAGAGCGCCTCGGTGTCCCGGCCGGCCTCCATCACCGCGGTGGCGTTGTACTTGACCACCGAGCCGTAGCCGGGGGTGTGGTCGGTGTGGGCCAGGTCGTTGTCGATGGTCTTGGGGATGCCCATGACCCGCATTTCCCAGCCGCCCTCGCCGGCCAGCTTAGCGACCTTGTCGGCGGTGTCCATGGAGTCGTTGCCGCCGGCGTAGAAGAAGTAGCGCACGTTGTGGGCCTTGAAGACCTCCACGATGCGCTCCAGGTCCGTCGACTTCCTGACCTTGTAGCGGCAGGAGCCCAGCGCCGCCGCGGGGGTGCGCTTGAGGTTCTCGATGTCGTCGGCACGCTCTTTGCGCAGGTCGAAGAGATCCTCCCCGAGCACGCCGAGAATGCCGTTGTAGGCGCCGTAGAGGTACTCGAAGCAGTCGTGCTCCAGCGCCTCCTGAACCGCCCCGGCGACCGAGCCGTTGATCACCGCGGTCGGTCCGCCGGACTGGGCGAAAACCGCGTTGCCCTTGAGGTCTGCCATGAAGTCGCCCCTTCCCAGATCGGAGCTCGCTGCTCTGGCGGCCGGCGGCGGCAAGCATGCCGGCTCTCTCAGATGCTATAGCTTGCCTCGACGACGGCCTTTTTTCAAGGTCCGGCAGGGAATTTCGCCCCCGGCCGGGGCCGGGGCGCCTCTACCCGTCCGCCAGAAAGCGCCCCCCCTCGCCGTGCAGGTGCTCCTCGCGCTGGTTCCAGAGCCCGACCAGCCCCAGGGAGCGAAGCAGCTCTGGCCAGGGCCGGAACGCGTCGCCGGTCCCGGCCAGCTCGGCGGCCAGGCGCCGGTCGAGCTCCTCGCGAAGCTCGGCGTGGGCGGGATCGGCGGCCAAGTTGCGGAGTTGGAAGGGGTCGGCTTCGTTGTCGTAAAGCACCCAGGGCCGGTCGATGTTGCGGGCGTAGGTGTGGCGCGCGGTGCGCAGGCCGCGCCACTCCCTGACCCCCTGGCGGAAGCCCTCGTCCCCCGTGCAGATGTCCATGATCACGACCGCGTCCCGCCCCGGCCCCTGGCCGCGGACCAGCCCGGAGAGGTCGCGGCCCTGCACGGAATCGGGAATCGCCAGCCCGCCGAGCCCCAGGACCGTGGGCAGCAGGTCGACCACGCCGATGAGCCCGTCAGCAACCCTGCCGCGCGGCACTCCCGGCCCGCGGAATACGAGCGGCACGCTGATGGACTCCTCCCAGGGCTGCTGCTTGCGGGTGCGGCCTTGCGAGTGGAGCATATCCCCGTGGTCGGAGGTGAAGACCACCAGGGTGTCCCCGGCCAGCCCCAGCTCGTCGAGCCTGTCCAGCAGCCTGCCCAGGAGCTCGTCCAGCGCGGTGATGTGCGCCCGGTAGCCGGCCAGCTCGCGCCGGGCGGTGTCCGCAGACTCCGCGGGCACGTTGGGGCGCAGCTCTATCTTCGCCGGGTCGTAGGTGGCCTTGAAGCGCTCGGGGGCCTTCTCGTAGGGGTTGTGCGGCGGGCCCCAGGAGAGGACCAGGCAGAAGGGGTCGCCC
>CAZONU010000020.1:9299-16870 GCA_964581145.1 uncultured Planctomycetia bacterium
CTCCGTCTCGTAGCCGGCGATGGGTATTCGTTCGTCGGTGTCCGCGTAGTAAAACGAGTCGAAGTACGCGTGGGTGCAGTTGTGCACCGCCCAGTAATCAAAGCCCAGGCGGCGCTCGCCCGGCGGGGTGAACTTGTCGCGCGGGCAGCCGTCCAGGTGCCACTTGCCGACGTAGCCGGTGGCGCAGCCCGCGTCCCGGAAGACGGAGCCCATCGAGGGCAGGTCGGTGCGCACGGGGATGTCGTTGACCACCGCGCCGTGGGAGAGCGGGTAGCGCCCGGTCAAGAGGCTGCCCCGCGAGGGGGTGCAAACGGGAGAGTTGGCGAAGGCCCGGGTGAAGAGCGTTCCCCCCGCGGCCAGGCGGTCCAGGTTGGGGGTGATTACCTGGGCGTTCCCCGCGCAGGCCATGTCCATGCCGCGCATCTGGTCGGCGAAGACCAGGAGGAGGTTCAAGAATCAGATGTCCTTCAGCGCCGCGTTGGCGCCGGAGTTCTCCGCCGCCTGGCTGAAAGCCTCCAGGCTCTGCTCCAGCCGGGCGAGCTCCGGACTGGGCACCACCGGGATATCGTGGGTGCCGCGCTCCTCCAGGGCGTCGGCCACGTACTTGACGGTGAAGCGGTCGGGCGGCCTGGCCAGCTGGTAGGTCACCTCGCCGGAGTCGCCCTCGCGGGCTTCGGCCACCAGGCCGCAGTCGATCAGCTCGAAGAGGATCTCGTTGACCAGGCGGATGGGGATCTCCAGCTGGTGGGAGACCTCCGCCGCGGTCAGCGGCGCCTTCTCGGCCTGGAAGTTCTTGACCAGCAGGTGGGCCACCCGCAGCGAGAGCAGCCGCTTGAACTTCTGGCTGACCGCCAGGCAGTCGGACTCGAACTCGTAGGTCTCCACGTTCTGCCAGGCGAAGCTGATCTCGGCGCCGAAGAGCACCACCAGCCAGCTGACCTGCAGCCAGACCAGGAGCAGCGGCAGCGCCGCCAGCGAGCCGTAGATCTTGCTGTAATTGAAGACGCCGATCTGGAACTGGACGTAGGCCCAATTGACTATCTGGTAGACCGAGCCGGCCACCACCCCGGCTATCAGCGCGGAGCTGAAACGCACCTTGGTGTTGGGCATGAACACGTACACGAAGGTGAAGAGCATCCAGACCACCGCCCAGGGCAGCAGCTTGGTGCCCATCAGCACCGCCGGCCCCAGGTATTTGCTGAGCGTTGCGCTCTTCTGGAGCAGCGCGGTGGCCTGGTCGGTGGCCAGCGCGGTCACGGAGATGGCCACCATGAAGAGCAGCGGGCCGACCAGCATGGCCACCAGGTAATCGGCCAGCTTGCGGCTCAGCGGCCGGCTCTTCCTTATGCCCCAGATGTCGTTGAAGGAGTGCTCGATCTGGCCCAGGACCTTGATCACCGTGTAGAACAGGATGAGCACGCCGATGCCGGCGATCCACCCCTGCTGGGACTTCTGGAGGAGGTTGTTCGCGAAGCGAATGATGTGGTAAGCGACCTGGCTGGCGGTGTCCCCGCCCGGGGGGGCCTCGCCCTCGGCGGGCGCCGGAGGGGCGCTGGTTGTCCCGGCGGGCTCGTCCCTGCCCTTCCCGTCCTGGCCCTCGTCGAGGGGCTCGAAGCTGGCGCCGTTGTCCGGTTGAGAGGGTTTCTTGCCGGTGCCCTCCGGCGGAGCGGGCTTCTTTTCCGTACCCGCCGGAGGCGTAACCTTGCCCTTATCGCCCTTATCCTCGGCGGGGACCGGAGCGCTGGGCAGGGCCTGCTTCAGGAAGTTGCGCAGTTCGGCTTCCATCTTCTCCTGGAGGCCGAAGCCCCGGGCCACTCCGAAGGCCATGGCCAGCACGGGGATCACCGCAAGCAGCGAGTAGAAGGTCAGCGCCGAGGCGCGCAGGTTGCATTTGTCGTCCCGGAAGCCGCGCCCGGCGAGGATGATCACCCGCAGGAGCCGCAGGAGGAACCCCCGCCCGCGCGAGAGGCGCCGCGAGCGGATGCGCCAGAGGTCGCCGGTCATGAAGGACCAGGTCTTCCGGACGAAGCGGGGCCGCATAGGCGCCTCCTCAAGAATCTCGGCCGGTCAATAGTTTCGCGGAAACGCGCGGGAAATCAAGGGGTTAGTGGGGGCCGGGAAAGAAAACCGGCCGCCCCTATGGGACGGCCGGGTGTTCTCGGTTGGCGCCGGCGGCGGCCTAGAAGTCTTCCTCGGGGTCGACCTCCGGCTTCTTCTCCTCGGGCTTCTTGGCCGCGGCCTCCTTGGGCTTCTCGCCCTCCTTCTTGGCCCCGCCGGCCTTCTCCAGGGCCTTCTCGTGGGCCTCGATCATCTCGCCCAGCCGCGCGAGGGCCGCCCGGATCTGGTCGTTGGTGGGCGCCACCTGCGCGTTGAGCCGGGCGGCGTCGGAGGCGGCCAGCACCAGGCAGGGCCCGGTGCTGATCCCGTACTTTCTGACCACCTCCCGGTAGCGCTTCTGGGCCTTGGCATGGAGCTCCCGGCGCTTGGCGGCCTCCTCCTTGGGGACGCCCCTGCTGGAGAGCATCACCGGCGGCAGGAGCCTGACCGGGACCACCTTGGCGCCGCGCGCGGCGCGGCGCACGCTGTTGGCCTTGAAGCGGCAGGAGGTGCTGGTCCGGGCCAGCTCCTCGCTGGTGAAGAGGACCATCAGCGGGCGCTTCTCGCGGCCGGCCAGCTCCGCGGCCTGGTCGAAGTCGGTCAGCCAGTCCAGCGGCTTCTCGGCGTCGCTGGCGCGCATGCCGGTCAGCTCAGGATTCCGCTCCACTTCCTTCCTAATGGCCTTCCGGACCCGGTCGGCCCATTTCCTCCTGGGCCGGCGCACGCCCCTGGCCTGGGCCTGCGCGCCGAGCACCGCCACGGTCAGAATCGCCAGAACCAGCGTTCTCAGTTTCATGATTTCGCACCCCCGTGGATAATGCCACCCCCGGCGTCCGATTATATTATACCGCTCAGAGGCGCGGAAGTGAAACGAAAAACCGGCCTAGTCGACCAGGACGAGCCCGAAGAAGTGCGGCGTATCTTCCTCCGTGCGAACGACTTCAATCTCCCAGCCGGCCGCGCGCACCGTGGCGAAAACGTCTATCCCGCAGGCCTCCATGGCCGGGCGGGCGCGGTCCGGGTGGCGGCAGGGGTCCTCCGGGTCGCAGCCCCGGCACAGGCGGCAGGGCCCGGAGGCGAAGCCGAAGGCCTTGTAGTAGCCGGCCAGGAAGAGGTCGCGTTCCAGGTCGGGCACGAAGTCGCGCGGCTTCTTCCGGCCGGCCTCCACCAGGATCGCCCGGCGGTACTCGGCCAGCATCCGCCGGGTGACGGCCGGCTCCGGCGAGTGCGGCGGGCAGCAGCGGCTGCCCCCGTAGCCGCCGCATCCGTAGCGGCACTTCATCCTGACCCACTCGGCCACCGCCACCGAGGAGGGGTTGATTACCTTGGCGCGGGCCGCGCCCAGCTCCTCGGCGTGGAGCAGAAAAGGATCGAGCCCCCCCCTCCGCGGCGCCGGCGCTTTCTTCTTGCGGGCCATAAGGTCCCTTCTAACCGCGCAGGGTCCGTTCCAGGAGCCGCCGGGCCGCCGCGGTGTGACGCTCGAAGCCCTCCCGGAGCGCCTGGGGGGGCGGCAGCTTGCTCCCGGCGGCCAGGTCCATCATCCGCGCCAGGCGGTCGAGCTCCCCGGGGTCGGCCGGCAGCGCCCGCACCGGCCGGCCGGCCAGCACCCGGGCGCGCATCTCCAGGCGCCTCAGAAAACGGTGGGCCTCGACCGCCTTGCGCGCCTCGCCCCGGGGCATGATCCGGGCGCGGGCCGCGGCGGCGAAGGTCCCCTCGGTCCCCAGGCAGCGCAGGCCCTCCCGGCGCGCTCCGTGGGCCAGGGCCAGGTACTCGGCCAGGAACTCGAGGTCGACCAGCCCCCCGGAGCCGCGCTTGAAGTCGGCCTCCTCGGCGGTGCGCTCCAGGCGCAGGCGCATGTCCCAGGTCGCCGCGGCCAGGTCCCCCGGCGGCTCGGAGCCGTAGAGCGTCTCGGTCAGGAAGTCCGCGGCCGCAGCGCGCGCGCCCGCCGCGCCGGCCACCGGCCGGGCGCGCACCAGCGCCAGGCGCTCCCAGGCGGCCAGCTCGCCCCGGTCGCGATAGGCGCGGTAGCCGCCGAGCGTGGCCACCAGCTGCCCGGAGGCCCCTCCCGGCCGCAGGCGGGTGTCCACCTCGTAGCCGGCCGCCGTCAGGGTGCGGGCCGCCTCCAGCACCGCGCGGTTGGGGTCTTCGGGGGCGCCGGTGTCGACGAAGACCAGGTCCAGGTCCGACCCGTAGCTCATCTCCCGGCCGCCCAGCCGGCCCAGGGCCAGGACGGCCACCTCTCCGGGGACCCCGGCCGCGCGCAGCGCGTGTTCCAGTTCGAGCTCCGCGAGGCAGCTGAGCTCCGCGGAGACTTCCTCGGGCGGCTCGCCGTCGAGGAGGTCGCGCGCGCCCACCCGGACCAGCTCCCTCTCGCGGAAGGCGGCCAGTCGGGCGGCCAGTTCCTCGGCGCCGGTCGCGCCGGCGGCCAGCTCGGCCAGGTCGGCGGCCAGCCGCTCGCGCCCGCGCCGGGCGCGCCCGCCCTCGCCGGGGGCGAGCATCTTTACGCACTCGGGCCGCGCGGCCATGACCTCAGAGAGGAAGTCGCTGCGCTCGACGATGCTCAGCAGGGCCTCGCGCAGCTGGGGCTCGGCGGCCAGCCGGGCCAGGACCTTCTCGCCGGCCGCCCGTTCGAGGTTGGCCAGCCCCCGGTCGGGGCTGGGCCCCGAGCGCAGGCGCTCGAGCACCGGGGCCAGGGCGCGGGCCTCGCCGCCGGCGCGCTCGGCCAGCGCCCGGACGGTCTTGGCCGCCCGGCGCCCGCCGCCGAAGCCCAGCACGGAGAGCAGCGAGACCAGCTCGGCCTCCTGGTCCTCGCCGAGCAGCCCCTCCAGCCGGCCGGCCAGGTCCGACCCCGAGGCGCCCTGGCCGCAGAGTTCCTCGTAGATGCCGCGCAGCGCCGCCGAGTGGCGGGCCAGGTCGGCCTCGAACTCCCCGCGGGCGCTCTCCGGGCTGCCGGCGTAGCCCAGCCGCCGGGCCAGGGCCGCGCGCGCCCCCGGCGCGTCCGGCACCGCGTGCAGGGCCAGCTCGTCCATGGTCTGCAGGCAGTGCTCGGCGCGCCGGAGGAACTCGTATCCCGAACGGAGCTGGCGGGCCTTATCGGCCTCGAGCAGGCCCTCGCCTTCCAGGGCCTCCAGGGCTTCGAGGGTCCCGGCTTTTCTGACGTTGGGATGATCGGCGCCGTGGACCAGCTGGAGGATCTGCGCGGAGAACTCCACGTCGCGGAGGCCCCCGGTGCCGCTCTTGACCTCCACCGCGCCGGCGCCTTCGGCGGCGCGCTCCATCCCGGCGCGCAGCCGGCAGGCCCGGGCCACCTCCGCGGGGGTCAGGCCCGACTGCCAGATGAAGTCGCTCAGCGCGTCCAGGAAGGCGCGGCCTAACTGCACGTCGCCGGCGACCGGGCGGCACTTGACCAGCGCCTGGCGCTCCCAGGCGCGGGCCCGCTCGCGGTAGTAGGCCAGCGCCGAGTCCAGGTCCGGGACCAGCGCGCCGGCCGAGCCCTCGGGCCTGAGGCGCATGTCCACCCGGTAGGCCACGCCCTCGGGCGCGGGTTCGGAGAGCTGGCGGACCAGCTCCTCGGCCAGGCGCGCGGGGCCCGCGCCGGGCGCGTCGGTCAGGAAGATGAGGTCTATGTCCGAGCTGTAGTTGAGCTCGGCCCCGCCCAGCTTGCCCAGCGCCAGGACCGCCAGGCGCGCGCCGGCGGCGCCGCCGGCGCACTCCGCGCGGGCCGCCTGCAGCGCCCCGGCGATCACCGCGTCGGCCACCGCGGATATCTCGGCGGTGGTCGCGGCGATGTCCGCCCGGCCAGCGACGTCGCGCGCGGCGATGCCCAGGGTGTGGCGCCGGCGGAAGCGGCGCAGGACGGCGAGCCGGGCGCCACGGTCCGGGGCACCGGCCAGCTCCGCGGCCAAGCCCGCGGCGAGCTCCTCGCGCGCGTGGGCCGAGTCGATCTCGCCGGGGTTGATGACCTCCTCGACCCACTCCGGCCAGCGGACCAGCGCCGCGGTGAAGGCCCGGCTGTAAGCCAGGAGGGCCAGGAGCACCCGGCGGGCCTCGGGCTCGGCGGCCAAGCGCCGAAGCAGCGCCCCGCCTGACTCGCTCCCCGCGGCCGCGGCCAGGCTGGCCAGCCCGTCGAGCGCCGCGTCGGGGTCGGCGGTCGCGGCCAGGTCGTCGAGCAGCGCGGGCACGAGCGCGCTGAATCCCGCCCGGTCCGGAGCCGCCGCGGCCAGCCCGGCCAGCGATGCCGCGGCCCGCTTGGGCACCGCGAAGCCGCAGCCGGCCAGCAGCATGGCCGAGCGCCGGCCGGCCGGCCGGGCCAGGAGGTCCCTGACGTCCGAGTCGGAAAGCGGGGACAAGACGGCTTCCTCCGGTAACCGGTACAGTTTCTATCCCCATTCGGAGAGGGTCGCAAGCGGCGATTCCCGCAAAAATTCCCGGCGGGGGGCGCCGCTTCCATATAAAATCCCCACACCGTGGCGACCAGAAGCAGGAAGAGGAAGAAGCCCCGCACCGCAGCGCGCCGCCAGCGCCGGCCGGACCCGCCCGCCGAGCCGCCGGTGGTCTTCATGATCACCCTGGGCTGCCCCAAGAACCAGGTGGACTCCGAGCGGCTGGCCGGCGCCCTGGTCGGGGAAGGCTTCTACCTGACCGCCGACCCTGCGGGCGCCGACCTGGCCCTGGTCAACACCTGCGCCTTCCTGGAGTCCGCCCGGGCCGAGACCCGCGAGGCCCTCGCCGAGCTCCAGGGGCTGAAGAAGGCCGGCCGCCTGCGCGCGGTCCTCGCCGCCGGGTGCTACCCGGCCAGGGCCCGGCGGATTCCCGGCGCCGATGTGGTGGTGCCCTTCAGGAAGTACCCCCGGCTGGCGGCGATCTGCCGCGAGGCGCTGGGCCTGCCCCGCCGGCCGCGCCGGGCCCCCCCGCCGGAGGTGCTGGGCTCCTCGCCGCGGCTGCGCTTCGGCCTCAAGGCCACCGCGTACCTCAAGCTCTCCGAGGGCTGCAGCAACCGCTGCGCCTACTGCACCATTCCCGCGATCCGCGGACCGGCGCGCAGCCGCCCGCTCCCCGACCTCCTGACCGAGGCCGGGGAACTGGTCGCCGACGGCGCCCGCGAGCTGGTGCTCATCGCCCAGGACACCGCGGCCTACGGCCTGGACCTGGCCGGGGGCCGACCGCTCCTCGGCGAGCTGATGCGCGGCCTTCTGGAGATACGCGGCTACCACTGGCTGCGGCTGATGTACGCGCATCCCGCGCACCTGACCGACGACGTGATCGAGCTCTTCGGCGAGCGGCGGGTGGCCGACTACCTGGACATGCCCATCCAGCACGCCGCCGACGAGGTGCTGGCCTCGATGGGCCGGGGCTACACCGCCGACGATCTGCGCCGGATCATAATCAGGCTCCGCCGGGCCGAGCCGCGCATCGCCCTGCGCACCACCTGCATGGTCGGCTTTCCCGGGGAGACCGCGGCGGCCTTCGGGCAG